>NZ_JBEOPV010000007.1:0-321190 GCF_040310425.1 Pseudomonas sp. 65/3-MNA-CIBAN-0223
TAGGTCATCGTCAAGATTAAATTCCGAAACCCCTATCTGCGTATGCAGGTAGGGGTTTTGTTTTTGTCCGCAGGAAAGTTCAGGCCTTCGTGTTTCTATGCAATCGCTCGGTGCATGGCTATCATGCGGGCCTCATTGTGAGGCGAGACTTGCATGCTGACGTTGTTGAAGCTTCTTAAGGATGGCCGGTTCCATTCTGGCCAGGCCCTTGGCATCGCCCTGGGTGTCAGTCGTAGTGCGGTTTGGAAACAGCTCCAGCTCCTGGAAGCTGAGTTGGGCTTATCCATCCACAAAGTGCGCGGTCGCGGTTATCAACTGGCTGCGCCATTGACGCTGCTCGACCCTGTCAGCATCCGCGAGGCGGCTCCTTCCTGCGAATGGCCCACCCTGGTCTTTGACTCCATAGACTCGACAAATGCCGAGGCCTTGCGCGCGATCGAGCGTGGCCAGGCCGCACCATTCCTGGTGGTTGCCGAACGGCAGACGGCCGGGCGAGGGCGTCGCGGACGCAAGTGGGTCAGCCCTTTTGCCGAAAACGTCTATTACAGCCTTGTGTTGCGCATCGACGGTGGAATGCGGCAGCTGGAAGGACTCAGTCTGGTTGTAGGCCTGGCAGTGATGCAGGCCCTGCGTGAGCTCGGAGTTTCGGCTGCAGGTCTTAAATGGCCAAACGACGTATTGGTCGGGCAGAAAAAAATCGCCGGCATACTTCTGGAGCTGGTGGGCGATCCCGCTGACGTATGCCACGTAGTGCTAGGCGTTGGAATCAATGTAAACATGCAGATGACTGATGAGGTTGATCAGCAATGGACGTCGATGCGTCTCGAGACCGGCAAGGTGTTCGATCGCAACCATCTCGTCGCAGCCCTGGGTTTGAAGCTGCAGGGTTATTTGCACCGTCATCAGACCGATGGGTTTGCTGCCATCCAGTCGGAGTGGGAGCAGAATCATCTGTGGCAGGGGCGCGCCGTATCGCTGATTGCCGGGGTCAACCAGATAGATGGCGAAGTGCTGGGTATCGATAAACAAGGTGCTTTGCGCTTGAAGGTGGGTGGTGTGGAAAAAGTCTTTAGCGGTGGTGAGCTCAGCCTGAGGTTGCGTGATGATTCTTGAGCTCGACTGCGGAAACAGTTTTATCAAATGGCGCGTGCTGGGTGTGGGCGGCGGTATGACGGTGGGAGAGGGGGTCGTTGACTCGGATCTGGCGTTGCTCGAGAGCCTGAATGCCATCGTGAGCCTGTCATTGACCTATTGCCGGCTGGTAAGCGTCAGGACCACCGAAGAAACCGGTGCATTGACCGCCTTGCTCAAGAGTGCTTATGGCGTGTCAGTTGCCTGCGCTGCGCCCTCTCGCGAAATGTCCGGTGTTCGTAACGGCTATGAAGAATACGAGCGCTTGGGGCTCGACCGTTGGCTGGCGATGCTGGGTGGATTCCATCTGGCGTCGGGCTCGTGTCTTGTGCTCGACTTCGGTACAGCCGTTACCGCTGACTTTATAGACAGCGACGGCGAGCATCTCGGTGGCTTCATCTGTCCGGGGATGCCCTTGATGCGCAATCAGCTGCGCACCCACACGCGCAAGATACGGTATGGCGACATCGCAGCCGAGCGCGCGCTGGAAAGCCTTGCTCCTGGTCGCACCACCGTCGAAGCGGTAGAGCGCGGCTGCTCGTTGATGCTCAGGGGATTCGTGCTTACGCAATTGGAGATGGCGCGCAGTTACTGGGGTGAAGACTTTGTGGTTTTTCTCACGGGTGGGGACGCAAGTCTTGTCTCGGGCGTCGTCCCTGAAGCCCGCGTGGTTCCAGATCTGGTGTTTGTGGGCCTGGCGATGGCGTGCCCTTTGAGTTGAGGTATTTATGCGTTGGTTGTTCCTGCTACTGCTAGTGCTCAATGTTTTCTATTACATCTGGCATCAACAAGAAGCCCCCTTGCGCGCCAAGGATGTGACGCCTTTGAGCCTGTATCGTGGTTCGCAGCAGGATATTCGCCTGCTGAGCGAATCCACCGATGCCGCGCGGGACAAGGCCAAGGCTGTTCAGCCTGATAGCGGGTGCCTGTATGTAGGCGGCTATTCGCGGCAGGACGTGGCTCAGGCCGTCGAGCGAAGATTGACTGGCATGGAGATCAAGTTCCAGGCCTTGCCGCGCGACCTCCCGGATGCGCCTGGTTACTGGGTGCGGATCGCACCTGAAAGCCGACGCTGGCTGGATGATGTGCAGTTGCAAAACCTTTCCAGAGAATTCAATGAGTTAAAACATAAAATAATGCCGTGCGAGGGGGTTGCACAGGCGGATTAGTTTGCATAGAATGGCGCCCGCTTCGCAGTGAAGACCTTTAAAGGTCAACGCAGCGGAACGAGGTCAACGCAGCTAACCTCAGGTTTTTAATGAGAAAATGCTTGACAGAAGGCTGGCATGATATAGAATGCCGGCTCGCTTAGGAGGGGTTCCCGAGCGGCCAAAGGGATCAGACTGTAAATCTGACGTCTACGACTTCGAAGGTTCGAATCCTTCCCCCTCCACCATTTTTAGCGAGAGTTGCAAGCTCGCGGGTATAGTTTAGTGGTAGAACCTCAGCCTTCCAAGCTGATGATGCGGGTTCGATTCCCGCTACCCGCTCCACGTTTGCAGATCTTGCACAGTGTTACGCTCTTGTAGCTCAGTTGGTAGAGCACACCCTTGGTAAGGGTGAGGTCAGCGGTTCAAATCCGCTCAAGAGCTCCATATAACAAGGCAGATATGAAAATATCTGCCTTTGTTTTAATGGCTTGTTTGACTTGTAACATTCTTCTCCTGAGGGTGATTTCGATGGCTAAGGAAAAGTTCGAACGTAATAAGCCGCACGTCAACGTAGGCACCATTGGTCACGTCGATCACGGCAAAACTACTCTGACTGCAGCCTTGACCCGCGTCTGCTCCGAAGTGTTCGGTTCGGCAAAGGTTGACTTCGACAAGATCGATAGCGCCCCAGAAGAAAAAGCTCGTGGTATTACCATCAACACCGCTCACGTTGAGTACGATTCGGCCGTGCGTCACTACGCACACGTTGACTGCCCTGGTCACGCCGACTACGTAAAAAACATGATTACCGGTGCTGCACAGATGGATGGTGCGATTCTGGTTTGCTCGGCCGCTGATGGTCCGATGCCGCAAACCCGTGAGCACATTCTCCTGTCGCGCCAGGTAGGCGTTCCGTACATCGTTGTCTTCCTGAACAAGGCTGACATGGTAGATGACGCGGAGCTGCTTGAGTTGGTTGAAATGGAAGTGCGAGACCTGTTGAGCACCTACGATTTCCCAGGTGATGACACTCCAATCATCATTGGTTCGGCGCTGATGGCGTTGAATGGTCAAGACGACAACGAGATGGGCACCACTGCCGTCAAGAAGCTGGTCGAGACTCTGGATAGCTACATTCCGCAGCCTGAGCGTGCTATTGATAAGCCGTTCCTGATGCCGATCGAGGACGTGTTCTCGATCTCCGGTCGCGGTACTGTTGTGACTGGTCGTGTTGAGCGTGGCATTGTTCGCATCCAGGAAGAAGTTGAGATCGTTGGTCTGCGTGACACGGTCAAGACTACGTGCACGGGTGTAGAGATGTTTCGCAAGCTGCTCGACGAAGGTCGTGCAGGTGAGAACTGCGGCGTATTGCTGCGTGGTACCAAGCGTGATGATGTTGAGCGTGGCCAGGTATTGGTCAAGCCCGGCACCGTCAAGCCGCATACCAAGTTCACAGCTGAAGTTTATGTTCTGAGCAAGGAAGAAGGTGGTCGTCATACGCCGTTCTTCAAAGGCTACCGTCCACAGTTCTACTTCCGTACGACTGATGTGACTGGTAACTGCGAGCTGCCAGAAGGAGTTGAGATGGTTATGCCGGGTGATAACGTTCAGATGACCGTTACCCTGATCAAAACCATCGCGATGGAAGATGGTCTGCGTTTCGCTATTCGTGAGGGCGGTCGTACCGTCGGCGCGGGTGTCGTGGCAAAAGTCATCGAGTAAGTTGTTGTAATGTCTTTTTCAGGCCGGCATAATGGTCGGCCTGATTTTGTTTTAGGTCAGTAGCTCAATTGGCAGAGCGACGGTCTCCAAAACCGTAGGTTGGGGGTTCGATTCCCTCCTGACCTGCCAGATTCACTTGGTGGGTTTGGCTTTCTTTTCACAGGATCTTCATAGATGACTCCTAAAGCTGAAGCTCAAGGCTCTCGCTTCGATCTGCTCAAGTGGCTAGTAGTAGTCGCTTTGGTGGTTGTTGGCGTTGTTGGCAATCAGTATTACTCTGCTTCGCCGATCCTGTACCGCGTACTGGCACTGCTTGCCATTGCTGCTGTAGCTGCCTTTGTAGGCCTGCAGACAGCTAAGGGCAAGTCTTTCTTTGTACTGGTAAAGGAAGCTCGCACTGAGATTCGTAAAGTCGTATGGCCAACTCGCCAAGAAACCACGCAGACCACGTTGATCGTAGTGGCTGTTGTTCTGGTTATGGCGTTGCTGTTGTGGGGTCTTGATTCCCTGCTCGGCTGGCTTGTTTCCTTGATTGTCGGCTAAGGGTGTCCCGTGGCTAAGCGTTGGTACGTTGTGCATGCTTACTCCGGTTACGAGAAGCATGTCATGCGCTCGTTGGTAGAGCGCGTAAAGCTGGCTGGCATGGAAGATGGCTTCGGCGAAATTCTGGTTCCCACTGAAGAAGTGGTTGAAATGCGTAATGGCCAGAAACGCAAAAGCGAGCGCAAGTTCTTCCCAGGTTATGTGCTGGTCCAGATGGACATGAACGAGGGTACTTGGCACTTGGTCAAGGATACTCCTCGGGTGATGGGTTTCATCGGCGGTACTGCTGATAAGCCTGCGCCGATCACCGATAAAGAGGCAGAAGCGATTCTGCGTCGCGTTGCTGATGGTAGCGACAAGCCGAAGCCGAAGACGTTGTTCGAGCCAGGCGAGTCGGTACGGGTCAACGACGGGCCGTTTGCTGATTTTACTGGCACGGTCGAAGAAGTTAACTACGAAAAGAGCCGGATCCAAGTGGCAGTGCTCATTTTCGGTCGCTCTACTCCGGTAGAGCTAGAGTTCAGCCAGGTCGAAAAGGTCTAGCTGGGCAAGCATCCCAACCCCGCAGCCTTAGGCTGTGGGGTTTTGTCGTCACTGGGATAAACGCGCAAGTAACCGGGGAGCCTTTCGAGGCGTTTGAACCCGTAATTGGAGTGCCTCATGGCCAAGAAGATTACCGCTTACATCAAGCTGCAAGTGAAGGCCGCTCAGGCTAACCCAAGCCCACCTGTTGGTCCTGCACTGGGTCAGCACGGCGTGAACATCATGGAATTCTGCAAAGCTTTCAACGCCCGTACCCAGGGTATTGAGCCAGGCCTGCCGACTCCAGTGATTATCACTGTCTACAGCGACCGTAGCTTCACTTTCGAAACCAAATCCACTCCTGCTTCGGTTCTGCTGAAGAAGGCGGCTGGTCTGACTAGCGGTTCCGCTCGTCCGAACACCGTTAAGGTTGGCACCGTGACTCGTGCTCAGCTGGAAGAAATCGCGAAAACCAAAAACGCGGATCTGACTGCAGCTGATATGGATGCGGCCGTGCGCACTATCGCCGGTTCTGCTCGTAGCATGGGCCTTAACGTGGAGGGTGTGTAATGGCTAAGTTGACCAAGCGTCAAAAGGCTATCGCCGGCAAAATCGAAGCAGGCAAGTCCTACAACTTTGTAGACGCTGCTGCTCTGCTGGCTGAGCTGTCGACTGTCAAGTTCAGCGAGTCGTTCGACGTTGCTGTGAACCTGGGCGTTGACCCGCGTAAATCCGACCAGGTCGTTCGTAGCGCTACTGTGCTGCCGCACGGTACTGGCAAGACCGTTCGCGTAGCTGTGTTCACCCAGGGTCCAGCTGCTGAGGCCGCTCTGGCTGCCGGCGCTGACCGTGTAGGTATGGACGACCTGGCTGCCGAAATGAAAGGCGGCGACCTGAACTATGACGTTGTTATCGCATCCCCGGATGCAATGCGCGTTGTTGGTCAGTTGGGTCAGATCCTCGGTCCACGTGGCCTGATGCCTAACCCTAAAGTCGGCACCGTAACACCAGACGTAGCTACCGCGGTTAAAAACGCCAAGGCTGGTCAGGTTCGTTATCGCACCGACAAAAACGGCATCATCCACACTTCCGTTGGCAAAGTCGGCTTCGACGCCGTCAAGCTGAAGGAAAACGTTGAAGCCCTGATCGCTGATCTGAAGCGTATCAAGCCAGCTTCCTCGAAAGGCATTTACGTCAAGCGCGTTACCCTGAGCACCACTATGGGCCCAGGTCTGGTCATCGACCAAGGCTCGCTCGACGCGTAAGACACAGGTTGGCGCAAGTGATTGCGCCAATTGAAAGATTGGGGTCCCTGCCTGGCGGGGGCTATCCAAGACCGTAGGCGACGCAAGTCTTAAACCTCAAGCCTACGCAGATGGTGCTCCCGGTTCCTTACCGAATCAGACACCAAAACGACATCCGGCCTCGGTTGGATGAAACGGTAACAAGCAGGAGTTAAACCCGTGGCAATTAAACTCGAAGACAAGAAGGCCATCGTCGCTGAAGTCAACGAGGCTGCCCAAGTTGCCCTGTCTGCTGTTGTGGCTGATGCCCGCGGCGTGACAGTTGGCGCTATGACCGGACTCCGTAAAGAGGCTCGTGAAGCTGGCGTTTACGTACGTGTTGTACGTAACACCCTGCTCAAGCGCGCCGTTGCTGGCACTCCATATGACGTGCTCAACGACGTGTTCACTGGCCCGACCTTGATTGCATTCTCCAAAGATCATCCGGGCGCTGCTGCTCGTATTTTCAAGGAATTCGCAAAAGGTCAGGATAAGTTCGAGATCAAGGCAGCTGCGTTCGAGGGCAAGTTCCTCGCAGCTAATCAGATCGACGTACTGGCAAGCCTGCCGACCCGTGACGAAGCAATTTCTCAGCTGATGAGCGTGATTCAAGGCGCAACCAGCAAATTGGCTCGTACTCTGGCGGCACTTCGCGACCAGAAAGAAGCAGCTGCAGCCTAAGGCTAAGCGACTCCTTTCAGCGTTTATTGTTTATTTCGATGGCCGCGTAGGCTGTCACCCCAATACAGGAATTTATAGTCATGTCTCTGACTAACGACCAAATCATCGAAGCAATCGGCGAAAAATCCGTTCTGGAAATCGTTGAGCTGATCAAGGCCATGGAAGAGAAGTTCGGCGTTTCCGCTGCCGCTGCTTCCGCTGGTCCAGCTGCTGTTGCTGCCGTTGTTGAAGAACAAACTGAATTCAACGTCATGCTGCTGGAAGCTGGCGAGAAGAAAGTTAACGTGATCAAGGCAGTACGTGAACTGACCGGTCTGGGCCTGAAAGAAGCCAAGGCAGTAGTTGACGGCGCTCCTGGCGTTGTTCTGGAAGCCGTATCGAAAGATGCAGCTGACAAAGCTAAAGCCACTCTGGAAGAAGCAGGCGCTAAAGTCGAGCTGAAGTAAGCATCGACCTTGCGTCTCCAGCCCGAGCGTTAAGCGAAAGGCTGATGGCTGGTGGCTCTTGCCACCGGCCTTTTTCCGTTATTGGCAACCGACTGGGTCGGTGCTGGTAACGAGCTGTAACCACCCGATGCGGTGGCGCAAACCATGGGGTTTGCACGATTTTCTGGCTGCTCCCGTCGGGAGGGGCCAAACAAGCAGGTGACCAAGCTGGGGAACGCTGATGGCTTACTCATATACTGAGAAAAAACGTATCCGCAAGGACTTTAGCAAGTTGCCGGACGTCATGGATGTGCCGTATCTCCTGGCAATCCAGCTGGATTCGTATCGTGAATTCTTGCAGGCGGGAGCGACTAAAGATCAGTTCCGCGACGTGGGCCTGCATGCGGCCTTCAAATCCGTTTTCCCGATCATCAGCTACTCCGGCAATGCTGCGCTGGAGTACGTCGGTTATCGCCTGGGCGAACCGGCATTTGATGTCAAAGAATGCGTATTGCGCGGTGTGACTTACGCCGTACCTTTGCGGGTAAAAGTGCGCCTGATCATTTTCGACAAAGAATCGTCGAACAAAGCGATCAAGGACATCAAAGAGCAAGAAGTCTACATGGGTGAAATCCCCCTGATGACTGAAAACGGTACCTTCGTAATCAACGGTACCGAGCGTGTAATCGTTTCCCAGCTGCACCGTTCCCCGGGCGTGTTCTTCGACCACGACCGCGGCAAGACGCATAGCTCCGGCAAACTGCTGTACTCCGCGCGCATCATTCCTTACCGCGGTTCGTGGCTGGACTTCGAGTTCGACCCGAAAGACTGCGTATTCGTGCGTATCGACCGTCGTCGCAAGCTGCCTGCATCGGTACTGCTGCGCGCGCTCGGCTATACCACTGAAGAAGTGCTCGACGCGTTCTACACCACCAACGTTTTCCACCTGAGCGGCGAAACCCTCAGTCTGGAACTGATTGCTTCGCGTCTGCGTGGTGAAATCGCTGTTCTTGATATTCAGGACGAGAAGGGCAAGGTCATCGTTGAAGCGGGTCGCCGTATTACTGCGCGCCACATCAACCAGATCGAAAAAGCCGGTCTCAAGACCCTGGAAGTGCCTCTGGACTACGTCCTGGGTCGCACTACCGCCAAGGCCATCGTGCATCCGGCAACCGGCGAAATCCTGGCAGAGTGCAACACCGAGTTGAACACCGAGATCCTGGCAAAAATTGCCAAGGCCCAGGTTGTTCGCATCGAAACTCTGTACACCAACGATATCGACTGCGGTCCGTTCGTCTCCGACACCCTGAAGATCGACTCCACCAGCAACCAATTGGAAGCGCTGGTCGAGATCTATCGCATGATGCGTCCAGGCGAGCCGCCAACCAAGGATGCAGCCGAGACCCTGTTCAACAACCTGTTCTTCAGCCCTGAGCGCTATGACCTGTCTGCGGTCGGCCGGATGAAGTTCAACCGTCGTATCGGTCGTACCGAGATCGAAGGTTCGGGCGTGTTGTGCAAGGAAGATATCGTCGCGGTTCTGAAGACTCTGGTCGACATCCGTAACGGTAAAGGCATCGTCGATGACATCGACCACCTGGGTAACCGTCGTGTTCGCTGCGTTGGCGAAATGGCCGAGAACCAGTTCCGCGTTGGCCTGGTACGTGTTGAGCGTGCGGTCAAAGAGCGCCTGTCGATGGCTGAAAGCGAAGGCCTGATGCCGCAAGACCTGATCAACGCCAAGCCTGTGGCTGCGGCGGTGAAAGAGTTCTTCGGTTCGAGCCAGCTGTCCCAGTTCATGGACCAGAACAACCCGCTGTCCGAGATCACCCACAAGCGTCGTGTGTCTGCACTCGGCCCTGGCGGTCTGACTCGTGAGCGTGCCGGCTTTGAAGTTCGTGACGTACACCCGACTCACTACGGTCGTGTATGCCCGATTGAAACGCCGGAAGGTCCGAACATCGGTCTGATCAACTCCCTGGCCGCCTATGCGCGCACCAACCAGTACGGCTTCCTCGAAAGCCCGTACCGTGTGGTGAAAGACGCTCTGGTCACTGACGAGATCGTGTTCCTGTCCGCCATCGAAGAAGCTGATCACGTGATCGCTCAGGCTTCGGCCACGATGAACGACAAGAAAATGCTGGTCGACGAATTGGTAGCTGTTCGTCACTTGAACGAGTTCACCGTCAAGGCGCCGGAAGACGTCACCTTGATGGACGTTTCGCCGAAGCAGGTAGTTTCGGTTGCAGCGTCGCTGATCCCGTTCCTCGAGCACGATGACGCCAACCGTGCGTTGATGGGTTCGAACATGCAGCGTCAAGCTGTACCAACCCTGCGCGCTGACAAGCCGCTGGTCGGTACCGGCATGGAGCGTAACGTAGCCCGTGACTCCGGCGTTTGCGTCGTGGCTCGTCGTGGCGGCGTGATCGACTCCGTTGATGCCAGCCGTATCGTGGTTCGTGTTGCTGATGACGAAGTTGAAACCGGCGAAGCTGGTGTCGACATCTACAACCTGACCAAATACACCCGCTCCAACCAGAACACCTGCATCAACCAGCGTCCGCTGGTACGTAAGGGTGATCGGGTTCAGCGCAGCGACATCATGGCTGACGGTCCGTCCACCGACATGGGTGAACTGGCGCTGGGTCAGAACATGCGCATCGCGTTCATGGCCTGGAACGGTTACAACTTCGAAGACTCCATCTGCCTGTCCGAGCGTGTTGTTCAGGAAGACCGCTTCACCACGATCCACATTCAGGAACTGACCTGTGTGGCACGTGACACCAAGCTTGGGCCAGAGGAAATCACTGCAGACATCCCGAACGTGGGTGAAGCTGCACTGAACAAGCTGGACGAAGCCGGTATCGTTTACGTAGGTGCTGAAGTAGGCGCAGGCGACATTCTGGTAGGTAAGGTCACTCCGAAAGGCGAGACCCAACTGACCCCGGAAGAAAAACTGCTGCGTGCGATCTTCGGTGAAAAAGCCAGCGACGTTAAAGACACCTCCCTGCGTGTGCCTACCGGCACCAAGGGTACCGTCATCGATGTACAGGTCTTCACTCGTGACGGCGTTGAGCGTGATGCTCGTGCACTGTCCATCGAGAAGACTCAGCTCGACGAGATCCGCAAGGATCTGAACGAAGAGTTCCGTATCGTTGAAGGCGCGACTTTCGAACGTCTGCGCTCCGCCCTGGTAGGCCACAAGGCTGAAGGCGGCGCTGGTCTGAAGAAAGGTCAGGACATCACCGACGAAGTACTCGACGGTCTTGAGCATGGTCAGTGGTTCAAACTGCGCATGGCTGAAGATGCTCTGAACGAGCAGCTCGAGAAGGCTCAGGCCTACATCGTTGATCGTCGCCGTCTGCTGGACGACAAGTTCGAAGACAAGAAGCGCAAACTGCAGCAGGGCGATGACCTGGCTCCAGGCGTGCTGAAAATCGTCAAGGTTTACCTGGCAATCCGTCGCCGCATTCAGCCGGGCGACAAGATGGCCGGTCGTCACGGTAACAAAGGTGTGGTCTCCGTGATCATGCCGGTTGAAGACATGCCGCACGATGCCAATGGCACCCCGGTCGACGTTGTCCTCAACCCGTTGGGCGTACCTTCGCGTATGAACGTTGGTCAGATCCTCGAAACCCACCTGGGCCTCGCGGCCAAAGGTCTGGGCGAGAAGATCAACCGGATGATCGAAGAGCAGCGTAAAGTTGCTGAACTTCGCACCTTCCTCGACGAGATCTACAACCAGATCGGCGGTCGTAACGAAGACCTGGACAGCTTCTCCGACCAGGAAATCCTGGATCTGGCGAAGAACCTGCGCGGCGGCGTTCCAATGGCCACTCCAGTGTTCGACGGCGCCAAGGAAAGCGAAATCAAGGCCATGCTGAAACTGGCAGACCTGCCAGAAAGCGGCCAGATGCAGCTGACTGACGGCCGTACCGGCAACAAGTTCGAGCGCCCGGTTACTGTTGGCTACATGTACATGCTGAAGCTGAACCACTTGGTAGACGACAAGATGCACGCTCGTTCTACCGGTTCGTACAGCCTGGTTACCCAGCAGCCGCTGGGTGGTAAGGCACAGTTCGGTGGTCAGCGTTTCGGGGAGATGGAGGTCTGGGCACTGGAAGCATACGGTGCTGCTTACACTCTGCAAGAAATGCTCACAGTGAAGTCGGACGATGTGAACGGCCGTACCAAGATGTACAAAAACATCGTGGATGGCGATCACCGTATGGAGCCGGGCATGCCCGAGTCCTTCAACGTGTTGATCAAGGAAATTCGTTCCCTCGGCATCGATATCGATCTGGAAACCGAATAACACGTGACGCGAATCGAGAGCGGGGCAGGATTGCCCGCTCTCTGCTCCGCCAGGAGGAAAGGCCTTGAAAGACCTACTGAATTTGCTGAAAAACCAGGGTCAAGTCGAAGAGTTCGACGCCATCCGTATTGGATTGGCATCGCCTGAGATGATCCGTTCGTGGTCGTTCGGTGAAGTTAAAAAGCCGGAAACCATCAACTACCGTACGTTCAAACCTGAACGTGACGGCCTGTTCTGCGCCAAGATCTTTGGCCCGGTAAAGGATTACGAGTGCCTGTGCGGTAAGTACAAGCGCTTGAAGCACCGTGGTGTGATCTGCGAGAAGTGCGGCGTTGAAGTCGCGCTGGCCAAGGTTCGTCGTGAGCGCATGGCGCACATCGAGCTTGCGTCCCCGGTGGCCCACATCTGGTTCCTGAAATCGCTGCCGTCGCGTATCGGTTTGCTGATGGACATGACCCTGCGTGATATCGAACGCGTTCTCTACTTCGAGAGCTATGTCGTTATCGATCCAGGCATGACCACCCTTGAAAAAGGTCAGCTGCTCAACGACGAGCAGTACTTCGAAGCGCTGGAAGAGTTCGGCGACGATTTCGATGCCCGCATGGGTGCCGAAGCTGTCCGTGAACTGCTGCACGCTATCGACCTGGAGCACGAGATTGGCCGCCTGCGTGAAGAAATTCCGCAAACCAACTCCGAAACCAAGATCAAGAAACTGTCCAAGCGTCTGAAGTTGATGGAAGCCTTCCAGGGTTCCGGCAACCTTCCAGAATGGATGGTGCTGACCGTTCTGCCGGTTCTGCCGCCAGATCTGCGTCCACTGGTCCCGCTGGATGGCGGTCGCTTCGCGACTTCCGACCTCAACGATCTGTATCGTCGAGTGATCAACCGTAACAACCGTTTGAAGCGCCTGCTTGATCTGTCCGCTCCGGACATCATCGTGCGCAACGAAAAGCGTATGTTGCAGGAAGCTGTCGATGCACTGCTCGACAACGGTCGTCGTGGCCGCGCTATCACCGGTTCGAACAAGCGTCCTCTGAAATCCCTGGCTGACATGATCAAGGGTAAGCAGGGTCGTTTCCGTCAGAACTTGCTCGGTAAGCGTGTTGACTACTCGGGTCGTTCGGTAATTACCGTAGGTCCGACCCTGCGTCTGCACCAGTGCGGTCTGCCGAAGAAAATGGCTCTCGAGCTGTTCAAGCCGTTCATTTTCGGCAAGCTGGAAATGCGTGGTCTCGCTACCACCATCAAAGCTGCCAAGAAGATGGTCGAGCGCGAGCTGCCTGAGGTTTGGGACGTTCTCGCTGAAGTGATCCGTGAACACCCGGTTCTCCTCAACCGTGCACCGACCCTTCACCGTCTGGGTATCCAGGCGTTTGAACCGGTACTGATCGAAGGTAAGGCTATCCAGCTGCACCCTCTGGTCTGTGCTGCGTACAACGCCGACTTCGACGGCGACCAAATGGCCGTGCACGTACCGCTGACGCTGGAAGCCCAGTTGGAAGCGCGTGCGTTGATGATGTCGACCAACAACATTCTGTCGCCAGCCAACGGTGAGCCAATCATCGTTCCGTCGCAGGACGTTGTATTGGGTCTGTACTACATGACTCGTGAAGCGATCAACGCCAAGGGCGAAGGTCGTGTGTTCGCGGATCTGCAGGAAGTTGACCGTGTGTTCCGTGCCGGCGAAGCCGCACTGCACGCCAAGGTCAAAGTGCGGATCCACGAAACCGTTAACGACCGTGATGGCGGCAGCGTCAAGAACACCCGTATCGTCGACACCACTGTCGGCCGTGCGCTGTTGTTCCAGGTTGTTCCACCTGGCCTGTCGTATGACGTCGTCAACCAGCCGATGAAGAAAAAAGCGATCTCCAAGCTGATCAACCAGTGCTACCGCGTGGTTGGTTTGAAAGAGACCGTGATCTTCGCTGACCAGTTGATGTACACCGGTTTTGCCTATTCGACCATTTCCGGCGTTTCCATCGGTGTTAACGACTTCGTTATCCCGGATGAAAAAGCCCGCATCATCAATGCTGCTACTGATGAAGTGAAAGAGATCGAAAGTCAGTACGCCTCCGGCCTGGTAACCCAGGGCGAGAAGTACAACAAAGTGATCGACCTTTGGTCCAAGGCGAACGACGAAGTTTCCAAGGCGATGATGGCCAACCTCTCGAAAGAGAAAGTCATCGACCGTCATGGCGTCGAAGTCGACCAAGAGTCCTTCAACTCGATGTATATGATGGCCGACTCGGGTGCACGGGGTTCTGCTGCGCAGATCCGTCAGCTCGCCGGTATGCGTGGCCTGATGGCCAAGCCGGACGGTTCCATCATCGAAACGCCGATTACTGCGAACTTCCGTGAAGGTTTGAGCGTACTTCAGTACTTCATCTCCACTCACGGTGCTCGTAAAGGTTTGGCGGATACCGCGTTGAAAACTGCGAACTCCGGTTACCTGACTCGTCGTCTGGTAGACGTGGCGCAGGATCTGGTTGTGACCGAGATCGATTGCGGCACCGAACATGGCCTGGTAATGACTCCGCACATTGAAGGCGGTGACGTTGTTGAGCCGTTGGGTGAACGCGTATTGGGTCGTGTCATTGCCCGTGACGTATTCAAGCCAGGTACCGAGGAAGTTATCGTTCCTGCCGGCACCCTGGTAGACGAGAAGTGGGTCGAGTTCATCGAGCTGAACAGCATCGACGAAGTGATCGTGCGTTCGCCGATCAGCTGCGAAACCCGCTATGGCATTTGCGCCAAGTGCTACGGCCGTGATCTGGCTCGTGGTCATCAGGTGAACATCGGTGAAGCGGTCGGCGTTATCGCTGCCCAGTCCATCGGTGAGCCGGGTACCCAGCTGACCATGCGTACGTTCCACATCGGTGGTGCGGCAAGCCGGACCTCCGCTGCTGACAGCGTTCAGGTGAAGAATGGCGGTACCGTCCGTCTGCACAACCTGAAGCACGTTGAGCGAGTGGATGGCTGCCTGGTAGCTGTGTCCCGTTCCGGTGAGCTGGCAATCGCTGATGACTTCGGTCGTGAGCGCGAGCGCTACAAGCTGCCGTACGGTGCCGTGATTTCGGTTAAAGAAGGTGACAAGGTCGACGCTGGCGCAATCGTGGCCAAGTGGGATCCGCACACTCACCCAATCGTTACCGAAATGAAAGGTACCGTGACCTACGTGGGCATGGAAGAAGGCATCACGATCAAGCGTCAGACTGACGAATTGACCGGTATGACCAACATTGAAGTACTCGACGCCAAAGACCGTCCAGCTGCCGGTAAAGATATCCGTCCTGCTGTGAAGATGGTTGATGACAACGGCAAGGACTTGTTGCTGCCAGGCACTGACGTTATCGCTCAGTACTTCCTGCCAGCCAACGCCCTGGTCGGTGTGGCGGATGGTGCGAAGATTGCGATCGGTGATGTTATCGCTCGTATCCCGCAAGAGACTTCGAAGACCCGTGACATCACCGGTGGTCTGCCACGTGTTGCCGACTTGTTCGAAGCACGTCGTCCGAAAGAAGCCTCGATCCTGGCTGAAGTCAGCGGCACCATCGCGTTCGGTAAAGAGACCAAAGGCAAACGCCGTCTGGTCATTACCCCGAACGACGGTACCGATCCGTACGAAGAGCTGATTCCGAAGTGGCGTCACCTGAACGTCTTCGAAGGCGAACAGGTAAACCGCGGCGAAGTTATCTCCGACGGCCCGAGCGATCCACACGACATCCTGCGTCTGCTGGGTGTGAGTGCGCTGGCCAAGTACATCGTGAACGAGATCCAGGACGTTTATCGTCTGCAAGGCGTGAAGATCAACGATAAGCACATCGAGACCATCCTGCGTCAGATGCTGCGTAAAGTTGAAATCGCTGAATCCGGCGACTCGACTTTCATCAAGGGCGACCAGATGGAGTTGACTCACGTTTTGGTAGAGAACGAGCGTCTGGCTGGCGACGAGAAATTCGTTTCCAAGTTCACTCGTGTGTTGCTGGGTATCACCAAGGCGTCGTTGTCCACCGAATCGTTCATCTCGGCGGCTTCCTTCCAGGAAACCACTCGTGTACTGACCGAAGCGGCGGTAACCGGCAAGCGCGATTACCTGCGCGGCCTGAAAGAAAACGTGGTCGTGGGTCGTCTGATCCCGGCGGGTACCGGCCTGGCTTACCACAGCGAGCGCAAGCGTCGTCGTGAAGCTGACAAGCCGTTGCGCGTAAGCGCCAGTGAAGTGGAAGCTGCACTGACCGAAGCGCTGAACTCTAGCGGTAACTGAGTTCTGCGATAAATGAGTGTGAGGCCCTGGTCGCTCCGTTCGTCGAATCGAGACAAATTGTCGAGATTGGATGAGCGGGGAGGTCGGGGCCTTGCCTTGACTGGGGACAAGATCCTCTTTAGACTCTTGTACCCCTAAATTTGGCGGGAATTCGTTCCTGCCATTTTGCTTTTCTTGCAAGACAATAGCGTCGCAAGACAACAGTGGAGCTAGTAGATGGCAACTATCAACCAGCTGGTACGTCAGCCGCGTAAGCGTATCGTCGAGAAATCCGACGTGCCTGCGCTGCAGAACTGCCCGCAACGTCGTGGCGTATGCACCCGTGTGTATACCACCACGCCGAAAAAACCTAACTCGGCACTGCGTAAAGTATGCCGTGTGCGCCTGACCAACGGTTTCGAGGTTTCCTCGTACATCGGCGGTGAAGGCCACAACCTGCAAGAGCACAGCGTGGTACTGATCCGCGGCGGTCGTGTAAAAGACTTGCCAGGTGTTCGTTACCACACCGTACGCGGCTCTCTGGATACTTCCGGCGTTAAAGGTCGTAACCAGGGTCGTTCGAAGTACGGTACCAAGAAGCCTAAGTAGTAGCGGCTTTTTGTAAAACTGATTTTCTATTTTTCTGAGTCGATAAGAGTAAGGTCGGAGGCGTCCCGAAAGGGCACCGATTCCGAGCGAACCTGAAGACCGTTTGAGGGCTTATCCATGCCAAGAAGACGCGTAGCAGCCAAGCGCGAAGTGCTTGACGATCCAAAATACGGAAGCCAAATCCTGGCGAAGTTCATGAACCACGTTATGGAAAGCGGCAAGAAAGCCGTTGCCGAGCGTATCGTTTATGGCGCGCTGGAAAAGGTTAAAGAACGCAAGAACAGCGACCCCCTGGAAATCTTCGAGAAAGCTCTCGACGCCATCGCTCCGCTGGTCGAAGTGAAGTCGCGCCGTGTAGGCGGTGCTACTTACCAGGTTCCGGTTGAAGTTCGTCCGTCCCGTCGTAACGCCCTGGCAATGCGCTGGTTGGTAGACTTCGCCCGCAAGCGCGGCGAGAAGTCTATGGCTCTGCGTTTGGCTGGCGAACTGTTGGACGCTGCCGAAGGTAAAGGTGCTGCAGTTAAGAAGCGTGAAGACGTGCACCGTATGGCTGAAGCTAACAAAGCTTTCTCGCACTACCGCTTCTAATTTTAGCGTCACTAATTTTGCGAGGGCTTTATGGCTCGTACAACACCGATTAATCGCTACCGTAACATTGGTATCGTTGCTCACGTGGATGCTGGTAAAACCACCACCACCGAGCGCGTCCTTTTTTACACTGGCAAAAGTCACAAAATGGGCGAGGTGCATGACGGCGCCGCGACCACAGACTGGATGGTTCAGGAGCAGGAGCGTGGTATTACCATTACTTCTGCTGCCATTACCGCCTTCTGGCAGGGTTCCGAGAAGCAGCACAAGGACCAATACCGCTTCAACGTCATCGACACCCCGGGTCACGTAGACTTCACTATTGAAGTTGAACGTTCCCTGCGTGTTCTCGACGGCGCGGTCGTTGTGTTCTGCGGCACCTCGGGTGTTGAGCCTCAGTCGGAAACCGTATGGCGTCAAGCCAACAAGTACGGCGTTCCACGTCTTGTTTACGTAAACAAGATGGACCGTGCTGGTGCCAACTTCCTGCGCGTGATCGGTCAGATCAAGCAGCGTCTGGGTCACACTCCGGTGCCAATCCAATTGGCCATCGGTTCCGAAGACAACTTCCAGGGCCAGATCGATCTGTTGGCTATGGAAGCTGTTTACTGGAACGACGCTGACAAAGGCATGGTTCCAGTTCGTAAGCCTATCCCTGCTGAACTGCAGGAACTGGCTGACGAGTGGCGCGGCAACATGGTTGAGGCTGCGGCCGAAGCCAGCGAAGAGCTGATGAACAAGTACCTCGAAGGTGAAGAACTCACCAACGCGGAAATCAAGGCCGCTCTGCGTCAGCGTACTATCGCTGGCGAAATCGTCCTGGCTGTTTGCGGTTCTTCCTTCAAGAACAAGGGCGTTCCCCTGGTTCTCGACGCCGTTATCGATTACCTGCCTGCTCCAACTGATATTCCTGCCATCAAGGGTACTGACCCTGATGACGAGGAAAAGCAGATGGAACGTCATGCAGATGACAGCGAGCCGTTCTCGGCTCTGGCTTTCAAAATCGCTACCGACCCATTCGTGGGTACCTTGACTTTCGTCCGTGTTTACTCGGGCGTGTTGGCATCCGGCGACGGCGTGATCAACTCGGTTAAGGGCAAGAAAGAGCGCGTGGGTCGTATGGTGCAAATGCACGCAAACGCCCGTGAAGAAATCAAGGAAGTACGCGCTGGTGACATCGCGGCCTTGATCGGCATGAAGGACGTCACCACTGGCGAAACCTTGTGCAGCGCTGACAAGCCAATCATCCTGGTTCGCATGGACTTCCCGGAGCCGGTTATTTCGGTTGCCGTTGAGCCTAAGACCAAGGATGACCAGGAAAAAATGGGTATCGCTCTGGGCAAGCTTGCTCAGGAAGATCCATCTTTCCGCGTCAAGACTGATGAAGAGACTGGTCAAACGATCATCTCCGGCATGGGCGAGTTGCACCTGGACATCCTGGTTGACCGGATGCGCCGTGAGTTCAACGTCGAAGCCAACATCGGTAAGCCTCAGGTTTCCTATCGTGAGCGCATCACGAAGAACTGTGAAATCGAAGGCAAGTTCGTTCGTCAGTCCGGCGGTCGTGGTCAGTTCGGCCACTGCTGGATCCGTTTTGCTCCTGCTGACGAAGGTCAGGAAGGTCTGCAATTCGTGAACGAAGTAGTGGGTGGTGTGGTTCCTAAGGAATACATCCCGGCTATCCAGAAGGGCATCGAAGAGCAGATGAAGAACGGCGTTGTTGCCGGCTATCCGCTGATCGGCCTGAAGGCTACTGTGTTTGATGGTTCCTACCACGACGTCGACTCCAACGAGATGGCGTTTAAGGTGGCTGCATCCATGGCGACCAAGCAACTGGCCCAGAAGGGCGGTGGTGAGCTGCTTGAGCCGATCATGGCGGTAGAAGTTGTTACACCTGAAGACTATATGGGTGACGTGATGGGCGACCTTAACCGTCGTCGCGGCATGATCCTGGGTATGGAAGATACGGTTTCCGGCAAAGTTATTCGTGCCGAGGTTCCGTTGGGTGAGATGTTCGGTTACGCAACCGACGTTCGCTCCATGTCCCAAGGTCGCGCAAGCTACTCTATGGAATTCAAAAAATACAATACGGCTCCGTCGCACATCGTCGAAACCGTTACCAAAAAACAAGGCTGATTCAGCCCCTTTAGGCTAGGAGTTAATTGTCGTGGCTAAAGAAAAATTTGACCGTACCCTCCCGCACGTCAACGTTGGCACCATCGGTCACGTCGACCACGGTAAAACCACGCTGACCGCTGCTCTGACTCGCGTCTGCTCCGAAGTTTTCGGTTCGGCCGTTGTTGCTTTCGACAAGATCGACAGCGCTCCGGAAGAAAAGGCTCGTGGTATCACCATCAACACCGCGCACGTTGAATACAACTCGCTGATCCGTCACTACGCTCACGTTGACTGCCCAGGTCACGCTGACTATGTGAAGAACATGATCACCGGTGCTGCGCAGATGGACGGCGCTATCCTGGTTTGCTCGGCCGCTGATGGTCCGATGCCGCAAACCCGTGAGCACATCCTGCTGTCCCGTCAGGTTGGCGTTCCGTACATCGTTGTCTTCCTGAACAAGGCTGACATGGTAGACGACGCTGAGCTGCTGGAACTGGTTGAGATGGAAGTGCGCGATCTGCTGAGCACTTACGACTTCCCAGGCGACGATACCCCGATCATCATCGGTTCCGCTCTGATGGCTCTGAACGGCCAAGACGACAACGAAATGGGCACCACTGCCGTTCGTAAACTGGTTGAGACTCTGGACAGCTACATCCCAGATCCAGTCCGTGTTATCGACAAGCCGTTCCTGATGCCAATCGAAGACGTATTCTCGATCTCCGGTCGCGGTACTGTTGTAACTGGCCGTATCGAGCGCGGTATCGTCAAAGTTCAGGATCCACTGGAAATCGTTGGTCTGCGTGACACTACCGTCACCACCTGCACCGGTGTTGAAATGTTCCGTAAGCTGCTCGACGAAGGTCGTGCTGGCGAGAACTGCGGCGTGCTGCTGCGCGGCACCAAGCGTGACGACGTTGAGCGTGGCCAGGTTCTGGTCAAGCCAGGTTCGGTTAAGCCGCACACTACCTTCGAAGCTGAAGTGTACGTGTTGAGCAAAGAAGAAGGCGGTCGTCACACTCCGTTCTTCAAAGGCTACCGTCCACAGTTCTACTTCCGGACCACTGACGTGACCGGTAACTGCGAACTGCCGGAAGGCGTTGAAATGGTAATGCCAGGCGACAACATCAAAATGGTTGTCACCCTGATCAAAACCATCGCAATGGAAGATGGTCTGCGTTTCGCCATTCGTGAAGGCGGTCGTACCGTCGGCGCTGGCGTCGTAGCCAAAATCATCGCTTAATAAGTGGTGACTTGAAAAAGCCCCCGCCTAGCGGGGGCTTTTTTATTGGGTTGACACTGTGGTAGCCCGTCTATAGAATTGCGCCTCCTTTTAACGGGCGTATTGCGCTCGCTGGGAATAGCAGCCGGAGTCTGAAATCCAATGCAAAATCAGCAAATCCGTATCAGGTTGAAGGCTTTTGACCATCGCCTGATCGACCAATCCACCCAGGAAATCGTGGAAACCGCGAAACGTACTGGTGCTCAAGTGCGTGGTCCAATTCCACTGCCTACCCGTAAAGAGCGGTTCACCGTTCTGGTCTCCCCGCACGTCAACAAAGACGCGCGTGACCAGTACGAGATCCGTACTCATAAGCGCGTACTGGACATCGTCCAGCCAACGGATAAAACCGTTGATGCTCTTATGAAGCTTGATCTTGCGGCCGGTGTGGAAGTACAGATCAGCCTCGGCTAAGACTCGGTCTTAGTCGTGTAACGCTCTGAAATGGGCGGCCATAGCGGGTGAAAGCCCCGTACACTCATGAGGTTTACAACATGGCTACCAAGAAAATTGGTGTAGTCGGTCGTAAATGCGGTATGACCCGTATTTTCACCGAAGAAGGTGTCTCCATTCCGGTTACGGTCATTGAGATCGAACCGAATCGCGTCACCCAGTTCAAAACTGAAGAAACCGATGGCTATCGTGCAGTGCAAGTCACTGTAGGCGAGCGTCGTGCATCGCGTGTTACAGCTGCTCAGGCTGGCCACTTCGCCAAGGCGAACGTTGCCGCTGGTCGTACCGTTCTGGAATTCCCTCTCGCAGAGGGTGAATACCAAGCCGGCGATCTGATCAACGCTGAAATCTTCGCCGCTGGTCAACTGGTTGATGTAACCGGTCAGTCCAAAGGTAAAGGCTTCCAGGGTACGATCAAGCGTTGGAACTTCCGCGGGCAAGATAATACCCACGGTAACTCCGTGTCCCACCGCGTTCCAGGCTCTATCGGCCAGTGCCAGACTCCTGGTCGTGTATTCAAGGGCAAAAAAATGTCCGGTCATATGGGCGCTGAGCGCGTGACCGTGCAGTCCCTCGAAGTAGTGCGCGTGGACGCTGAACGCAATCTGTTGTTGGTCAAGGGCGCTGTTCCTGGCGCTACTGGCGGCAACTTGGTTGTACGTCCAGCAGCCAAGGCTCGCGGTTAAGGGGAAGCTGACATGCAATTAAATGTAAATGACGCTCAAGCGATCGAAGTTTCCGAACTGACATTTGGCGGCGAATTCAACGAGACGCTGGTTCACCAAGCAGTCGTGGCCTACATGGCCGGCGGCCGTCAAGGTAGCAAGCAGCAAAAGACCCGTTCCGACGTTCGTGGTGGCGGTAAGCGCCCATGGCGTCAGAAAGGTACTGGCCGCGCGCGTGCCGGTACTATCCGTAGCCCAATCTGGCGTGGCGGCGGTACCACTTTCGCAGCTCGTCCTCAGGATCACACCCAGAAGCTGAACAAGAAGATGTATCGCGCAGCAATGCGTTCCATCCTTGCTGAGCTGGTGCGTACTGATCGTCTGGTTGTGGTTCAGGACTTCGCTGTTGATGCACCGAAGACCAAAGATCTGCTGAACAAACTGACCGGCATGGGCCTGACTGACGTCTTGATCGTGTCTGAAGTGGTTGATCAGAACCTGTACCTGGCTGCTCGCAACCTGCCACACGTTGATGTACGTGATGTGCAAGGTTCCGATCCAGTTAGTCTGATCGCATACGACAAGGTGTTGATCACCGTGTCGGCCGTGAAGAAATTCGAGGAGCTGCTGGGATGAACCAGGAACGCGTATTTAAAGTTCTGCT
This sequence comes from Pseudomonas sp. 65/3-MNA-CIBAN-0223, assembly GCF_040310425.1. Classification (NCBI taxonomy): domain Bacteria; kingdom Pseudomonadati; phylum Pseudomonadota; class Gammaproteobacteria; order Pseudomonadales; family Pseudomonadaceae; genus Pseudomonas; species Pseudomonas sp. 65/3-MNA-CIBAN-0223. The sequence goes on from NZ_JBEOPV010000007.1 coordinate 22,396, forward strand.
TGGCCCGCACGTTTCCGAGAAGGCTACGGTTCTGGCTGACAAGAAAGGCCAGTTCGTTTTCAAGGTTGCGACTGACGCAACCAAGCTGGAAATCAAGAAGGCCGTCGAAAGCCTGTTCAGCGTGAAAGTAGAGCGTGTTACTACCCTGAATGTTCTGGGTAAGAGCAAGCGCACTGCTCGCGGTCTGGGCAAGCGTAATGACTGGAAGAAGGCAGTTATCTCCCTTCAGCCAGGCCAAGATCTCGATTTCAGCAGCAGTGCTGAGTAAGGAAGGGGTGCATCATGGCAATCGTTAAATGCAAACCGACTTCCCCTGGCCGCCGTCATGTGGTCAAGGTGGTCAACCAGGAGCTGCATAAAGGCGCTCCTCACGCACCGCTGCTCGAGAAGAAATCGAAGACTGGTGGTCGTAACAACAATGGTCGTATTACCACTCGTCACATCGGTGGTGGCCATAAGCAGCATTATCGTCTGGTCGATTTCCGTCGCAACGACAAAGATGGCATTCCAGCCACTGTCGAGCGTATCGAATACGATCCAAACCGTACTGCTCACATTGCTCTTATGTTGTACGCAGACGGCGAACGCCGTTACATCATCGCCCCTAAAGGCGTGAGCGCTGGCGACCAGCTGATTTCGGGTGCTTTGGCTCCGATCAAGCCGGGCAACCAGTTGCAACTGCGCAGCATTCCAGTTGGTAGTACCGTACACGGCATCGAATTGAAGCCAGGTAAAGGCGCGCAAATCGCTCGTTCCGCTGGTGCTTCGGCTCAGCTGATCGCTCGTGAAGGTGTCTACGTGACCCTGCGTCTGCGTTCTGGTGAGATGCGTAAAGTGCTGGCTGAATGCCGCGCGACCCTGGGTGAAGTCTCGAACTCCGAGCACAGCCTGCGTTCGCTGGGTAAAGCTGGTGCCAAACGCTGGCGTGGCGTTCGCCCAACCGTTCGTGGTGTTGCCATGAACCCGGTTGACCACCCACATGGTGGTGGTGAAGGTCGTACCTCTGGTGGTCGTCATCCGGTATCGCCATGGGGCTTCCCGACTAAGGGCGCGAAGACTCGTGGTAATAAGCGTACCGACAAAATGATCGTCCGTCGTCGCAAGTAAATAGAGGGATACGACAGTGCCACGTTCTCTGAAAAAAGGTCCTTTTATTGATCTTCACCTACTGAAGAAGATCGAAGTGGCGGCGGAAAAGAACGATCGCAAACCAGTTAAAACCTGGTCGCGTCGTTCGATGATCCTGCCACAAATGGTCGGTCTGACCATCGCTGTACACAACGGTCGTCTCCACGTCCCAGTTCTCGTTAACGAAGACATGGTCGGCCACAAACTAGGCGAGTTTGCCGGTACCCGCACTTACCGTGGGCACGTGGCAGACAAGAAAGCCAAGCGTTAAGGGGTTAGGAAATGGAAGTAGCCGCTAAGTTGTCGGGCGCTCGAATCTCCGCCCAGAAAGCCCGCTTGGTCGCCGACCAGATCCGCGGGAAGAAGGTGGGCGAAGCGCTCAACCTGTTGGCTTTCAGCAGTAAGAAAGCCGCCGAGATCATGAAGAAAGTGCTGGAGTCGGCCGTAGCCAACGCCGAGCATAACGAAGGCGCAGACGTTGATGACCTTAAAGTCAGCACCGTTTTCGTCAACGAAGGGCGTTCGCTGAAGCGAATCATGCCACGTGCCAAAGGCCGTGCTGATCGCATCGTCAAGCGGTCTTGCCATATCACTGTCAAGGTTGCTGACAAGTAACGGAGTCGAAGAGATGGGTCAGAAAGTACATCCCATTGGCATTCGCCTGGGAATCGTCAAGGAGCACACCTCCGTCTGGTACGCAGACGGTCGGACTTATGCGGACTATTTGTTCGCTGATCTGAAGGTGCGTGAGTATCTCCAAGACAAACTAAAAAGCGCGTCCGTAAGCCGTATCGATATCCATCGTCCGGCTCAAACAGCACGTATCACCATCCACACCGCTCGTCCAGGTATCGTTATCGGGAAGAAAGGTGAAGATGTTGAGAAACTGCGTCAGGACCTGACCAAGCAAATGGGTGTGCCTGTGCACATCAATATCGAAGAAATCCGCAAGCCGGAACTCGACGGTATGTTGGTTGCGCAGAGCGTAGCTCAGCAGCTGGAGCGTCGCGTAATGTTCCGTCGCGCTATGAAGCGCGCTGTACAGAACGCCATGCGCATTGGTGCCAAAGGCATCAAAATCCAAGTGAGCGGTCGTCTCGGCGGTGCTGAAATCGCACGTACTGAATGGTATCGCGAAGGTCGTGTGCCACTGCACACCCTGCGTGCCGACATCGACTATGCCAACTACGAAGCTCACACCACTTACGGTGTGATCGGTGTAAAGGTTTGGATCTTCAAAGGCGAAGTAATTGGTGGTCGCCAAGAAGAACTGAAACCACAAGCACCAGCGCCTCGTAAAAAAGCTGCTAAGTAAGGGGTACGCCAAATGTTGCAACCAAAGCGTACGAAGTTCCGCAAGCAGATGACTGGCCACAACCGTGGCTTGGCTCAGCGCGGTAGCAAAGTCAGCTTCGGCGAATATGCGCTGAAGTCTGTAGCTCGTGGTCGTCTCACCGCTCGTCAGATCGAGTCAGCGCGTCGTGCACTGACCCGTCACGTTAAACGTGGCGGCAAGATCTGGATCCGTGTATTCCCGGACAAGCCGATCTCCAAAAAGCCCCTCGAAGTTCGGATGGGTAAAGGTAAGGGTTCTGTGGAGTACTGGGTTGCCCAGATTCAGCCAGGCAAAGTCCTGTATGAAATCGAGGGTGTTACTGAAGAGCTGGCGCGTGAGGCATTTGCCTTGGCTGCTGCAAAGCTGCCGCTCGCCACCGCCTTCGTTAAACGGACGGTGATGTGATGAAAGCGAACGAACTTCGTGAAAAAGACGCGCCGCAGCTTAACGAGCAACTGCTCGGCCTGCTGCGCGACCAGTTCAATCTGCGCATGCAGAAAGCAACTGGCCAGTTGGGGCAGTCTCACCTGCTCCGGCAAGTTAAGCGTGACATCGCTCGCGTGAAGACTGTGCTCAAACAGCAGGCAGGTAAGTAATCATGGCTGAAGCCGAAAAAACCGTCCGTACGCTGACTGGCCGTGTTGTCAGCGACAAAATGGACAAGACCATCACCGTTCTGATCGAGCGTCGCGTAAAGCACCCGATCTACGGTAAATACGTTAAGCGTTCGACTAAGCTGCACGCGCACGACGAAACCAATCAGTGCCACATCGGCGACAAAGTCACTATTCGTGAAACTCGTCCTTTGGCCAAGACCAAGTCTTGGGCGCTGGTTGATGTTCTCGAACGCGCTGTGGAAGTCTAAGGACTAGGGGTCGGAGAAATTATATGATTCAGACTCAATCCATGCTCGATGTGGCCGATAACAGCGGCGCACGCCGCGTTATGTGCATCAAGGTGCTGGGTGGCTCCCATCGTCGTTACGCTGGTATCGGTGACATCATCAAAGTTACCGTGAAGGAAGCAATTCCTCGCGGTAAAGTGAAAAAAGGCCAAGTGATGACTGCTGTTGTAGTCCGCACTCGTCACGGCGTACGCCGTGCTGATGGCTCCATTATCCGCTTTGATGGCAACGCTGCTGTTCTTCTGAACAACAAGCAAGAGCCGATCGGCACCCGTATCTTTGGGCCAGTGACCCGTGAACTTCGTACTGAGAAGTTCATGAAGATCGTCTCGCTCGCCCCAGAAGTGCTGTAAGGAGATCCGACATGCAAAAGATTCGTCGTGACGACGAGATCATCGTGATCGCCGGCAAAGACAAAGGTAAGCGCGGTAAGGTGCTTAAGGTTCTCGCTAACAACCGTCTGGTTATTGGTGGTCTGAACCTGGTTAAGCGTCATACCAAGCCTAACCCGATGTCGGGCGTGCAAGGCGGTATCGTCGAAAAAGAAGCTCCACTGGACGCTTCTAACGTCGCCATTTTCAACGGCGAAACCAACAAGGCTGATCGCGTTGGTTTCAAAGTAGAAGACGGCAAGAAAATTCGTGTCTTCAAGTCGACCCAAAAAGCGGTTGATGCTTGAACACTGCTAGGTAGATGAGACCATGGCACGACTAAAAGAGATTTACTGGAAAGAAATCGCACCGAAGCTTAAGGAAGAACTTAAGCTTTCGAACGTGATGGAAGTTCCACGCGTTACAAAAATCACCCTGAACATGGGTCTGGGCGAAGCGGTCGGTGACAAAAAAGTCATCGAGCACGCTGTTGCCGACCTGGAAAAGATCACCGGTCAGAAAGTCGTTGTGACTTACGCTCGGAAATCCATCGCTGGCTTTAAAGTCCGTGAAGGTTGGCCGATCGGCGTCAAAGTGACCCTGCGCCGTGAGCGTATGTACGAATTCCTGGATCGTCTGCTGTCGATCTCCCTGCCTCGGGTCCGCGACTTCCGCGGCCTGAATGCCAAGTCCTTCGATGGTCGTGGTAACTACAGCATGGGCGTTAAAGAGCAGATCATCTTCCCGGAAATCGACTACGACAAGATCGATGCTCTCCGCGGTCTGGACATTACCCTGACCACCACTGCCAAGAACGATGATGAAGGTCGCGCCCTGTTGCGTGCTTTCAAATTCCCGTTCCGCAACTGATTGGAGTAGGAAAATGGCCAAGATGAGCATGAAAAACCGCGAGCTGAAACGTCAGCTCACGGTTGCCAAGTACGCCAAAAAGCGTGCAGCACTGAAAGCTATCATCGTTGATCTGAACGCAAGTCCAGAAGCGCGTTGGGAAGCTACAGTAGCTCTGCAGAAGCAGCCACGTGACGCAAGCGCCTCGCGCATGCGTAACCGCTGCCGCCTGACCGGTCGTCCACACGGCGTTTACCGCAAGTTCGGCCTCGGCCGTAACAAACTGCGTGAAGCTGCAATGCGTGGTGACGTACCTGGTCTGGTTAAAGCCAGCTGGTAAGTACTTTCGAAGTCCAGGTGGCCAGAATCGCAAGAGACTGACCGCCGGTGACCTAGAATCTGGAACAAGCCCCTTTTGGGGCTTGTTTCATTTCCGGAGTATGTCTAAAATACGCGGCTCGCCTGAGCCCGTGTGTTTTAGGCCCGGAGATTCTCGGCGACATATGTAGCCGCAAGGCTAATTTTTTTGTATTAGGAGCGTCTAGCCCATGAGTATGCAGGACCCGTTAGCGGACATGCTAACTCGAATCCGTAATGCCCAGATGGCTGAAAAGTCCGTCGTAAGCATGCCTTCTTCCACGTTGAAGGTGGCTGTAGCTAAAGTCCTGAAGGACGAAGGTTACATCGCGGGTTATCAGATCAGCAGCGAAACAAAACCACTGCTGTCTATCGAGCTGAAATATTTCGAAGGCCGTCCGGTCATCGAAGAAGTGAAGCGCGTTAGCCGTCCAGGCCTGCGTCAGTACAAGTCCGTCGATGATCTGCCAAAAGTTCGTGGCGGTCTCGGTGTGTCTATCGTCTCCACCAACAAAGGTGTGATGACGGATCGTGCTGCGCGCGCTGCCGGTGTCGGCGGCGAAGTTCTTTGCACTGTGTTCTAAGGGGGGATAAGCATGTCACGCGTCGCTAAGAACCCCGTTAAGCTGCCAGCCGGTGTCGAAGTCAAATTCGCAGGCCAACAGCTTTCGGTGAAGGGTGCCAAGGGCACTCTCGAACTGAACATCCATTCGTCCGTTGAGATCGTTGAAGAAGCTGGTGAGCTGCGTTTCGCTGCTCGCAATGGCGATCAACAAACTCGCGCAATGGCTGGTACCACTCGTGCGTTGGTAAACAACATGGTCCAAGGCGTAAGCCAAGGCTTCGAGCGCAAGCTCCAGCTGGTCGGTGTTGGTTACAAAGCGCAAGCAAAAGGCACAGTGCTGAATCTGGCTCTTGGCTTCTCGCACCCAGTGGATTATGAACTGCCGGAAGGCATCACCGCTGAGACTCCTAGCCAGACCGATATCCTGATCAAGGGCATCGACAAGCAGCTGGTAGGTCAAGTGGCCGCCGAGATCCGCGACTTCCGTCCACCAGAGCCGTACAAAGGCAAAGGTGTGCGCTACGCGGACGAAGTCGTCCGTCGTAAAGAAGCCAAGAAGAAGTAGGGCATAGCAAATGACCGACAAAAAAGTTACTCGACTGCGTCGCGCTCGCAAAGCACGCCTGAAAATGCACGAACTCGAAGTCGTGCGTCTCTGCGTGTTCCGCTCGTCGCAGCACATTTACGCCCAGGTCATTTCGGCCGACGGCGCCAAAGTTCTGGCATCCGCCTCGACTTTGGATAAAGAACTGCGTGATGGTGCCACTGGCAACATCGACGCGGCCACTAAGGTTGGCCAGCTGGTCGCTACGCGTGCTAAGGCCGCTGGCGTCTCGCAAGTGGCTTTCGACCGCTCTGGCTTCAAGTACCACGGCCGCGTTAAAGCGCTGGCTGATGCTGCTCGTGAAGCTGGGCTGGAGTTCTAAGTTATGTCAAATAACGACCAAAAGCGCGACGAAGGCTACATCGAGAAGCTGGTTCAAGTTAACCGCGTAGCCAAAACCGTTAAAGGCGGCCGTATCTTCACTTTCACCGCGTTGACCGTGGTTGGTGATGGTAAAGGGCGCGTTGGCTTCGGCCGTGGCAAGTCGCGTGAAGTGCCTGCTGCGATCCAGAAGGCAATGGAAGCTGCTCGCCGCAACATGATCCAAGTTGACCTGAACGGCACCACTCTGCAGTACGCAATGAAGTCCGCTCACGGCGCTTCGAAGGTGTACATGCAGCCTGCTTCTGAAGGTACCGGTATCATCGCTGGCGGCGCTATGCGTGCTGTCCTCGAGGTTGCTGGCGTTCAGAACGTTCTGGCCAAGTGCTATGGCTCGACTAACCCGGTAAACGTGGTTCACGCCACTTTCAAAGGTTTGAAAGCTATGCAGTCTCCTGAATCCATTGCCGCCAAGCGTGGCAAAAGCGTCAAGGAGATCTTCTGATCATGGCTACCGTTAAAGTAACGCTGATCAAAAGCATGACCGGCCGCATCCCTAACCACAAACTGTGCGTTAAGGGTCTGGGTCTGCGTCGCATCGGTCACACTGTAGAAGTACTTGATACTCCCGAGAATCGCGGGATGATCAACAAGGCTTACTACATGCTGCGTGTCGAGGGTTAATCGATGAAACTCAATGATCTGAGTCCAGCGCCGGGTTCCCGTCGCGAAAAGCATCGTCCGGGCCGTGGTATCGGTAGTGGTTTGGGCAAGACCGGTGGCCGTGGCCACAAAGGTCAGTCCTCCCGCTCCGGTGGCACCATTGCTCCAGGCTTTGAAGGCGGTCAACAGCCGCTGCATCGTCGCCTGCCGAAGTTCGGTTTCGTTTCCCTGAAAGCCATGGACCGCGCAGAAGTGCGTCTGTCCGAGCTGGCTAAAGTGGAAGGCGACATCGTCACCGTGCAGTCCCTGAAAGATGCCAACGTGATCAACGTCAACGTTCAGCGTGTGAAAATCATGCTGTCCGGCGAAGTTACTCGCGCTGTTACCATCGGAAAGGGAATCGGCGCCACCAAAGGTGCGCGTGCGGCTATCGAAGCAGCTGGCGGCAAGTTCGAGGAATAAATGGCTAAGCAAGGTGCTCTCTCTGCGCTCGGCAAAGGCGGTATGTCTGAACTCTGGGCTCGTCTGCGTTTTCTGTTCCTGGCGATTATCGTCTACCGAATAGGCGCACACATCCCGGTTCCAGGTATCAACCCGGACCGACTCGCGGACCTGTTTCGACAGAATGAGGGGACCATTCTTAGCTTGTTCAACATGTTTTCCGGCGGCGCGCTGGAGCGGATGAGCATCTTTGCACTGGGGATCATGCCGTACATTTCGGCATCGATCATCATGCAACTGATGACAGCCGTCAGCCCGCAGCTGGAGCAGTTGAAGAAGGAAGGTGAAGCTGGGCGTCGCAAGATTGCCCAGTACACCCGCTACGGCACTGTCGTCCTCGCTCTCGTTCAGGCAATTGGCATGTCCATTGGTCTGGCGGGGCAGGGCGTATCGTTCACTGGTGACTTTGGCTTCCATTTCGTCGCGGTATCCACTTTTGTGGCTGGTGCGATGTTCATGATGTGGCTGGGTGAGCAGATTACTGAGCGTGGTGTTGGCAACGGTATCTCGATGTTGATTTTCGCAGGTATCGTCGCCGGTCTTCCGAGAGCGATCGGGCAGTCTTTCGAGTCTGCGCGTCAGGGTGATATCAACATTTTCGCCCTGGTTGCGATCGGTTTGCTGGCAGTAGCGATTATCGGTTTTGTGGTGTTCATTGAGCGTGGCCAGCGTCGTATTGCTGTTCACTACGCCAAGCGTCAGCAGGGCCGCAAGGTCTTCGCTGCGCAGACTAGCCACTTGCCGCTGAAGGTGAATATGGCCGGTGTTATTCCGGCTATTTTCGCGAGCAGCATTTTGCTGTTCCCGGCTTCGTTGGGTACCTGGTTCGGTCAGTCTGAAGGTATGGGCTGGTTGCAGGACATCTCGCAGTCGATCGCTCCTGGTCAGCCGTTGAATATTCTGCTGTTTAGTGCAGGGATTATTTTCTTCTGCTTCTTCTATACGGCGTTGATGTTCAATCCGAAAGACGTAGCGGAAAACCTGAAGAAGTCCGGTGCCTTTATTCCGGGCATCCGTCCAGGCGAGCAGTCGGCGCGCTACATTGATGGCGTTCTGACGCGTTTGACCCTGTTCGGTGCTCTATATATGACGGCCGTGTGCCTGCTGCCCCAGTTCCTGGTGGTTGCGGCAAACGTTCCGTTCTACCTTGGCGGGACCTCGTTGCTGATCGTCGTCGTGGTTGTGATGGACTTCATGTCCCAAGTACAATCGCACCTCGTTTCGCACCAGTACGAATCCCTGATGAAGAAAGCCAACCTGAAGGGTTACGGCAGCGGAATGTTGCGCTGAGTACCCATAAGGTTCGAGGAGTTGGTGATGAAAGTTCGTGCATCGGTGAAAAAGCTGTGCCGTAACTGCAAGATTATTCGCCGCGAAGGTGTTGTTCGAGTAATTTGCAGCGCGGAACCGCGTCACAAACAGCGCCAAGGCTGAGTGTGATTGTGCTTCAAGCCCGGTAGCTAGTGCGCTACCGGGTTGATTATTTGTTATTACAGCGATATTATCTCGCGCCCTATTTCTTGGCTTCCGGGGCGTAGGTAGCTGTCAATTGGAGTCCCACTGAATGGCCCGTATTGCAGGCGTTAACATTCCAGATAACAAGCATACTGTTATCTCGCTGACCTACATCTATGGTGTTGGTCGCACTACTGCGCAGAAAATTTGCGTGGTTGCTGGGGTAAACCCAGCCGCTAAGATCAAGGATCTGAGCGACGAGCAGATTGAATTGCTGCGTGGCGAAGTGGCGAAGTTCACCACTGAAGGTGACCTGCGTCGCGAAATCAACATGAAAATCAAGCGTTTGATGGACCTCGGTTGCTATCGCGGTCTGCGTCATCGTCGTGGTCTTCCAGTGCGCGGTCAGCGTACCAAGACTAACGCGCGTACCCGTAAAGGTCCGCGTAAGCCGATCCGCAAGTAATCGCCCCAGCGAATCGACAGGAAAATTATCATGGCAAAACCTGCTGCTCGTCCTCGTAAAAAAGTTAAAAAGACAGTGGTTGATGGCATCGCCCACATCCATGCTTCTTTTAACAACACAATCGTGACCATCACCGACCGTCAAGGTAACGCGCTTTCTTGGGCTACCTCCGGTGGTTCGGGTTTCCGCGGTTCCCGCAAGTCCACCCCGTTTGCTGCTCAAGTAGCTGCTGAACGTGCTGGTCAAGCTGCGCTGGAATACGGCCTGAAAAACCTCGACGTTAACGTCAAGGGTCCAGGTCCAGGTCGTGAGTCTGCTGTCCGTGCTTTGAACGGCTGTGGCTATAAGATCGCCAGCATCACCGACGTGACGCCAATCCCGCACAACGGGTGCCGTCCGCCGAAGAAGCGCCGCGTGTAATCCAGGAGATTGTAAAGAATGGCTCGTTACATTGGTCCAAAATGCAAACTCGCTCGTCGCGAAGGCACCGATCTCTTCCTGAAGAGCGGCGTGCGCGCGATCGAATCGAAGTGCAACATTGAAGCAGCACCTGGTATCCACGGCCAACGCCGCGGTCGCCAGTCCGATTACGGCACCCAACTGCGTGAAAAGCAGAAGGTCCGTCGTATCTACGGCGTTCTCGAGCGTCAATTCAGCGGCTACTACAAAGAAGCTGCTGGCAAGAAAGGTGCAACCGGTGAAAACCTGCTGCAACTGCTCGAATGCCGTCTGGACAACGTTGTATACCGTATGGGCTTTGGTTCGACTCGTGCCGAATCCCGTCAGCTGGTATCGCACAAATCCGTAAGCGTTAACGGTCAGACCGTAAACGTGCCGTCGTACCAGGTTCGTGCTGGTGACGTGGTCGCGATTCGCGAGAAAGCAAAGAACCAACTTCGCATTGTCCAAGCTCTCGATCTGTGTGCCCAACGTGGCCGCGTAGAATGGGTAGAAGTAGACACTGAGAAGAAGTCGGGCGTTTTCAAGAACGTTCCAGCTCGCAGTGATCTGTCCGCCGACATCAACGAAAGCCTGATTGTCGAGCTCTACTCCAAGTAAGGGCTAGAAAATAGGTGCATCCATGCAGATTTCGGTAAATGAGTTCCTGACACCCCGCCATATTGATGTGCAGGTTGTCAGTCCAACCCGCGCCAAGATCACTCTCGAGCCTCTCGAGCGTGGTTTCGGCCACACCCTGGGCAACGCGCTGCGACGCATCCTGTTGTCCTCAATGCCCGGCTGTGCAGTAGTCGAGGCCGAGATTGACGGTGTACTCCATGAGTACAGCGCCATCGAAGGCGTACAGGAAGACGTAATTGAAATCCTGTTGAACCTTAAAGGTCTGGCTATCAAGCTGCACGGTCGTGACGAAGTTACGCTGACCTTGTCGAAGAAGGGTTCGGGGGTGGTTACCGCTGCCGATATTCAGCTGGATCATGATGTCGAGATCGTTAACCCCGATCACGTAATCGCTAACCTGGCGTCTAACGGCGCCCTGAACATGAAGCTCACCGTAGCTCGTGGTCGTGGTTATGAACCGGCAGACTCGCGTCAGAGCGATGAAGACGAAAGCCGCAGCATCGGTCGCTTGCAGCTTGACTCTTCGTTCAGCCCGGTTCGCCGTATCGCATACGTGGTGGAAAACGCCCGTGTCGAGCAGCGTACTAACCTGGACAAGCTGGTTATTGATCTGGAAACCAACGGTACCCTGGATCCTGAAGAGGCTATCCGCCGTGCTGCAACCATCCTGCAACAGCAGTTGGCTGCGTTCGTCGATCTCAAAGGTGACAGTGAGCCAGTGGTTGTCGAGCAGGAAGACGAGATCGATCCGATCCTGCTTCGCCCGGTTGACGATCTGGAACTGACTGTACGTTCGGCTAACTGCCTTAAGGCGGAAAACATCTACTACATCGGTGACCTGATTCAGCGTACCGAAGTAGAGCTGTTGAAGACTCCGAACCTTGGCAAGAAATCCTTGACTGAAATCAAGGACGTTCTGGCCTCCCGCGGTCTGTCCCTCGGCATGCGCCTCGACAACTGGCCGCCTGCAAGTCTTAAGAAGGACGACAAGGCGACTGCCTGATCGTCGTAATCACCGAACGTTGTGTTTGGTAAGGAATGAACCATGCGTCATCGTAAAAGTGGTCGTCACCTGAGCCGCACCAGCTCGCACCGCAAGGCCATGTTTCAAAACATGGCGGTGTCGCTGTTCGAGCACGAGCTGATCAAAACTACACTGCCAAAAGCTAAAGAACTGCGTCGCGTTGCTGAGCCGCTGATCACTTTGGCCAAGACAGACAGCCTGGCTAACCGCCGTCTGGCTTTCGACCGTACTCGTTCGAAAGCTATCGTTGGTAAGCTCTTCAACGACCTGGGCAAGCGTTACGCTACCCGTGAGGGTGGCTACCTGCGCATCCTCAAGTGCGGTTTCCGCACGGGTGACAACGCGCCTATGGCGTACGTTGAGTTGGTTGATCGTCCAGTTGGCGGTGAAGCTGTATCCGCTGAGTAAGACGTCAGTCTGAAACGAAGAACCGGGCCTAGTGCCCGGTTTTTTGTGTCTGCAAGAAATGCATCGCTGTGGTGGTTACGGTCATTATTCGGTCGGGACCGTTGTTAGTATTTTTCTATTGATTGTCGCAAATTAATGAATTTGTAGATTAGGCGATCAACGGTAATACTCGTCTCAAGCCGATTAGCCGGCAAGATCCAGACCTGACATAGGATGAACACCGCATGAGCCAAACCAAAACGCTAACCACCGCCAGTGGCGCTCCTGTCGCTGATAACCAGAATTCCCGCTCTGCAGGCCCTCGCGGCCCGCTTCTGCTCGACGATTTCCATCTGATCGAGAAGCTCGCGCACTTCAACCGTGAAAACATCCCTGAGCGCCGCGTCCACGCCAAGGGTTCAGGTGCCTATGGCACCTTCACGGTAACTCGTGACATTACCGAGTACACCAGCGCCAAGCTGTTCGAAGCGGTCGGCAAGCAAACCCCAACCTTCCTGCGATTCTCTACCGTAGGTGGTGAGCGTGGTTCGGCCGATACCGAGCGTGACCCGCGGGGCTTTGCCCTGAAGTTCTATACCGAGGAAGGTAACTGGGACATCGTCGGTAACAACACGCCAGTGTTCTTTATCCGTGATCCACTGAAATTTCCTGACTTCATCCACACGCAAAAACGTCTGCCGCAGAGCAATCTCAAAAGCGCGCAGATGATGTGGGACTTCTGGTCCCACTCGCCTGAGGCGCTGCACCAGGTCACCATCCTGTTCTCGGACCGTGGTATCCCTGACGGCTACCGTCACATGCACGGCTTCGGTAGCCACACCTACAGCCTGCTCAATGCCAGGGGCGAGCGTCACTGGGTGAAGTGGCATTACAAAACCCGGCAAGGGATCAAGAACCTCGCGCCGGCAGATGCTGCACGCCTGGCGGGTACCGATCCAGACTACGCCCAGCGCGACCTGTTCGAAGCGATCGAGCGCGCAGACTTCCCGAAATGGCGCGTTTGCATTCAGATCATGACTGAAGCCCAAGCGGCTGATCATTACGAAAATCCTTTCGACGTGACCAAGACCTGGTCGCAGAAAGAGTTTCCGCTGATCGAAGTGGGTGAGCTTGAGCTCAACCGTAATCCGCTGAACTACTTCGCTGAAGTCGAGCAAGCGGCATTCGGGCCAAGCAACATGGTTCCAGGTGTTGGCTTGTCGCCGGACCGCATGCTCCAGGGCCGTGTATTCGCGTATGCGGATGCCCACCGCTACCGCATAGGTACCAATCACCAGCATCTGCCGGTGAATGCACCTCGCAGCCCTGTGAACACTTACCAGCGCGACGGCTCGATGGCATTTGGCAGCAATGGTGGTGCGGCACCCAACTATGAGCCGAACAGCTACGTGGACGCTCCGAAGCAGGCGCCTCGTTACGCCGAGCCAGCCCTGCAGCTGAGCGGCGCCGCTGACCGCTTTGATCATCGCGAAGACACCGACTACTACAGTCACGCCGGTGCGCTGTTTCGCCTGATGAACGACGAGCAAAAGCATCTGCTGGTCAGCAACATCTCTGGAGCGATGTCGGGTGTTTCCAGCGACGTGGTTGATCGTCAGCTGCAACATTTCTTCAAGGCCGATCCGGCGTATGGAGAAGCAATCGCAAAGGCACTCAACGTACAGATTAACGAAGTCTAAACGAGAAGCAGAACCGCCCTCATTTGGGCGGTTTTTGCGTTATTTAGGCCGGTTTTCTCTGAATATCTTCGCATTTATTGCGTCTGGCGAGTGACGTTCCGGGCATGTTGGTTCAAACTACAGACTTTCAAGCAGGGAGATGTAGGGCGATGCAAGGCCACCCAGATGTTATCGATTACCTCAACACGTTGCTGACCGGCGAACTCGCCGCGCGTGACCAGTATTTTGTTCACTCGCGGATGTATGAGGACTGGGGGTTCACCGAGCTCTACGAACGTATCAACCACGAGATGGAAGAAGAGGCGCAGCACGCTGACGCCCTGATGCGTCGCATCCTCATGCTCGAAGGCACGCCACGCATGCGTCCGGACGACCTGGATGTGGGCACCACCGTGCCGGACATGCTCGCCGCCGACCTGCGCCTGGAATACAAAGTCCGCGCCGCACTCTGCAAGGGCATCGAGCTCTGCGAGTTGCATAAGGACTACGTCAGCCGCGAGATCCTGCGTATTCAGTTGAACGACACCGAAGAAGATCACACCTACTGGCTCGAGAAGCAGTTGGGCCTGATCAAGTTGATCGGCCTGGAGAATTACCTGCAATCGCAGTTCTGATCCAAAAGATCGCAGCCTTCGGCAGCGCCTACAGGTGCGCGCATTCCCACGTAGGAGCTGCCGCAGGCAGCGATCTTCAATACGAAAAAGCCCCTGTCACCGACAAAGTGACAGGGGCTTTTTCATGGGCGCAGATCAGTCCCGGTCGCGAGCCAGCAACGGCTTGAGATAAAAACCGGTGTGAGACTGCTTCATCTCGGACACTTCTTCGGGTGTGCCCACTGCAATGATCTGCCCACCCTTGGAACCACCCTCCGGGCCAAGATCCACCAGCCAGTCAGCTGTCTTGATCACATCCAGATTGTGCTCGATCACTACCACGGTATTGCCGTGGTCGCGCAGACGGTGCAATACATCGAGCAGTTGCTGGATATCCGCGAAGTGCAAGCCGGTGGTCGGCTCATCGAGGATGTACAGGGTCTTGCCCGTGTCACGTTTCGACAGCTCGCGGGACAGTTTGACCCGCTGGGCTTCACCGCCGGACAAGGTAGTCGCCGACTGTCCGAGCTTGATGTAGGACAAGCCCACGTCCATCAGGGTCTGAAGCTTGCGCGCCAGAGCCGGAACCGCATCGAAGAATACCCGGGCTTCCTCGATAGTCATCTCGAGGGTTTCGTGAATGTTCTTGCCCTTGTACTTGATCTCCAGGGTTTCGCGGTTGTAGCGCTTGCTCTTGCAGACGTCGCACGGCACGTAGATGTCCGGCAGGAAGTGCATCTCTACCTTGATCAGGCCATCACCCTGGCACGCTTCGCAGCGGCCGCCCTTTACGTTGAAGGAGAAGCGACCCGGGCCGTAACCACGGGAACGGGACTCCGGTACGCCGGCAAACAATTCGCGAATCGGCGTGAACAGCCCGGTGTAGGTCGCCGGGTTGGAGCGCGGCGTACGACCGATCGGGCTCTGGTCGATGTCGACAACCTTGTCCAGATGCTCCAGCCCCTTGATGCTGTCGTGTGCGGCAGCTTCGAGTGTGGTTGCGCCGTTCAGCGCAGTGGCGCTCAGGGGAAACAGGGTGTTGTTGATCAGCGTCGACTTGCCCGAGCCGGACACGCCGGTCACACAGGTCAACAGGCCGATCGGAATCTCCAGGTCGACATTGCGCAGGTTATTGCCGCGAGCGCCCTTGAGAGACAACGACAGCTTCTTGTTGCGTGGGGTGCGCTTGGCGGGCACCGCGATCTTCACGCGTCCGGACAAATACTTGCCGGTCAATGAATCCGGGTGGGCCATGACCTCGGCGGGCGTGCCCTCGGCAACAATATGTCCACCGTGTACCCCGGCGCCTGGGCCGATATCCACTACGTAATCCGCCAGGCGGATCGCATCTTCATCATGCTCGACCACGATCACCGTGTTACCGATGTCGCGCAGGTGCTTGAGGGTGCCCAGCAGACGGTCGTTGTCACGCTGATGCAGACCGATTGAAGGCTCGTCGAGGATGTACAGCACGCCCACCAGGCCGGCGCCAATCTGGCTGGCCAGGCGGATTCGCTGGGCTTCACCGCCGGACAAGGTGTCAGCACTACGGTCCAGCGAGAGGTAGTCGAGACCCACGTTAACCAGGAACTGCAGGCGCTCGCGGATTTCCTTGAGGATTTTGTCGGCAATTTCACCGCGACGACCGGTGAGCTTCAGCCCACCGAAATATTCACAGGCGTCGCCAATCGGCAGGTTGGTCACTGCCGGCAGCGTCTTCTCGCCCACCCAGACGTGCCGCGCTTCGCGACGCAGGCGGGTGCCGCGGCAGTCCGGGCAAGGCTGGGTACTCAGGAACTTGGCCAGTTCTTCGCGCACCGACGCCGACTCTGTTTCGCGATAGCGACGTTCCAGGTTAGGCACGATGCCTTCGAATGGGTGCGAGCGTTTGACGATATCGCCACGGTCGTTCAGGTATTTGAAGTCGACGTTCTGCGAGCCACTGCCATGCAGAATGAATTTCTGCTGATCGGCGGGCAATTCGTTGAACGGCACTTCAAGGCTGAATTTGTAATGCGAGGCCAACGACCCGAGCATCTGGAAGTAATAGACGTTGCGCCGATCCCAGCCGCGTATGGCGCCCTCTGCGAGTGTCAGCTCGCCATTGACCAGTCGCTTGATATCGAAAAACTGTTTCACCCCCAGGCCGTCGCAGGTGGGGCAAGCGCCAGCCGGGTTGTTGAAAGAAAACAGCTTGGGCTCAAGCTCGCTGATCGCATGGCCGCAGATCGGGCAGGCGAAGCGCGCGGAGAAGATGATCTCTTCACCAGGCTCGTCGTCCATCGGCGCTACCAGGGCAATGCCGTCGGCCAGTTTCAAGGCGGTCTCGAAAGACTCGGCCAGGCGCTGTTGCAGATCGGCGCGAACCTTGAAGCGGTCGACCACGACATCAATCGAATGCTTTTTCTGCTTGTCCAGCTTCGGCAGTTCATCCAGCTCGCACAGCCGGCCGTTCACCCGGGCGCGCACGAAGCCCTGGGCGCGCAGTTCTTCGAAGACCGACAGGTGTTCGCCTTTGCGCTCGCGAATGACCGGGGCCAGCAGCATCAGCTTGCTGCCCTCCGGTTGAGCGAGGACCAGGTCGACCATCTGGCTGACGGTTTGCGCTTCCAGCGGGATATCGTGGTCCGGGCAGCGCGGGATACCAACGCGGGCGTACAGCAGGCGCAGGTAATCGTAGATTTCGGTGATGGTGCCGACGGTCGAGCGCGGGTTGTGCGACGTCGACTTCTGCTCGATGGAAATCGCTGGCGACAAGCCTTCAATGGTGTCGACGTCAGGTTTTTCCATCATCGACAGGAACTGCCGCGCATAGGCCGACAGCGATTCGACGTAGCGGCGCTGGCCCTCGGCGTACAGGGTGTCAAAAGCCAGGGAAGACTTGCCGGATCCGGACAGGCCGGTGATGACGATCAGTTTGTCCCGTGGCAGGGTCAGGTCGATGTTCTTCAGGTTGTGGGTTCGGGCCCCACGAATCAGGATCTTGTCCAAAGTGGCCTCGCTTGGCGGGCGTCGAAAACGTAGGAGTATACGGCCAAATACTGGATGGATGCACACTATCAAACGAGCGGGTTATTCTCTTACATGAAGAGTCTGACAGGTGAGCGCGGCAAAGCGTCGCGATATACCCTGTCAATCGATGGGACTGGTAGAATCGCCGCCGGTTCACATGAGGTTTTTCCATGCACGATCCCCACAGCGAACGCATGAGTGGCAGTGAGACCCGCGCAGCAAGCGGTCTGGCCCTGGTGTTCGCCTTCCGTATGCTTGGCATGTTCATGGTGTTGCCCGTGTTGGCGACCTATGGCATGGACCTGGCTGGCGCCACCCCGGCCCTCATCGGACTGGCGATTGGCGCTTACGGCCTGACCCAGGCGCTCTTCCAGATTCCGTTCGGCTTCATTTCCGATCGCATCGGCCGTCGCCCGGTGATCTACCTGGGGCTGATCATCTTTGCCCTGGGTAGCGTATTGGCCGCCAATGCCGATTCGATCTGGGGGGTGATTGCCGGGCGAATCCTGCAGGGTGCAGGCGCGATTTCCGCTGCGGTGATGGCACTGCTGTCCGACCTGACCCGCGAGCAGCACCGCACGAAAGCCATGGCCATGATCGGCATGACCATCGGTTTGTCATTCGCCGTCGCAATGGTCGTGGGCCCTCTGCTGACACGCGCCTTCGGCCTGTCCGGGTTGTTCCTGGCCACTGGCGCCATGGCGCTGCTTGGCATCGTCATCGTGATGTTCATGGTGCCCCGTGCCACCGGTCCGCTGCAGCATCGAGAATCCGGTGTGGCCCGCCAGGCGCTGCTGCCAACGCTCAAGCATCCGGACCTGTTGCGCCTTGACCTGGGCATTTTTGTGTTGCACGCCATGTTGATGTCCAGCTTCGTTGCCTTGCCCCTGGCACTGGTCGAAAAAGCCGGCCTGCCCAAGGAGCAGCACTGGTGGGTTTACCTCACTGCGCTGCTGATTTCCTTCTTCGCCATGATCCCGTTCATTATCTACGGCGAGAAGAAACGCAAAATGAAACGAGTTTTATTGGGCGCGGTGCTGACGCTGATGCTCACTGAGCTATTCTTCTGGCAGTTCGGCGATAGCTTGCGGGCTCTGGTA
This sequence comes from Pseudomonas sp. 65/3-MNA-CIBAN-0223, assembly GCF_040310425.1. Classification (NCBI taxonomy): domain Bacteria; kingdom Pseudomonadati; phylum Pseudomonadota; class Gammaproteobacteria; order Pseudomonadales; family Pseudomonadaceae; genus Pseudomonas; species Pseudomonas sp. 65/3-MNA-CIBAN-0223. Next base: position 40,812 of record NZ_JBEOPV010000007.1, read on the forward strand.
ATCGGCACGGTGGTGTTCTTCACCGCGTTCAATCTGCTGGAAGCTTCGTTGCCATCGCTGATCAGCAAGGTTTCACCGGCAGGCGGCAAAGGCACGGCCATGGGGGTTTATTCCACCAGTCAGTTCCTCGGTTCGGCGTTGGGCGGGATCATGGGCGGGTGGATGTTCCAGCATGGCGGTTTGTCGGCTGTGTTCCTTGGATGCGCCGGGCTGGCTGCCCTCTGGTTGGCCTTTGCTGTTACCATGCGTGAACCACCCTACGTGACGAGCCTGCGCTTGCCGCTGTCGCCCGAGGCGATCCGCGAAGCGGGTCTGGTCGAGCGCCTGATGGCCGTCGTAGGGGTAACAGACGCAGTCGTGGTTGCTGATGAAGCAGCCATTTACATCAAATTGGACACCGAACTATTGGATCGCACCACCCTCGAGCGCCTGGTGAACAACCCGGCCCCGACAGCGTGCGAAGCCTAGGAGAACGTTATGGCCCGTGGGGTTAACAAAGTCATATTGGTCGGCACTTGCGGCCAGGATCCCGAAGTTCGCTACCTGCCTAACGGTAACGCCGTGACTAACCTGAGTCTGGCGACCAGCGAACAGTGGACCGACAAGCAAACCGGTCAGAAGGTCGAGAAGACCGAATGGCACCGTGTATCGATGTTCGGCAAGGTTGCCGAGATCGCCGGCGAATACCTGCGTAAGGGTTCGCAGGTGTACATCGAAGGCAAGCTGCAGACCCGCGAGTGGGAAAAAGACGGTATCAAGCGTTACACCACTGAAATCGTGGTCGACATGCAAGGCACCATGCAGCTGCTGGGCGGCCGTCCACAACAGGGCGACCAGCAAGGCGGGGGCAACAACTACCAGCAGTCCGCCCCGGCTCCACGCCAGCAGGCTCCACGTCCGCAATCGGCACCGCAACAGTCTGCACCGCAGCAGTCGCGTCCAGCCCCTCAGCAGGCAGCTGCGCAGCCAGCTCCGGATTTCGACAGCTTTGATGACGATATCCCGTTCTGATCCGCAGCTTGTTCAGAACCGCAAAACAAAAAAAGCGAAGCCATATGGCTTCGCTTTTTTGTGGGCGCCGTTAAAAGGTTAACGGGACAGAGCAGCCACATTGGCCCGCGCCGAGTGCAGTTTCTTGTAGCTGTCGATCAGCCGCAGATGCCGGTCCAGCCCCTCCAGCTTCATGCTGGTCGGCGTCAAGCCATGGAATCGCACGCTGCCGTCCACCGAACCAATCGCCGCATCCGTTCGCTCGTCGCCAAACATCCGGCGGAAATTAGCCTCGTAGTCTTCCAGTTCCAGGTCTTCGTCGAGTTTCATTTCCAGCACGACGTTGACTGCCTGATAGAACAGGCCACGTTCAACGGTGTTGTCGTTGTACTGCAGGAACATTTCCACGGCCTCTTTCGCCTCTTCATATTGCTGCAGGGCGAGATAAATCAGCAGCTTCAACTCCAGGATCGTCAACTGACCCCAAGCGGTGTTGTCATCAAATTCGATGCCGATCAACGAAGTGATGTCGGTGTAGTCGTCCAGCTCACTTTCCACCAGGCGCTCAACCAGTGCCTGCAGTTCCTCGTCGTCCAGGCGATGCAGGTTGAGGATGTCGGCGCGGAAGAACAGCGCCTTGTTGGTGTTGTCCCAGATCAGGTCGTCCGCCGGATAGATTTCCGAGTAGTCCGGCACCAGGATGCGGCACGCCTTGGCGCCGATATGCTCGTAGACCGCCATGTACACCTGCTTGCCCATGCCGTCGAGAATGCCGAACAAGGTTTCGGCTTCTTCGGCATTCGAGTTTTCGCCCTGGCCGGAGAAGTCCCACTCGACGAATTCGTAATCCGATTTGGAACTGAAGAAGCGCCACGACACCACGCCGCTCGAGTCGATGAAGTGTTCGACGAAGTTATTCGGCTCGGTGACCGCGTGCCCTTCAAAAGTCGGCTGGGGCAAGTCGTTGAGGCCTTCGAAGCTGCGACCCTGGAGCAATTCGGTCAGGCTGCGTTCCAGTGCCACTTCCAGGCTTGGGTGGGCGCCGAACGAGGCGAACACGCCGCCGGTGCGCGGGTTCATCAGGGTCACGCACATCACCGGGAATTCACCTCCCAGGGACGCATCCTTGACCAATACGGGGAACCCTTGCTCCTCCAGGGCCTGAATACCGGCCAGGATACCCGGGTACTTCGCCAGCACGTCGGCCGGCACATCAGGCAAGGCAAATTCGCCTTCGATGATTTCGCGTTTGACCGCGCGCTCGAAGATCTCCGACAGGCATTGCACCTGGGCTTCGGCCAGGGTGTTGCCGGCACTCATGCCGTTGCTCAGGAACAGGTTCTCAATCAGGTTGGAAGGGAAGTACACCACTTCACCGTCCGAACGCCGCACGTAAGGCAGCGAGCAGATGCCACGTTCTTCATTGCCCGAGTTGGTATCGATCAGATGGGAGCCGCGCAGCTCGCCGTCGCGGTTGTAAATCTTCAGGCAGTATTCGTCGAGAATTTCAGTCGGCAGCGCGTCTTTGCGGCCAGGCTTGAACCAGCGCTCGTCCGGGTAGTGCACAAACGCGGCGTTGGCGATGTCTTCGCCCCAGAACTGATCGTTGTAGAAGAAGTTGCAGTTGAGTCGCTCGATAAACTCGCCCAGCGCCGACGCCAGCGCGCCTTCCTTGGTCGCACCCTTGCCGTTGGTAAAGCACATTGGCGAGTGCGCATCGCGGATATGCAGCGACCACACATTGGGCACGATATTGCGCCACGAGGCGATTTCGATTTTCATGCCAAGCTTCGCCAGAATGGCCGACATGTTGGCGATGGTTTGCTCCAGCGGCAGGTCCTTACCGGCAATATAAGTGCTTGCCTGGGCGTTGGAAGCCGGCATCAGCAGCGCCTGGGCATCGGCGTCGAGGTTGTCCACTTCCTCGATCACAAACTCAGGGCCGGCCTGCACCACTTTTTTCACGGTGCAACGGTCGATGGACCGCAGGATGCCCTGGCGGTCTTTGTCGGAAATGTCGGCGGGCAGTTCGACCTGGATCTTGAAGATCTGGTTGTAACGGTTTTCCGGGTCGACAATGTTGTTCTGTGACAGCCGGATGTTGTCGGTAGGGATATTGCGGGTGCTGCAGTACAACTTTACGAAGTATGCCGCGCACAGCGCCGATGAAGCCAGGAAGTAGTCGAACGGGCCCGGTGCCGAGCCATCGCCCTTGTAGCGGATAGGTTGATCGGCCACCACCGTGAAGTCATCGAACTTGGCTTCAAGTCGAAGGTTGTCGAGAAAGTTGACCTTGATTTCCATGGGGGTTACCAGAATAGCGGGCTAGTCGATTTGGCCGCCATTATCCGGCATTTCAACGGTAAGTCTCCCCCGTCGGGCTGTTTTAGCCGGCAAAGCAAGGGCCAGCCGGAGGATTCGGCCTGGCCCTTTTCAAGGTCAGCGGCTGGCTGCGAGGAATTCCTCAGTCGAGATGACCTTCGCGTAGGCAAAGCCCAATGCCGACATGAAGGCGGCGTGAACCTGGGCGGCGGGCACTGTGACGCCGTTGAATTCCAGGTCGCGTGAGGCGCAAGCGTCGTGAATCACGGTGACGGTGTAGCCGAAGTCGGCAGCGGCGCGGGTAATACCGTCGATGCACATGTGGCTCATGCTGCCGACCACGACCAGTTCCTTGATACCTTGTTCGTCGAGGATCGACTGCAGCTCGGTTTCACGGAACGAGTTGACAAAGTGCTTGAGCACCACCGGTTCATCGGCGCGGTTCAGAACCTTGGGGTGCAATTTCGCGCCGTCGGAGCCTGGAGTGAAGAAGGGCGCTTCGTCGGAAGTGAACTCATGGCGAATATGCACCACCGAGTCACCGGCATCGCGAAAGGCCTTGAGCAGTCGTACGGCGTTGTCGGCAGCAGCGTCGGCGCCGACCAGCGGCCACTTGCCCTGGGGAAAGTAGTCGTTTTGGATATCGACTACGATGAGTGCTTGCTTGGCCATGACTGTTTCCTCTTGAAGTGTTTGGGTGTGCAATGGAGTATCGGGTGTGGCAGGCATTCCGAGGATTGGCCGCACCGACAATAGAAGGGGGAAAACTGACAATGAGTCTGCAAAGGACCGTCGCCGAGCTGGGCGTGCTGATCTATCCAGGCGCACAGATGGCAGCGGTACATGGCTTGACGGATCTGTTCGGGGTGGCCAACCGCATTGCTGCCGAACATCAGGCTGCACAACTGCCGCTGTTGCGGGTCAGTCATTGGCAAGTGACCGGCGATCTGCCCCCGACCCGGGTATACGACAGCCATCCCGCACCTGAACAATCCCTGGTGGCGATTTTGATCCCGCCGTCGATAGCCGGTTTTATCGAGGGCCAGGCCCCGCCGTCGTTGTTCCACTGGTTGCGTGAGCAACACGCCAGCGGTGCGACCCTGGGTGGCGTTTGCGTGGGTTCGATTCTGCTGGCCGAGAGCGGTTTGCTCGACGGCCGCAGCGCCACCACACACTGGACCTCGGCCAAGGGTTTCGCCGAGCGCTATCCTGCGATCAAGCTCAAGGCCGACACGCCGATTGTCGATGATGGCGACCTGATTACCACGGCCGGGTTGATGGCCTGGTCAGAGCTGGGCCTGCGGCTCGTCGACCGCCTGCTCGGGCCGAGCATCGCTACCGGCACCGCACGTTTTCTGGTGGTCGAGCACAGCGACAGTGCCAGCGAGTGCGGCAGCAACTTCTCACCTATTCTCAGTCATGGCGACGCGGCGATCCTCAAGGTTCAGCATTGGCTGCAAAGCACGGGCGCGACCGAGGTATCCCTGAGCGTAATGGCGCAACGCGCGGGCCTGGAAGAACGCACGTTCCTGCGTCGTTTTCGTGCCGCTACCGGGCTCAAACCGACCGAGTACTGCCAGCATCTGCGAGTCGGCAAGGCGCGGGAAATGCTTGAATTCACCAACGGCACGATCGATCACATTGCCTGGACGGTGGGGTATCAAGACCCGAGTGCGTTCCGGGCCACGTTCAGGAAAATTACCGGCTTGGCGCCGAGTGATTACCGCAGTCGCTTCGGCGTCGGCGCTGGCCAGAGTTGAACGCTCGAACCGGGGGAATGTCGGAGTGATTAACCGCAAGATTCACTGGCGGCATCCAGCAGGTGGCACCCGGCTTGATCAGAAGCCCTGACCTGCGACATCCACCAAACGCAGATTGAAGGGGGATGCATGACCCCAACAAACCGCAAGAAACTGGTCGTCGCGCACTCCGTGCGGGCCCAGGCACCTCAGCATGAGGTGGAGACCAACCGCGCGCTGGCTCGTTGGCTGGCGCAGATTCTCGGGCTCAAGTTTGGTGGCAGTTACGACGCGAGCGTACACGGCGGTCGCGAGCTGTATCTATTGCCAACCCAGACGCTGGTAGGCGTGGCGGCCGCTCGGGAACTGGGGGTTAGGGGACCGGAAGATTTGTGGGGCGGCTATGTCGACCACGATTTCATCTGCACCAAGGCCATCAGCCATGGCTTATTCAGTCGCGATGCCTATGCGCCTGAAGGCTGGTCACCGTTGTTTTCCGAGCGGGTGCGTAACGTGGTGCTGGACGGTCTGAGTGTCTTTTCCCTGGAAGACGCCCGTCCCGCAGCGGAGCACCTGTTGCAAAGCGGCCCGATCCGGTTAAAACCGGTGCACGCCTGCGCCGGTCGTGGCCAGGAGGTCGTCAAAACCCTCCAGCAATTCGACACCATTCTCGCCAGACCCGATGCCCAGTCCTTGTTCAGCGAGGGTGTGGTGCTGGAGCAGGATCTGCAAAACGTCATCACCCACAGCGTCGGCCAGAGCTTCATCGGCGACCAGGTGCTCAGCTACTGCGGTGATCAGTACCTGACCGAGGATGCTCACGGCGAGCAGGTCTACGGCGGTTCAAACCTGCTGGTCGTCCGGGGTTACTACGAAGACCTGCTGGAGTTGCCGTTGGCAGAAGATGTGCGGCTGGCGATTCGCCAGGCCCAGGTGTTCGATAGCGCCGCCGACGAGGCCTACCCCGGTTTCTACGCTTCGCGGCGCAATTACGATATCGCCCAAGGCCTGGACAGCGAAGGGCAGATGCGCAGCGGGGTGCTGGAGCAGTCCTGGCGCATGGGCGGCGCCAGCAGCGCTGAGGTGGCGGCCCTGCAGTCCTTCGTCAACGATCCGGCGATGCGCGCGATACGGGTGTCGTCGGTGGAAACCTACGTTGATCAGCCGTTGCCGGCGGACGCTATCGAGGTGTACCGCGGACCCGCGCAAAACAGTGACTTTCTTCTCAAGTACGTAACGGTCAAATCCTATGACGGCTAGAAGCGAAACCATTCAGATCGACATCGACGATGAACAGATGAGCGGGACTTTCCTGAGCCCCAAGTCGAAAGTGCCAGGCGTGCTGTTTGTGCACGGCTGGGGCGGTAGCCAGGAGCGCGACCTGGAACGGGCCATGGGCATTGCCGGGTTGGGTTGCGTGTGCCTGACCTTTGATTTGCGGGGGCACACCGGCGGCACTGGCATTCCCCTGACCCGGGTCACCCGTGAGGACAATTTGCGCGACTTGCTGGCCGCCTACGACCGGCTGCTGGCCCATCCGGCCCTGGATACTTCGGCGATTGCGGTGGTCGGCACCAGTTACGGTGGTTACCTGGCGTCGATCCTGACGTCATTGCGCCCAGTGCACTGGTTGGCCTTGCGAGTGCCGGCGCTGTATCGCGATGAGCAGTGGCACACGCCCAAGCGCGAGCTGGACAAGACTGATTTACGTGACTATCGCAGCACGCTGATCCGCGCCGACAGTAATCGCGCGCTGCACGCGTGTTCACAGTTCACCGGGGATGTCTTGCTGGTGGAGTCGGAGACTGATGATTTTGTCCCTCATGCGACCATCATGAGTTACCGCGCGGCGTGCCAGCAGACTCACTCGCTGACCCATCGGATCATCGATGGTGCGGACCATGCCTTGAGCGAGCCGGTGTCGCAGCAGGCGTACACCTCGATCCTGGTGGACTGGATTACCGAGATGGTGGTGGGCGAACGGCTGAGTATCATTCAATCGAAGTGAGAGGTGTGGCGTTCTTGAAACCATCGCGAGCAGGCTCGCGATGGCGTCATCTGTTTCACCAAATGGCTCAACCCGGCTTCTTGGCTATCCGCAGCGACTTGGCCTTGGCTTCCACCACCAGGTACATCACCAGCGTAATCAGCAGCGGCAAAATAAAGTAGATCGCCCGATACGCCAGCAACCCCGCCACCAGGCTGCCGCGCGAGGCTTCATGCTGCAGCAGCGCGACAAACACCGCCTCCAGCACCCCAAGACCGGCAGGTATGTGGGTAATCACCCCGGCGATGGCGCTGATCAGCAGTACACCCAGCACCAGTGGATAATCCAGCTTGCTGGGGAGCAAGGTAAAAATCACGGCTGCCATCAGCGACCAGTTCAACGCGCCCAACGCCAGTTGCAGGACCGCCATGCGCAGCGACGGTAGATTGATTTCCACCCCGCGAATCGACCACTCGCGACGTTTGGAAAACTGACACGCCGCCAGATACCCTGCGCTCACCAGCAACAGCAGCACCCCGACGCCCTGCAGGGCCGTGCTGCTCAGCTTCCAGCCCGGCGGCATGCGCACCAGTCCACTGCTGAACACCGCACCGGCAATCACCATATAGCCGAACCAGTTGGTCGCCAGGCTGAGGCCGAGGATCTTGGCGATGTTCGCCTTGCTCACGCCCAGGCGCGAATACAGGCGATAGCGCATGGCGATGCCGCCGACCCAGGCGCTGAGATTGAGGTTAAACGCATAGCTGATGATGCCCACCGGAAGGATCTGTTTCCAGGTCAGGTCCTGGCGTATGTAGGTGCGACCAATCAAGTCGAAACAGGCGTATACCAGAAAGCTCACCAGCGTCAGCCCTGAAGCAATGATCAAAGTGCGTACTTTGAAGTCCGCCAGGGTGTCGAACACTTCATTCCATTCGATGCGGCGGGCGAGCATCGTGAACAGCACGATCAGCGCCAGGAAAAACAGCATCGTCAGTGGCCGTTTCCAGCGACTCCAGCGGGATTTTCCCGGGCTCTCGGCGTGCGGCGCCGACTGTGTTTCAGCGCTGCTCATGGCGATCACTCCCGGTCGAATGGGTAAACAGTTTCAGGCGCGGCTTATGGGCCGGTAACCAACCGGCCCATGCAGGGAAGTGGCGCAGAAAGTGGAACACCAGAAAGCCCACGGTCATGTGCCAAATCCGCCCGCGTGGAGATTTCTCTACGGACATGGCCTTGCAGTGATTGTTGCTCAGGTCTTCAAGGCGCTCGAACAGTTGGCGATTGAAGGTGCGATCGCGAATCAGCACATTGGCTTCAAGATTCATCGACAGGCTCAGCGGGTCCAGGTTGCTCGAACCAACGGTGCTCCAGTCCTCATCCACCAGCGCCACTTTGCCGTGCAGCGGGCGTTGGCAGTACTCGTGAATCTGCACGCCGGACTTGAGCAGGTAGTCGTACGTCATGCGTGCAGCCAGCTTGGCGACCAGCATGTCCGGCTGGCCTTGCAGGATCAGTTTGACTTCCACGCCCCGGCGGGCCGCATTGCGGATCTCGCGCAGCAGGCGATAGCCCGGGAAGAAATAGGCGTTGGCGATCACCACCCGGCGCTGGGCACTGCGCAGCACCTGCCGATAGACCTCTTCAATATCGGTGCGATGGTCACCGTTATCGCGATACACCAGGCGCACCTGGCCATCGTGGTCGGTGAACGCCAGTTCCGAGCGCCGCTGCCGACGACGCTGCCACCAGTACTTGGCGCGGCCAGGGCGACCACTTTGCAGCAGGGCAAAGTGATGGATATCCGCCACTGCCGGCCCCTGGATCTCCACGGAATAATCCTGCTTGGCCTCAGGGCCGAAATCGAGCAGGTGATCGCCGGAAAAGTTGATGCCGCCGATAAATGCAATCGTGCCGTCCACCACCACAATCTTGCGGTGCAACCGGCGGAACCAGTTGGTGCGTACGCCAAGGCGCTTGGGGGCCGGGTCGAATATCTGCAGGTGCACACCGGCTTCGCTCAGCGCCGTGAGATAGCCCGTGCTGAGTTCGCCGCAGCCAAAACCATCGAGGCTGGCAGTGACGCGCACCCCGCGTCTGGCGGCGTCGACCAGCACTTCCTGCAATTCGTTACCGACCTTGTCTTCAAAGACGATGAACGTTTCCAGGAGGATTTCCGTCTTGGCCTGGCGCATCGCCTCGAACACCCTGGGGAAATATTCCTCACCGTTTTCCAGCAGTTCCACACGATTATTGCCTTGCCAGCCGTACTCGACATCAACGGCTGCAGGCTCGCGCACCGGGGGGACGGAAACGCTGTCCAGGGTGGTTTTATCCATCGACGGGATACTCATAGCTCGATCTCCACCGATAGCGGTGCGTGGTCGGAAAGATGGGACCAGGGCCGTGCAGCCAATACCTGCGGGCGGCTGGCCTTGAGGTTGCGGACATAAATGCGGTCCAGGCGCAGGACCGGCAAGCGAGCCGGAAAGCTGCGCGCGGGTTTGCCATGATGCTCGGCGAACACTTCGCGCAAACCGCACGGCTTGAGCAGCGCATCGGCGCGCTGGCGCCAGTCATTGAAATCGCCGGCGACTATCACCGGCGCATCCTTGGGCAGCTCTTCCAGACGCCGGGCCAGCAGGCCCAGTTGTTCGTTGCGGTGGGACTCGTGCAGGCCCAGGTGGACGCAGATCGCATGCACCTCCGGACCGTCGCCCGGCAGGCGTAGCACGCAGTGCAAAATTCCGCGGTTTTCATGGCCGCTGATGGACACGTCGAGATTGTCATGGCGGATGATCTGGAATTTCGACAGCAGCGCATTACCGTGATCGCCCTCGGGGTAGACCGCGTTGCGGCCATAGGCAAATTGTGGCCACAGGCTGTCGGCGAGGAATTCGTACTGCGGCATCGTCGGCCAGTTGTCGTAGCGCTGGGGATGTTGCTCGTGGGTGCCGTGGACTTCCTGCAAAAACACCACGTCGGCGGACACGGCGCGCACCGCTTCGCGTAACTCGGGCAGGATGAAACGCCGGTTGAGCGCGGTGAAACCCTTGTGAGTGTTCACCGTCAGCACGGTGAAACGCCGCACGGCCGCGAGGGGTTGCAATTGTTCTGGTGCCTCGGGCTGTTCAGACATGCTCATGACAGCACTCCTTCGGCTGCGGGCTCGCCGGGGGTAGTGGCCAGACTGTCTGCAAGATGGAAGCGCTCCAGCAGCCTACGCGCATCAAACGGCGCGCGAACCTTGATGTCGTTATCGAAATAGCAGAACACTTCGCGGGACTTGCGCGGCTGGGGTTTGAGCCGCGGAGCGATCAGCTGTGGATCCGCAGGTTGCTGCCCATGGTTCCAGGCATCGATCCGGTCGCCCCAGCGTTTCAGCGCCTGGGCCGTGTAGCCGCTGGCATACATTTCTTCGGCCCCGTGCAGGCGCAAGTAGACAAAATTGCTGGTGATGTCTTCGCGATAGGGCCATTTTCCCGCCGTGTCGGCGATCACCAGTGCCACGTTGTAGCGCTTGAGCAAGCGCACGAACGCCGGGTCGACGAAACTATCGTTACGGATTTCCACGGCATGGCGCAGCGGTCGTTTCCTGTAGGCCTTGATACTGGCATGCCCCGGTACATGGGAATCGTGCTGGCGGGCGAGGGCGGCGGCCTGCTGGGTGTTGTGGGGGAGCTGTTCGAGAAAGCTTTCGAACAATTCGGCATTGAATTTGAAGTTGGGCGGGAATTGCCAGAGGACCGGCCCCAGCTTTTCCTTGAGTTCCAGCACCCCGGAGGCGAAGAAATTGGCCAGGGGCTTATGCACGTCGCGCAAGCGTTTGACGTGGGTGATGAACCGTGGGGCTTTGACGCTGAAGACGAAATCCGCCGGGGTTTGGGCGTACCACTCGGCATACCGCTGCGGACGTTGCAACGCGTAGAACGATCCATTGATTTCGATGCTGTTGACCGCCCTCGACGCGAACTGCAATTCGCGTTTCTGGGTCAACCCCTTTGGGTAGAAATCCCCCCTCCAGGGCAAGTAGCGCCAGCCTGAAATACCAATATGAATCCCCGCCATGTCGCCTCCCGTCTTGTGGTCCTCGGTTTACCCCGTTCCATTGCTGACTGCGGGGCGATAGAGAAAGTTTCGAGCGGGCTACGGACGGTATCTCCCGTGGATAAGCGGCGAGGAGAGGGTTTTGCCAGTTATTGATGGGGCACTGCTGCCGCTATCTCGCGGCCAAAACCGAACTTGCACGGGATTTGTCGATCAGTTCCTCACAGATGCGTTTTCGAGGAGCTCCGCGTTTTGCTCAAGTTCAGGACCGCGATACTACTGGGGGCGTTGCTGATTTTTGCCAGCAACGCATTACAAGCCGCCGCGTTGCCGGGCCTTCCAGCCGCTGCCGAAGAGCCGGCCACGCCGGAGCCGCTGGTGCAGGGCGGTTTGCTCGGTGCCATCAGTTCCAGCATCGATAACGTGCAGGACAAACTCGACCTCAACGAAGACCTGGTGGACGCCTGGCGTTTGCGAGCTGATCGGGCAGCGGACGAAGTCGACAAGCTGGTCAACCAGCCCTCGGCGCGCTCGCCCATGAGCATCGTGGGTGACTTCCTGTTGTTGTCCGGGGTCTGGCTGGGCGCCTTTGCCTTGCTCACGGTGCTCGGTGGCCTGCTGGCCAAGCGGCTGAACCAGGGTCGCTGGCTGGGTACCCGCCAGCGCAGTCAGGACCTGCTCAGCTACGTATTGCCCTACACATTGCCCGCGATTATGTGTCTGCCGCTGACGCTGTCCATCAGCCATTTCCTGCCAGCCTCGGTAGGCCGGGCGTTGGCGCTGTGCTTTGCCTACGCCACCAGCAGCGGGATATTTTCCACTTCGATGCTGCTGTGTGTGATCGTCATGTTCAACACCGGGCACAAGCGTGCGGCGGTGCAGATCATCCGCGACTACTGTCCCAAGCCTCTATTCCTGATCGGCTTCCTCGCCGCGCTGAGTGACGCACTGACCAGCCCGCAGATCGCCCGGCAACTGGGCGGCAATATCACCAGCAGCATCGCGGTGTTCACCGGGCTGTTTGCGTCGATCATCTTTGGCTTGCTGGTGATCCGCCTGCGTCGTCCGGTGGCTCACCTGATTCGCAACCGACCCCTGGCGCAACGGCTCAAGCAGCCATCGCTGCAGGAGTCCCTGCGAATTTTCTCCGGACTCTGGTACTGGCCGATCCTGCTGATGGTCATGGTGTCAGCGATCAATTTGATCGGGGTGGGGGAGGATAATCAGAAAGCCCTGCGCTGTGCGTTGTTCACCACCATCCTGCTGATCGCCACGGTATTTCTCAGCACGGTATTCCAGCACCTGTTCAAGTCGCGAAAAGCCGAGGCGCTGCAGCGCAGCAGCGCTTACAAGGAGCGTTTTCTCAGCCTGCTGCACGCACTGGTGCGGATTGTGATGGCAGTGGCTTTTATCGAGATTCTGGGCCGGATCTGGGGAGTTTCGCTGTTCGAATTTGCCGAACGCAACTCGATCGGGCGGGCGATCAGCGACTCGCTGAGCCGCATCGGCCTGATCTTCCTGGTGACCTGGCTGTTCTGGGTGGTGCTCGACACGGCCATTCAGGAGGCCCTGAAGCCGCCCGTCAACAAGCGCTCATCGGCGCGTCAGCCCAGCACCCGGGTGAAAACCATCCTGCCGCTGCTGCGCAATGCGATGAAGATCATCCTGGTGGTGATCTGCGCGATTACCACCATGGCCAACCTGGGGATCAACGTGGCGCCACTGCTTGCCGGTGCCGGGGTGGTCGGTCTGGCGATCGGTTTCGGCTCCCAGCAGCTGGTGCAAGACGTGATCACCGGCCTGTTCATTATTATCGAAGACACGCTATCGATCGGCGACTGGGTGGTGCTCGACTCGGGCCACGCCGGCACTGTCGAGGGCCTGACCATTCGCACCTTGCGCCTGCGCGATGGCAAAGGCTTCGTGCACTCGGTGCCGTTCGGCCAGATCAAGGCGGTTACCAATCAATCTCGGCAGTTCGCCTATGCGTTTTTCTCGGTGCAGTTCACGTATGACACCGATGTTGATAAGGCCATCGAGCTGATCCGCGAGGCCGGGGAGTCGATCCGCGAAGATGCGTTCCTCAAGTACAACCTGCAGGGGCCGCTTGACGTGTTTGGTGTCGACAAGATGGACCTCAATGGCGTGGTGCTGACCGCACAGTTCCGCACGGTATCGGGTGGGCAATATGCGGTGAGCCGGGCGTTCAACCAACGCTTGAAAAAGCTTGTGGATAACAGCCCTTGGGTGCATTTCGCGCAGACTTATCCACAGCAGGTTTTGTTGCCCAAGCGGCAGGGTGACGAAGTTCTGGAGGATGGGCAGGCTCCACAGCATGGGGCTGTTTTGCTGCCGGATCCGCCGCGTAGTCAGTGATTTGTATGAGGGCTGCTGGCCCCTTCGCGGGCAAGCCCGCTCCCACAGGGGGTTTGTATTGATCAGAAAATCTCGTATCAACACGGTCCACTGTGGGAGCGGGCTTGCCCGCGAAGGGGTCAGCGCAGCCAGCCTCAATGCTGGATCAACCTGCTCCGTACCTCAGCACCCGCCTGGGAATCCAGCTCCAGCCAGATCTGCTGTTTGCCCGCAATCACCGCGGCAGCTGGTACTCCGTCGCGATACACCAGCCGATTGCTCGCCAGTGCCGGCACCTTCGCACCGGGTAACAGGGTGCCGGCGAGGTTCAGCGGGTCAACCCCGCACACCGCCACCAGGCTACCGTCATGCGGCCGTCGGCGTACCTCGCGCAACAAGGGTATGGCCTCGGGCAGGGCGAACTGTTCCCCGGCCAATCCGCTGACGAACCGTCCACCGCGAATCTCCCCGCGAGCCTCCAGTCGATGAAAAGTACGCAGCAACTCACGCCAGCTTGGCAACCAGTCTGCCTCTCGTTCCAGCAAGCGCCAGAACACCACGCCGTAGCGTCGAAGCAGCGTCATGGCAATGTGTTCCAGGGTGTCGACGGGTGTCGGCGCCGGACGTTTGTTATCCACAACCGGTGCGGCTAACCCTCGCTTCAGCAACGCCCAGCGCCCGGCATCATCCATCCCGCCAATAAAAGCCCCGCGCCCGCGCCGGCTGCTTCGAGCCTGGCGTCTGCTGGCCGGAGCGATTAGCGCCCGCAGGCCGGCAAAGCTGTCGGCGTTCACCAAGCCTGCGCCCACCAATTCCTGCAGGGCGATTTCCAGCTCGGCGCGCAGAAGATGGGCCTCATGAATCAGCTCATCAAAAAACAACGCGCCGTGTTGGCTGAGGGCGTCGTGGACCTTGCGCGCCTTGGGCGACAGTTGCGCTATCGGCGTCTGCTCTGCGAGGCTGCTCCACAACCCGACGCGGGTGCGCGGCAACAACAGGATCGGCGTGCTGCGCAACGCCGTGCTGGCGCCCTTGCCGCGTGTTGTCAGGCGCGTCCACACCCACTTGCCACTGCGACACAGATCATCCAGCCAACTCGGCGAATAGCCCTTGATGCGTGCCGGCAGCAGGTCACTGTCCCAGGCGGAAGCTGCGGCGGGGTAGCCTTCAAACTGACCGACAATCGCGGACAACACGGCGCTGCCCTGGCCTTGAGCGGCGGGGGACAGGTGTTGCCAGTCAAACAGGAACCGCATGAAATCCTGCAAAGCCACCGGCTCGATTTCCCGGCGCAGACGCTTGACCGTGTAGCGATGGATTCGCGCCAGAAGATGGCGTTCGCACCATTCTTCCTCGCAGGCGCCGCTGGAAAAATGCCCGCGCAGAACATAGCCTTCCCGCTCAAGGTGCGCCAGCGCCCCGGTGACCTCAGTGGCGGGCAGGCCGAGGGGGCCGGCAATCGCCGACAAGGGCAGCGGGCCAAACGCGCCCAGGCGTGCCCGCACCACTTCCAGCACGGCGTCATCGCGGTCCCAGGCTTCATCGAACCCGGGCAATGCGACCATCGGCGGCTGCACGGACGCCTGTGGATAAATCGCCTGCACACAGGTCAGGCGCTCCAGCGCGAACCACAGCGAATCGCCGATCCGGCTGGCCCGGCCGCCTTCGGCCAGTGCATTCAACCATTCTGACCACTGCGGGTTGGCCTGAGCTTCCTCTTCAGTGATACAGGCAAGACTCATCAGCGCCTCATGCATCTCATCGATGCGGGTGGGCGCCGGCCAGGCTTGCTCACGCACGGCTTGAATCGCGTCGGCGTCGAGGGCGCCAAGATCGTCGGTGGATTGCGCCTCGGTCCAGCGACGATTGAGCACCGCCTGGGTGCGGCGCTCTTCCAGCGGCGCATCGTCGAGAAAACTGTAGGGCCGCGCACTGAGGATTTCCGCCGCCAAGGGCGAGGGCGCTGGCAGGTCGCGGCTGATCAGGCGCACCTCGCCACGCTCCATGCGCCGCAACAGGTTCAGCCAGCCTTCGCTGTCCATGGCCTCATGCAGGCAGTCGTCGAGGGTCTGCTCCACCAGCGGGTGTTCGGGCACTTCACGCTCACCGGCGAGATTTTCCACGCAGGCAATCTGGTCGGGAAACACGCTGGCGATCAGGTCTTCGCTTTTCATGCGCTGGATCTGTGGCGCGACCTTGCGCCCGCCGGTGTAGCGCGGCAATGCCAGCGCGACTCCGGCATTCCAGCGCCAGCGCACGCCAAACAGCGGCGCCTCGAGAACGGCTTGAATCAGCAGGTGCTCGGCGCTGTTGCTGTGCAGGTAGCGCCAGACTTCATCGAGTTCGAAACTGTGGCTGCTGGATAGAGAAAGGACGATGGCGTCCTCGCTGGCGGCGGCCTGCAACTCGAAGTTGAACGTACGGCAGAACCGCTTGCGCAGTGCCATGCCCCAGGCACGATTGATCCGACTGCCAAAGGGGGTGTGAATGATCAGCTGGGTGCCGCCGGACTCGTCGAAGAACCGCTCCATCAGCAGCGTGTCCTGGGACGGCAGCGCGCCCAGGGCCAGGCGTGCGCGGGCCAGGTAGTCCACCAGCTGTTCGGCGCTGGCGAGGTTCAGGCCAAGGGTGTCGGTCAGCCAGTTCAGGGCCGGTTGCAGGTTGCCGGGTGTGGAACCCAGCAGGTCGTCGAGTCGGGCTTGCAAGCGAGCCACCGCGAATGACAATTCGGCACTGCGCCCCGGGGCCTCGCCGAGCCAGAACGGGATGGTCGGCGGCTGGCCCTGGGCATCTTCAACCCGGACCTTGCCGGCCTCGACCCGCAGGATTCGATAGGACGTATTGCCCAATTGGAAGACGTCGCCGGCGATGCTCTCGACCGCGAAGTCTTCGTTGACGCTGCCGATGTTCAGCGCCTGGGGTTCGAGCAACACGCTGTAGTCGGCATTGTCCGGAATCGTCCCGCCGCTGGTGACCGCCGTCAGCTTGCTGCCTCGGCGACCGCGTAATGTGCGGGTCAGAGCGTCGCGGTGCAGGTAGGCGCTGCGCATGCCCTGGCTTGAGTTGTAGCCTTCGGCGAGCATCTGCAGCAATTCCTGGTAATGCTTTTCGTCGAGTTCGGCGTAGGGCGACGCTTGGCGGAACAGGTCCAGCAGTGCCTGTTCCTGCCATTCCCGGCAACTGACCTCGGCGATGATCTGCTGCGCCAGCACATCCAGCGGCGCCTTGGGAATGTGCAGGGTATCGAGTTCACCCCGGCGTACACAGTCGAGCAGGGCGGTGCATTCGATCAGGTCATCGCGGGTGGTGGCGAACAGGCGACCCTTGGGTGTGCCGCCGACCTGGTGCCCGGAGCGGCCAACCCGTTGCAGAAAACCGGCGATCGAACGCGGCGAGGCAATCTGGCAGACCAGGTCGACGTCGCCGATATCAATCCCCAATTCCAGAGAAGCGGTGGCGATTAGCACTTGCAGCTCGCCGCGCTTGAGCCGTTGCTCGGCATCCAGGCGAAACTCCTTGGCCAGGCTGCCATGGTGCGCAGCTACCGCATCCTTGCCCAGGCGTTCGCTCAAGTGGCGGCTTAGGCGTTCGGCCAGGCGCCGGGTGTTGACGAAGATCAAGGTGGTGCGGTGCTCGCGGGCGAGGGCGGCGAGGCGGTCATAGACCAGTTGCCAGACGTCGTTGGCCATCACAGCCGACAACGGCACTGGCGGCACTTCGATGCCCAGGTCCCGCGGACGGGCATGGCCGATGTCGATGATTTCACAGGTGCGATCACGCCCTGCCAGGTAGCGTGACACCGCTTCGATGGGTTTTTGCGTGGCCGACAGGCCGATACGCGTCAGCGGCTCGCTACACAGGGCCTGCAGACGCTCAAGGCTTAGGGCCAGGTGGCTGCCGCGCTTGCTGGCGGCGATGGCGTGAATTTCATCGACGATCACTGTACGCGTGGAGCCCAGCATCTGCCGGCCCGAGTCTGAACCCAGCAGCACATAAAGCGATTCCGGGGTGGTGACCAGAATATGCGGCGGGGTCCTGCGCATTGCCGCACGGTCTTTTTGCGCAGTATCGCCGGTGCGTACGGCAGTGGTGATCTGCAAGGCCGGCAGCCCCATGAGCTGCAGCTGTTCGGTGATACCGGCCAGCGGGTTTTGCAGGTTGATCCGGATATCGTTGGACAGCGCCTTGAGCGGCGAAACGTAGACCACCAGAGTTTCGTCAGGCAAACCGCCTGGGGTCTCCAACCCTCGATGCACCAGGTCATCGATCACCGCCAGAAAAGCGGTGAGGGTCTTACCCGAGCCGGTGGGCGCCGCGATCAAGGTCGAACGGCGCTGGCGAATCAGCGGCCACGCCCGGGCCTGGGCGGCAGTCACCGTCGCGAACGTATTACGGAACCAGGCACTGACCGCAGGGTGGAAGCCCGCCAGGGCAGCGTCCGGGGGAATTGGCAGAGTCATGGAGCAATTTATGCTGCGCAGGTTGGGAAGATGCAAGCACCGCTTGAAATCTTCACAGACATGACCAGCCTCTTCGCGGGCAAGCCCGCTCCCACAGGAATAACGCTTGTTCGCAAAATGTGTAACCTCCGATGAGCCCTGTGGGAGCGGGCTTGCCCGCGAAGGGGCCATCGGCAACAGCACAATCCACGCAAATACACTTTACGGGTGACGGTTGCGTACTAAACCCGCAAAATGCAACGATTCCGGCAATTATCAATGGCATCACCCTGGGTGCTGTCTAACAGCCATCGTTCCAATCAGACTGGGCCTGCTGACTCTATGCGAATGCGCCTTATGTTACTGGGCGGCGGAAATGCCCTTGGGCAGGCGCTGATTCGCCTCGGTGCGGAGGAAGACATCGGCTTCCTCGCCCCCCGCCCGCCGCAAGACGGCTGGGATGCCGCGAGCCTGACGCAATTGCTCGACGACACCCGCCCGGACGCGCTGATCAACCTTGCGTACTACTTCGACTGGTTCCAGGCCGAGGCGGTCAGCGAGCAGCGTCTGGCCGGGCAGGAGCGCGCAGTCGAGCGCCTGGCCGAATTGTGCCAGCACCACAATATCGTCCTGCTGCAACCGTCGAGCTATCGGGTGTTCGACGGTTCCCGCGCCACGGCCTACAGCGAAAAAGACGAGCCGGTGCCGTTGGGCCTGCGTGGTCAGGCCCTGTGGCGCATCGAGCAAAGCGTGCGGGCCACTTGCCCGCAGCATGTGCTGCTGCGCTTCGGCTGGCTGCTCGATGACAGCGCCGATGGCGCCCTGGGGCGCTTCCTGGCTCGTGCCGAGCAGCCTGAAGAACTGCTGATGGCCGATGATCGCCGCGGCAATCCGACGCCGGTCGACGATGCCGCCCGGGTGATTATTTCGGTGCTCAAGCAACTTGATTGTGCAGCGCCGCTGTGGGGCACCTACCATTACGCAGGGCATGAGGCCACTACGCCGCTGGCACTGGGGCAGGCTATCCTGACCGAAGCGCGCAACCTGCACCCGCTGGCCATCGAAGCACCGACCGCCCAGGCTCACGCCGCGCGCCCTGACGCTGCCGACGAGCCGCAGCATGCAGTGCTGGCCTGCAAGAAAATTCTGCACACGTTCGGGATCAAGCCGCGTGCCTGGCGCGCGGCACTCCCGAGCCTACTGGACAGGTTCTATCGCCATGGCTGACGGCCCAATTCTCATCACCGGCGGTGCCGGTTTCATCGGCTCGCACCTGACCGATGCCTTGCTCGCCAAGGGCCATTCGGTGCGCATTCTCGACGACCTGTCCACCGGCAAGCGCAGCAACCTGCCGCTGGACAATCCCAAGGTTGAGCTGATTCTCGGTGATGTCGCCGATGCAGCGCTGGTGGCGCGCACGATGGTCGGCTGCAGCGCCGTGGCACACCTGGCGGCGGTCGCTTCGGTCCAGGCCTCGGTGGATGATCCGGTCAGAACCCACCAGAGCAATTTCGTAGCTTCGTTGAATGTGTGCGAAGCCATGCGCCAGGCCGGAGTCAAACGCGTGTTGTTTGCCTCCAGCGCGGCGGTCTACGGCAACAACGGTGAAGGCGAGTCGATCGACGAAGAAACGCCCAAATCGCCGTTGACGCCCTATGCCTCGGACAAACTGGCCAGCGAGCACTATTTTGACTTCTACCGGCGACAGCATGGCCTGGAACCGGTGGTCTTCCGTTTCTTCAACATCTACGGCCCGCGCCAGGATCCGTCCTCGCCGTACTCCGGGGTGATCAGCATCTTCAGCGAGCGGGCGCAGAAAGGCTTGCCGATCACCGTGTTTGGCGATGGCGAGCAGACTCGGGATTTTGTTTACGTTGAAGACCTCGTCGACCTGTTGGTGCAGGCCATCGAGAAGCCGCAGGTCGAGGTGGGCGCGATTAATGTTGGCTGGAACCAGGCGACTACGCTCAAGCAGATGCTGCAGGCGCTGGAAGTGGTGGTGGGTCAGTTGCCGCCGGTGAGCTACGCACCGGCGCGCTCCGGAGATATTCGTCATTCACGGGCGAACAATCGACGGCTGCTGGAGCGGTTTACCTACCCGGAGCAGACGCCGATGAGCGTGGGGTTGGCGCGGTTGTTGGGGCGCTGAGTCCTGCCGCAATGATAAAGGCGCCTCGAAGGCGCCTTTATCATTTCTGGACGGGTGTTGACCTTGCTCGCGAAAGCGTTCCGACCCAAGCGGTTTAGAACTTGTAACCCAGGCCAACCATGTAGATGAACGGATCCACATCCACGTCGACCTTGGCCCGGGTGCCCGGTGCCACTGCGTTGTTTTCCACGGTGGCGGTGGTGTCGATGTCGATGTAGCGCACCTGCGCGTTGAGCATGATGTTGTCGGTGATCATGTAGTCGGCACCCACCTGGAACGCCATGCCCCAGGAGTTTTCCGCCTTGAAGTTGCTGAAACCGTTGGCGCTGGCTTCACTGCCCACGTGTTCGTCGTAGATCCAGGTGTAGTTGATGCCGGCACCCACATACGGCTGGAATAGCGACTTGTGATCCAGCGGGTAGTACACCACGCTCAGCGTCGGCGGCAGGTGTTTGAGCGAACCGAGTTTGCCGTTGGCCGCGCCCAGGGCGGTGCCTTTGATCTTCACGTCGTGCTCGAACGGGGAGGCGGCGAGCAATTCGATACCCCAGTGGCTGTCGATCATGTACGCGAAGTTCAAACCCAGCTGCGTGTCGCTGCTCATGGTCGCCTTGCCACCCAGGTCGGCTCCGGCCAGTGGGCCCTGATCGACCTTGACGCTGGAGCTGTCGGCTGTCGGGTTGACGGTGATAGCGCCAGCGCGAACGATGATATCGCCAGCCTCGTGGGCATGGGCGAGCGGGGCTGCGAGCGCGAGGGCAAACAGCGAAGCGCAGAGCGCGGACTTGTGCATGAGGGCTCCAAAGGACGTTAATAATTTTCGATGTCCAATGGTAAGGCGGCTAACAATCAGGTCTTTTGATTCAGCTCAATGAAACAGTGAAGGGGTGGTTTTTCGTGGAACCTTTGAGGGCCCCATCGCTGGCAAGCCAGCTCCCACAGTGATCGAGTCGTTCACACTTTTTGTGTCACCGACGAAACCTGTGGGAGCTGGCTTGCCAGCGATGGGGCCCTTACAAACAGCCTAAAATTACCGGGGTTTACTCCGGCAGCTCATACGCATAAATCTTGTCCGCCTCCATCTGATACCCCGCATCCGCCAGTTCGCTGGTCGACGCCTTCACCTGCATCGCACCCTCGATCCAGTAAGGCTGATACAGCTCGTCCAGCTTCACGCCCAACTCGCTTTTCACATGCACGATCTGGTTCGACGGCGGTGGCGGTACGTGGATGCAGGCGCCGAAATACGGCACCAGCAGAAACTCCGTGGTGCGCCCTTCCTCACTCACTTCCAGTGGCACGATGTACCCCGGCAGGCGAATGTTCTGGCCGTCGAGTCCCTGCACCACGGGGGCATTGGGCATGTCCTGCTTCGCCGCTGGTGCCGATTCGGCCGACAGCGCACTGCTCATCTGCGACAGGTCATGCAGCGGCGTCATGTCCGGCACTTCCGGTGCTGCGTCCGGGGGGATCATCTCCGACCAGGTCAGGTCCTTGGGCTGGGCTGCCCACAGCGGCAGGGCGAACAGCATCAACAGCGCGAGCAGGACGCGGGGCATCTTCGACTTCCTCATAAACGGATCGACAGGCCATCGGCAAGGGATTGGCGATACGCACGCCAGGCCGGCACGCTGCCCATCAGTAATGCAGCGCACAGGATGCCACCGAGCAGCGTCCATTCATATTCACTTGGCCACGCCAACGGTAAATACAACCCGTAGTTGGCCTGCACGTAACCCTGGGCGCCTGCGATACACACGTACAACAGGGCCACGCCGGCAATCACCCCGGACAACGCCAGGGCAAACGCCTCCAGCACCAGCAGCGAGGCGATATGCCACGGGCGAGCGCCGACCGAACGCAGAATCGCCATCTCCCGCCGGCGTTCGTTGAGGCTGGTGAGAATCGCCGTGAGCATGCCGATCAACCCGGTCAGTACCACGAACAGCGACACCATGAACAAGGCTTTTTCCGCTGTGCTCATCAGGCTCCACAATTCCTGCAGGGCGACGCCGGGCAGGATGGCAAGCATCGGCTCACCGCGAAATTCATTGATCTCACGCTGCAGGGCGAAGGTGGAAATCTTGCTGTTCAGGCCCAGCATGAAGGCGGTGATCGCCTGCGGCGTCAGGTCCATGTTGCGCGCCTGATCGGCACTGATGCGCCCATTACCCCGGGCCGGCACGCCGTTGTGCCAGTCGACGTGAATCGCTTCCATACCACCCAGGCTGATGTGCAGCGTGCGGTCCACGGGCGTACCCGTGCGTTTGAGGACGCCGACCACAGTGAATGGTTTGTCGTCGTGCTTGACCAGGCTGATCACCGCGACGCCGTGGGCCAGGACCAGTTTGTCGCCGAGTTTGTAGTGCAGCGCATCGGCCACCTCGGCGCCGAGTACCACTTCGAACGGATCGGTGGCGAATGCGCGACCGTCGGCCAGTTTCAGGTGCTGCTGGCGGCCGTATTGATAGTGCTCGAAGTACGCCTCGGTGGTGCCCATCACCCGGTAACCGCGATGGGAGTCGCCGAGGGACATCGGGATGGCCCACTTCACTTTCGGGTTGTTGGCGAAGTGCTCGAAGCTGTCCCAGCGGATGTTGTTGGTGGCATTGCCGATGCGAAACACCGAGTACAGCAGCAGATTCACCGAACCGGAGCGTGCGCCGACGATGAGGTCGGTGCCACTGATGGTGCTGGCGAAACTCGCCTTGGCTTCGGTACGAACCCGTTCCACGGCCAGCAGCAGGCAGACCGACAAGGCGATGGCGAATGCAGTCAGGATCGCAGTAAAGCGACGATTAGCCAGGCTGGCCATGGCTAGACGAAACAGATACATCTCAAACCTCTTCGGACGTGGCGGCGCGGTTGAGTTCGGCCAGGGACAGATGGCGGTCGAACAGCGGCGCCAGGCTCTGGTCATGGCTGACGAACAACAGGCTCGATCCGGCTTCGCGGCATTCGGCAAACAGCAGGCGGATGAAGTTTTCCCGGGCGTCGTAGTCCAGCGCCGAAGTCGGCTCGTCGGCGATCACCAGTTCAGGCTGGCCGATCAGCGCACGGGCGGCGGCAACTCGCTGTTGCTGACCGATGGAAAGGGAGTCGGCGCGTCGGCTCAACAGGTTCTGATCTTTCAGGCCCAAGTGGGCAAGCAGGGTGACGGCAGCCTGGTCGACGCTGCCGTGACGCTGGATTGCCCGTTCGGCGCGCAACCTGGAGAAATGGCAGGGCAACTCGACGTTCTCGCGCACCGAGAGGAATGGCAGCAGGTTGAACTGCTGGAAAATGTAGCCGGTGTGATCGACGCGAAACGTGTCGCGCGCACCGGCGGACAGCTCGGTCAGCTCCTGGCCGAGCAGGCGGATGCTGCCGCGATCGGGCTTCTGCACGCCACCGAGCAGCCCCAGCAGAGTGGTCTTGCCGCTGCCACTGGGCCCCTTGAGAAACAAGCTCTCGCCGGCTTCCAGGCGAAACGCCGGGATGTCGAGCAAGGGCGGATGACCGGGCCAGCTGAAGCCCAGGTTGGACAGTTCGATGAGAGGTTGAGTCATAACACCGGTTTCGTAAGCGTGAATGCCCCCGTAGGAGCTGCCGAGTGCAACGAGGCTGCGATCTTTTGATTTTTCAAAGCAAGATCAAAAGATCGCAGCCTCGTTGCACTCGTCAGCTCCTACGGATTCAGGGTGGATTCAGAATTTCAGGGCAGCGGCCTTGGCCGTCACTTCAACGCCCTGCTGGCCGCTCGGGCCGATCAGTTGTACCTGAATTTTCTGGGTGGCCGGGAAGGTATTGAAGATATTCGCCAGGTCCAGGGACTTCAGTGCTGCCGGTGTCGAACAGGTGAAGTGGTAATGGGCGTGAATTTCGCTGTGATCGTGGTGATGCTCGCCCTTGGACGTCGCTTTGTGATCATCATCGGCGTCCGGTTTGTCACCGAACAGCGGGCTTTCCAGCGCTTGACTGGTTGCCACGCAGCCGGCAGCGGCTGGCAGGCTGAACAGGGCCAGGGGCTTTTCCAGCGCGGCCCGGGCAGCGGCGACCCTGGCTTTGTCGGCGTCGGTGGTGGCCTGGTGTTCGAAACCCACCAGGTTCATTGCCGGGCTTTGCAGTTCCAACTCCAGCGTCTGACCGTCCAGGGCCGCGTTCAAGCGGCCGACGCCATGCTCATGGGCCTCCAGGCTGCCATGCTCTTCGTTATGTTCATGGTCGTGATCATGTTCATGGGCTTGAGCGGCGTAAGCATCGGCCAGCGGCAACAGGGCGAATGGCAAAGCGAGCAACAGTCGACGCATGGGACTCTCCGGGCGGAAGGTAACGAAATGTTATGTGATCTTATAACGTGTGCAGAGTTTGACTGCCTGCTTGGCGTTGCACAAGTCCCGTGGGAGCATGCGCAGAAGAAAAATGCGGGAGTAGACTCATGTTGCGTATACGCGGAAGCATCGGCGCCTGGCCGGTGGATTTGACATTGGAGATGGACGACGCGGATTGGGCGCGGCTTGGCGCGCAGTTGCAGGTCGCTCCGGTAGACGCCAGCGCTACGCCTGCGGCGAAACCGGTCCCCCAGGACGATGCGCTGTGGCAGGTCGCCAAGGATCTGTTGCGCCAGGCCGGGCAGTTGAGCGGGCCGGATTTGCTGGAGCAGCTGGAAGGGCTGACTGGCAGCGCGGCAGCGGGCAAGCGCTTGCTGGTGCGCTTGCGCCATTGTGCGGACGTGAAGGTGGTCAGCGGCGCAGATACGCCGCTTTACAGCTGGGTCGATTGAAGATCGCCGCCTCGCTTCGCTCGACAGCTCCTGCAAGGAGTCACGTGCACCCCGTAGGAGCTGTCGAGTGAAACGAGGCTGCGATCTGTTGCTCTTTTAATAAAGAGCAGCAAACAACTTGCGACGGTACGTGGTCACCAGCGGGTGATCGTTGCCCAGCAGCTCGAAGACTTGCAACAAGGTCTTGTGCGGCAGGCCTTCGTTGTAGCTGCGATTGCGGATGAACAGCTTGAGCAATCCGTCCAGCGCCGCATCGTATTGCTGACGGGCCAATTGCTGGACGGCCAGTTGATAGACGGCCTCGTCGTCCAGAGGGTTCTTCGCCAGGCGCGCCTTCAGGTCTGCGGCATCCGGCAGGTCCTTGGCCTGGCCGAGGAACTGGATCTGCGCCTTGGCACCGGCCAGGGCGGCTTTGTGTTCGTCGCTCTTGACCGAGTCGAGTACCGATTGCGCATCAGCCAGCTCGCCACGTTCAGTCAGGCAGCGGGCGTAGAGAATCAGCGCCTTGGCGTTGGTATTGTCCTCACCCAGCAGCTCCTTGAGCACGCCTTCGGCATCGGCGAAGCGGCTGTCGTCGAACAACGCCTGAGCCTGTTCGAACGGATCGGCGGCGGCCGGCGGTGGCATCTGCACATGCGGCTCGAGCATGGTGCGTACGGCTGACTCCGGCTGCGCGCCGGCAAAGCCGTCCACCGGCTGGCCGTCCTTGAACAGCACCACGGTCGGCAGGCTGCGAATGCCAAAGCGGGCGACGATGTCCTGCTCCAGATCGCAGTTGACCTTGGCCAGCAACAGCTCGCCCTGATAGCTCTCGGCGATGGTCTGCAGCATCGGCATCAGCACTTTGCACGGCGCGCACCATTCGGCCCAGAAATCCACCAGGACGGGTTTGTGGAATGAGTTCTCGATCACCGACTGGTCGAAATCGGCGGTGGTGGCGTCGAAGATGTACGGCGTTTCCTGACTCATGGGGGATCTCGTAAAAGCGTGAATGGGGCCACTATAAGGCTTGGCGGGGGGTGGCCGGAAGCGGGGTGTGACCGGGAGAGTTGTATCGCCTGATCTGACGCTTCGCCAGCAGGCTGGCTCCCACCATGGAATGCGGTCAACTGTGGGAGCCAGCCTGCTGGCGATGGCGTCAGACAGGGCGCCGCGCGTGGTAGAGACTCACATGCCGAAACTCTTCCGGTTCGGCCAGATCCGGCAAGGTCATCGCTTCCAGCATCTCGATGCGCCGATACAACGGATGGCGAAAATCCCTCACCCGCGAATCCGCCACCAGCGCCTCGCGCCCACGACTCAGGAATTCATCGAGTAATGGCAGGTTCGCCCGGTCGTACAGGACGTCGGCCACCAGGATCAGGTCGAACCGGTCTGCTTCGGCGAAGAAATCTGTCGAATAGGCAAGGTGCACATCATTGAGCTCGGCATTCGCCCGGCACGCTGCGATCGCCAGCGGGTCGAGATCGCAGGCCACCACTTCCAGGGCCCCGGCCTTGACCGCAGCAATGCCCGCCACCCCGGAACCGGCACCGAAGTCCAGCACCCGTTTGCCGGCGACCCACTGCGGGTGTTCGGCGAGGTAGCGCGCCACCGCCAGGCCACTGGCCCAGCAGAAACTCCAGTACGGCGGCTCATGCAGGATCCGCCGGGTTTCCTCCGGGCTGAAGGCGCGGTCCATGTTGTCGCCGTCGATCAGCCAGAGCTTTAGCTGTGTTCCGGGCAACGCCACAGGCACCAGCTGCGCATCACCCAGCAATTGCCCCAGCGACTGCTGCAGGTCGAGCGGTGCAATCATGGTGCTTTGATAAATTGCAGCTGACCCATGGCCTGGGTCGTCGGTTGGGTAATGACCTGCGACGGCAGATGCAGAATCAGCTGCCCCGACTGGCTGGCGCGGCCTCGCAGTTCAACCCGCTGGCCCGCCGGAAAGGATTCCGGGTTGAACCGCAGGTGGAACGGCAGGACCTGATTGGTACCAATCAGGCTGGAACTGGCGAGCAACTGCTGCGGGCGGTCCTTGTCGTCGATTACCAGCAAAGCCAGTTCGACTTCGGCGCCGGCCGGTACGCCTTGCAGCGTGCCGCTCAGTTCGCGCTGGTAAGCGGGCAGTGGACCAAGCTGGGCCGACTCCCGGGCTTTTTTCTGCGCCTGTTGCGGTGCGGGGCCCGGGGTCGGCGGTTGCGGCTTGGGCGCATCAGTGCCGCAGGCCACCAGCAGGCTGAGAAGGCTGAGCAAAACGAGCGGTTTTAGTGGCATTTGCGGCTCCAGCAGGGTGAAATCCATGGATCGTTCGATATAGCCAGTCTGTATACCGCAAACCCTATGGCTTGTCTTGCCACGGGGATGCGCTACCATGGCCCTCCCTTTTTTTGTTGCCTGCCACCATGCACTGTCCCTTCTGCGGTGCCAACGACACCAAGGTCATCGACTCGCGTCTGGTCGCCGAGGGCGAACAGGTGCGCCGCCGGCGTGAATGCCTGGCCTGCGGCGAACGTTTCACGACGTTCGAGACGGCTGAACTGGTGTTGCCGCGCCTGATCAAAACCGACGGCAGTCGTCAGCCGTTCGACGAAGAAAAACTCCGCGCCGGCATGCAGCGTGCCCTCGAAAAGCGTCCGGTGAGTGTCGAACGCCTCGAATCGTCGTTGGTGCACATCAAACACAAATTGCGAGCCACCGGCGAACGTGAGGTCAAGTCTCTCGTGGTCGGTGAACTGGTGATGGCCGAGCTGCAAAAGCTCGACGAAGTCGCCTACATTCGTTTCGCCTCCGTGTATCGACGCTTCCAGGACCTCAATGAGTTCCGCGAAGAGATCGATCGCCTGGCCCGTGAGCCGGTGAAAGAATGAGCACATCCGCAGAGCAAGCCGTCCTCGACGCCCACTACATGGCCCGCGCCCTGGAACTGGCGCGCAAAGGTCACTACACCACCCACCCCAACCCGCGGGTCGGCTGTGTGATCGTGCGCGACGGGCAAATCGTCGGCGAAGGCTGGCACGAGCGCACCGGCGAGCCTCACGCCGAAGTCCACGCCTTGCGCGCCGCTGGCGACAAGGCCCGAGGCGCCACCGCCTACGTCACGCTCGAACCGTGCAGCCACCACGGCCGTACGCCGCCCTGCGCCGATGCGCTGGTGCATGCGGGCCTGACCAGGGTTGTTGCGGCCATGCAGGACCCGAACCCGGCGGTTGCCGGTCGCGGCATGCAGCGTCTGTCTCAAGCCGGTATTGCCACTGAAAGCGGCGTGCTCGAAGGCGAGGCGCGCAAGCTCAACGAAGGCTTTCTCAAACGCATGGAACACGGCTTGCCGTTCGTGCGGGTCAAGCTGGCGATGAGCCTCGACGGTCGCACGGCGATGGAAAGCGGCGAAAGCCAATGGATTACCGGCCCGGCAGCGCGTTCGGCGGTACAACGCCTGCGTGCCCAGGCCAGCGTGGTGCTGACTGGCGCCGACACGGTGCTGGCCGATAATGCCCGCTTGACCGTGCGCGCCGATGAGCTGGGCCTGGATGCCGAGCAAACCGCGCTGGCCATGAGCCGGCCGCCGTTGCGCGTGTTGATCGACGGGCGTCTGCGAGTGCCGCTGGACGCGCCGTTCTTCAAGGCCGGCCCGGCGCTGGTCGCTACGTGCATGGCGATCGAAGAGCAATATGCCAATGGCCCGGAGTGCTTGATCGTTGCGGGCGAGGATGGCTTGGTCGACCTGCGCAAGCTGCTGGTCGAACTGGCTGCCCGTGGGGTCAACGAAGTGCTGGTGGAAGCGGGGCCGCGTCTGGCCGGAGCTTTCGCGCAACAGGGGCTGGTGGACGAGTTCCAGATTTTCATCGCTGGCAAGTTCCTTGGTTCCTCGGCACGCCCCCTGCTGGATTGGCCACTGGCGCAGATGAAAGACGCGCCAGCACTCAAAATCACCGATGTTCGTGCGGTTGGCGATGACTGGCGGGTCACTGCCATTCCTGTGCCAGCAGCGAGCGTATAATTCCCGGCCATCGCCACAACGCTGGCCCGTTCTCGAGGAGGACTCCATGTTTACCGGCATCATCGAATCCATCGGCAGTATTCGTGCATTGACCCCAAAAGGCGGAGATGTGCGGGTTCACGTAGAAACCGGCAAGCTCGATTTGAGCGACGTCAAGCTGGGTGACAGCATCGCGGTCAATGGCGTGTGCCTGACCGCAGTTGAGCTGCCAGGCAATGGTTTTGCCGCCGACGTCAGTCGCGAAACCCTCGACTGCACCGCCATGAACGACCTCAAAAGCGGCAGCCCGGTCAATCTGGAAAAAGCCCTGACCCCGACCACCCGCCTTGGCGGTCATCTGGTCAGCGGTCACGTCGACGGCGTCGGCGAAGTGGTTGCACGCACCGAAAACGCCCGTGCCGTGGAGTTTCGCATCCGCGCCCCGAAGGAGCTGGCCAAGTACATCGCCCACAAAGGCTCGATCACCGTCGACGGCACCAGCCTGACCGTGAACGCGGTCGATGGCGCCGAGTTCATGCTGACGATCATTCCCCACACCCTGAGCGAAACCATCATGGCGTCGTATCAGCCAGGTCGCCGGGTGAACCTGGAGGTGGACTTGCTGGCCCGTTACCTGGAGCGCTTGCTGCTGGGCGACAAGGCCGCAGAGCCAGCCGCCGGCAGCACCATTACTGAAAGCTTCCTGGCCCAAAACGGCTACCTCAAATCCTGAGCTCTAATTTCGAAAGAAGGGGGGTGCCTTGTGGCGCTCAATAGCATCGAAGAACTGGTTGAAGACATCCGCCAAGGCAAGATGGTCATCCTCATGGATGACGAAGACCGCGAGAACGAAGGCGACCTGATCATGGCCGCCGAGTGCTGCCAGCCAGAACACATCAACTTCATGGCCAAGCACGCCCGGGGCCTCATCTGCATGCCGATGAGCCGCGAACGCTGCGAATTGTTGAAGCTGCCGTTGATGGCCCCGCGCAACGGTTCCGGTTTTGGCACCAAGTTCACCGTGTCCATCGAAGCGGCCACCGGCGTCACCACCGGCATCTCTGCCGCAGACCGTGCCCGCACCGTGCAGGCGGCTGCAGCAAAAGACGCCAGGGCGGAAGACATTGTCAGCCCCGGCCACATCTTCCCGCTGATGGCCCAGGCCGGCGGCACCCTGGCCCGTGCCGGCCACACCGAGGCGGCGTGCGACTTGGCGCGCATGGCCGGTTTCGAGCCGAGCGGGGTGATCTGCGAAGTCATGAACGATGACGGCACCATGTCCCGTCGCGCCGAGCTGGAAGCCTTCGCTGCCGAACACAACATCAAGATCGGTACCATTGCCGACCTGATCCACTACCGGATGATCCACGAACGTACCGTTCAGCGGATTGCCGAGCAGCCGCTGGACAGCGAACTGGGCCAATTCAACCTGGTGACCTATCGTGATTCCGTGGAAGGCGACGTGCACATGGCGCTGACCCTGGGCACCGTGTGCGCCGACGAGCCGACGCTGGTTCGCGTGCATAACATGGACCCGCTGCGTGACCTGCTGATGGTCAAGCAACCGGGCCGCTGGAGCCTGCGCGCTGCGATGGCGGCGGTTGCCGAGGCCGGCAGCGGCGTGGTGCTGCTGCTCGGTCACCCGCTCGATGGCGACGTTTTGCTGGCGCACATCCGTGAAACGGCGGACCAGACGCCTGTGAAAAAGCCGACCACCTACAGCATCGTCGGTGCCGGTTCGCAGATCCTTCGGGACCTTGGCGTGCGCAAAATGCGCCTGATGAGTGCGCCAATGAAATTTAATGCGATATCCGGTTTCGATCTGGAAGTTGTAGAATACGTGCCCTCCGAATAAAGACCGGTTGTTTCCAGTCCTTGATTCGCGGTTAACACATCACTGAGGGACGCGTAGAAAACGCGTCCCGGCTCTTTAAGAGATCTAACGAATGACCCTGAAGACCATCGAAGGTACCTTCATCGCCCCTAAAGGCCGCTACGCCCTGGTAGTCGGCCGTTTCAACAGCTTCGTCGTTGAAAGCCTGGTCAGCGGTGCAGTTGATGCCCTGGTTCGCCATGGCGTGAGCGAAAGCGACATCACCATCATCCGCGCCCCTGGCGCCTTCGAAATTCCGCTGGTTGCACAGAAAGTCGCCCAGAAGGGCGAGTACGCTGCAATCATCGCACTGGGCGCAGTCATTCGTGGCGGTACCCCGCACTTCGAATACGTCGCTGGCGAATGCACCAAGGGCCTGGCCCAGGTGTCCATGGAGTTCGGCGTACCGGTCGCTTTCGGCGTCCTGACCGTTGATTCCATCGAACAAGCCATCGAGCGTTCCGGCACCAAGGCCGGTAACAAAGGTGCTGAAGCTGCCCTGTCCGCCCTGGAAATGGTCAGCCTGCTGGCGCAGTTGGAGGCCAAGTGATTAGCGACGAAAGTGATCGTTTCAACCCGCGCGATCCAAAGCCTGCGGATGCCGGCAAGCCATCGAAAAGCGTCAAGCGTCGCGAAGCCCGTCAGCTCGCGACCCAGGCGCTGTACCAATGGCACATGGCCAGGCAGTCGCTGAACGAGATCGAAGCGCAGTTCCGGGTCGATAACGATTTCAGTGATGTCGACGGTGCCTACTTCCGTGAAATCCTGCACGGCGTTCCGGCACAAAGAGACCGCATCGATGCCGCACTGGCGCCTTGCCTGGACATCACCATCGAAGAGCTGGACCCGGTTGAACTGGCCGTGCTGCGCCTGTCCACCTGGGAGCTGCTCGAGCGCGTCGACGTGCCGTACCGCGTTGTGATCAACGAAGGTATCGAGCTGGCGAAGGTCTTCGGTTCCACCGACGGCCACAAGTTCGTCAACGGCGTACTCGACAAGCTGGCCCCGCGTCTGCGTGAAGCTGAAGTGAAGGCGTTCAAGCGCTAACCGGCGTTTGGTATCGCTATGGGCGAGTTTGAGCTGATCCGCAATTTCTTCGCCGCCGCGCCTTGTGCGCAAGGCGGCGAAGGCGTTGCTCTGGGAATCGGCGACGATTGTGCCTTGCTGGCTGTTTCCCCCGGGGAGCAGCTGGCCATTTCCACCGACACCCTGGTTGCAGGTGTGCATTTCGCAGATCCTTGCGACCCTTTTCTGCTCGGCCAGCGTTCGCTGGCGGTGGCTGTCAGCGATCTGGCCGCCATGGGCGCCACGCCGGTTGCCTTTACCCTTGCCCTGACCTTGCCGACGGTGACTGCCGATTGGCTGCAAAGCTATGCCCGTGGTTTGAACCTCATGGCCCAGGGCTGCGGCGTGGCGCTGGTGGGCGGGGATACCACCCGCGGCCCGCTGAGCCTGACCATGACCGTGTTTGGCCGAGTGCCCAGCGGTGAGGCCCTGGTGCGAAGCGGCGCGCAGCCAGGTGACCTGGTGTGTGTTGGCGGTGAGCTGGGCAACGCTGCCGGGGCCTTGCCGCTGGTGCTCGGCCAGCGAACGGCCGAACCGTCGATTGCCGATCCGTTGCTGGCACATTACTGGTCGCCCCAGCCTCAGCTGGCCCTGGGTCGAGCGCTAAGGGGCAAGGCGACCTCGGCGCTGGATATCTCCGACGGCCTGCTGGCGGACTGCGGTCACCTGGCGCTCGCCTCGAAGGTAGGCGTTCAGGTCGAGCAGAGTAAGCTGCCGGTCTCTGCGCCCCTGGTGGCCTTCCTCGGCCAGGCGGGCGCGCAAGAGGCGGCCTTGAGCGGTGGCGACGATTACGTGCTGGCCTTTACCCTACCGTCCGTCGAGTTACCCGGCCTGTTGGCCGACGGCTGGCCGATCCATGTGGTCGGACGTGTAGTCAGTGGTCAGGGCGTGACCCTGCTGGATGCCGACGGAAGAGACATCACCCCGCAAACCCGGGGCTACCAACATTTTCGGGAGACAACGTGACAGATCATCCCAAGCAGGTTCCGGCGGAATTCGTACCGCCGTCGGTCTGGCGCAATCCATGGCATTTCCTGGCCTTCGGCTTTGGCTCGGGCACCTTGCCAAAGGCGCCGGGCACCTGGGGGTCATTAGTTGCGCTACCTTTCATCCCCTTATGGCAGATGCTGCCCGATTGGGGTTACTGGCTGATGCTGGGCATCACCATGCTGTTCGGCTTCTGGCTGTGCGGCAAGGTGGCCGACGATTTACGCGTGCACGACCACGAAGGTATCGTCTGGGACGAAATGGTCGGAATGTGGATCACGCTGTGGCTGGTGCCGGAGGGCTGGTACTGGTTACTGGCGGGTTTCCTTGTGTTCCGCTTCTTCGACATTCTCAAGCCGTGGCCGATTCGCTGGATCGACCGGCACGTGCATGGCGGCGTCGGGATCATGCTTGATGACGTACTGGCCGGTGTGTTTGCCTGGCTGGCGATGCAGGGGTTGGTGTGGTTATTGGCTTGAGGGACTGACCGGGGGGACAGGGGATGGCTCGGCGTGGTTTGGCGGTAATGATTTTGGCGATGCTGTGCTCGTGGGTGCAAGCGGGTGCCCTGGCGCCACCCTCGGTGATTCATCTGGCCAGCGAAGAGTGGGAAGACTATACCGCTGCCGATGGCCATGGCCTGGCCTGGGACGTCTTGCGCGAAGTGTTCGAGCCGGCGGGCGTCAAGCTGGATATCCGTACCGAACCCTATACCCGCTCCATTGGCCTGGCCCAGCGCGGTGAAGTGGATGCCTGTGTCGGCGGCTATCGTGACGAAGTCAGCGACCTGCTTTATCCGCGGTGGAGCTACGACACCGATCACATCTATGCCTTGGGGCTGGCCAGTAATCCCGCGCCTACCCCCGATACCCTGGGCAACTACCGGCTGGCCTGGGTGCGTGGCTACCAGTATCAACTCTACCTGCCCAATGTCAGCCGCTATAACGAAGTGATCCGGCGCACCGGCATCCTGTCGATGCTGCTGCACAACCGTGCCGACTACTACATCGATGCCCTCACCGAGGTGGATTACGTGGTCAGCCGGGCCAAGGATCCTGCGCAGTTTCGCCGTACCCATGTCGCCGAGTTGCCGTTGTACCTGTGCTTTGCCGACAACCCCAGGGCGCGCGGGCTGATGGCGTTGTTTGATCAGCGCATGGAAGTGCTGGTGAAGAACGGCCAGTTGAAACCGATCTTCGAACGCTGGAAGCAACCCTACCCCTTCTAGCGTCCAGCCTTGTAGGAGCTGCCGCAGGCTGCGATCTTTCGATCTGGTTTTTGAAAGCAAGATCAAAGGATCGCAGCCTGCGGCAGCTCCTGCAGGGCTGATCGCACGACCGTTGATCAAACATTTTGATTGTTATGCCCCATAATTCAGCCTGAGCGTCTGCTGGAACCTGCTGTTACAATGCCGCGTCTGCGAATCTCCAGTACCTATAGATCAGGAGCACACCGGTGCCTGTCGTTTTTGTCGCCGCTTCCAAGCTGCCAACGCCTTTTGCGCAATTCACCATGCACGGCTTCCTCGACGAAGAGAACGGGCGCGAGCACGTAGTCCTGAGCCTGGGTGAGTTCGATGACGGTGCCCCGGTGCTGGGTCGCTTGCATTCCGAATGCCTGACCGGCGATGCCTTGTTCAGTCAGCGCTGCGACTGTGGTTCGCAGCTTGAGGCAGCCTTGCAGGCCATCGCCCGTGAAGGCCGTGGCGTATTGCTGTACCTGCGCCAGGAAGGTCGCGGCATCGGCCTGTTGAACAAGATCCGGGCCTATGAATTGCAGGACGGGGGCGCCGACACCGTCGAAGCCAACGAGCGCCTGGGCTTCGCCGCTGACCAGCGTGACTACGCCATGTGCCTGCCGATGCTGGAACACCTGGGAGTGAAGTCCCTGCGCCTGATGACCAACAACCCACGCAAGGTCAAAGCCTTGACCGACATGGGCATCGTGGTCGCCGAGCGCGTGCCGCTGCACACCGGGCATAACCCGCACAACAAACTGTACCTGGCCACCAAGGCGAGCAAGCTCGACCACATGATGGGCAACGAGCATCAGGGCGAGGCGGATCGGGCGTGACCCGAGGTCAGGTGCGGCGGCGACTGTCCGTTAACTGGTGGCAATACCTGGCGCTGGCGCTGGTGCCATTGTTCGTGATCAACGGCGTGTTCGGCCAAATGGAGCCCATCCTGCCGGTGTTGGCGATGCCTTTGTTCATTGCCGGCGTCGCCTCGATGTTTGTCAGCCTGAAATTCTTCGGAGCCTACAAGCACGCGCTGATCGCCACGCAAAAAGCCCTCGACACCCCTGAAGAGCCCGCCGCCTGGATCACCCTGGCCGCCAAGCGACGCACGGCGTTCCTGGTCGCCGGTTTGCCTGCCTGGATCGGCGCCCTGGCGGTGTTTGTCGGCCTGGAAGCGGTGCCGCTGTTTCTGCTGGCGCTGTCGACCGCCGTGTTGTTCTACCTCTACCGCATCCCGCGTCAGCTTGGCTGATGTGGCGTAATTGGCTGGCGGTACTGCTGCTGGCCGTGAGCGGCAACGCTGCGGCGGTCGAGCGGGTTGTCAGCCTGGCGCCATCCCTGACTGAAATCGTCGTTGAGTTGAATTCCGCAGATCTCCTCGTGGGCGTACTGGATGCCGGCGAGCGCCCCGCTGCACTGAATCATCTGGCTTCGGTCGGCCGCTACGGCCAGCTGGACATGGAGCGCCTGCTCAGTCTCAAGCCGGATTTGCTGTTGTTATGGCCCGGCAGCGTCGGCCCGGCCCAGCGCGAACAGCTCAAGCGCCTGAATATCCCCACTTATGTTGCCGAACCGCATGACCTGCAACAACTTGCGGCACAGATCGAAGCGATAGCCCGCCAGCTCGGGCGACCGGAGCGGGGTCTGGCGCTGGCTGCAAGTCTGCGAGCTCGCCTGGCTGAGTTGCGCCAGCGATACCGAAGGGATGAACCGTTGCGGGTGTTCTATCAGGTCTGGGATCGACCGCTGTATACCGTGGGTGGCGGGCAGATCATCAGTGATGCGCTTGAGGTGTGTGGGGCGCGCAATGTGTTTGCCGACCTGCAGCTGCCGGCGCCGCAGGTGAGCGTGGAGGCGGTGCTGCAGCGCAATCCCGAGGTCATTCTGGCCGGGGATCAGGCACAGCTTGAGGCATGGAGGGGCTGGCCCCAGGTCGCGGCCGTGGCGCACGGGCGGTTGTTGCGCGTGGTGGATAAGGGGCTGGAGCGGCCTAGCGGGCAGATGGTCGAGGCGACGGCCGCATTGTGTCGGTTAATTGCGCCGGAGCGCTAAACCGAGTCGCCTGCATCGCGGGCAAGCCACGCTCCCACAGGTTTTGTGCCTTACCTGAAACCTGTGGGAGCGGCGGTTCGACGGTTCGACTTGCCCGCGATGAGGCCAGCCCAGGCAACGTTGGGTCAGAGCTCCGGCGTCCAGCTCACCCCGAACATCCACGCCCGGCCTTCCTCGCGATACCCGTATTGACTCCCGTCATAGCTGTACAGCACCCGGCTGTAACCCTTGTCCAGCAGGTTATCCACCTTCAGTTCAAGCCTGATCTCGCGATTCAACTCCCAGCTGCTGCGCAACCCCAGCAGCGCATAACCGCCTAAGGGCTGCTGGTTAGTCTCGTCGTCGTAACTGCTGCTCACGGCCTGCCAGCTGGCGCCGACGCCCAGCCGGTCAAACTGTCGATCCAGGTCCAGGCTCAGGGTGCGTCGAGCGCGGCGGGCCAGGGTATGGCCGGTGTCGCGATCCTGCGGATCAATGATCGCTAGGCCCAGGTTGCCTTGCCAGCCGAACAGTTCCTGCTTCAACGCAGCCTCGAACCCGTTGATGCGCGCCGATGCGATGTTCTGCGGGCGTGAATTGCTGCCGAAAATGATCGCGTCTTCCAGGTCGGTGCGATACAGCGACGCCTCCAGGCGACTGGTGTCGCTTAACTGGCTGCGCCACTGCAGCTCGTAGCTCTTCGAGGTTTCCGGCTTGAGATCCGGGTTGCTAAAATCCGGGTAATACAGGTCGTTGAAGGTCGGTGCGCGGAAACCTTCGCTGTAGCTCAGCAACAGGTCATTGTCCGGATTCAGCGGCAGGGTAAAGGTGCCACTCCAGCTGTTCTGGCCGCCAAACTGCTGGTTCTGGTCCCGGCGCAAGCCCAGCTCCGTGGAAAAACTCTGCGCCTGGTAGCGGTGCTGAATGAACGCAGCACGATTCCAGCGACTGTCTTCATCGAACGGCGTGCTGCTGTTGATCCGGTCTTCATACCAGTCGCCGCCAAGGATCAGGCTGTTGCGGTCATTGAGCGTCAGGTCGTTCTGCCAGTTCACCGAGTCGCGGTAGGTGTTGAAGACGCTGCGCTCGTCGCTGAGCTTGTCGAGCGTCTTCTCGCGGTTCTCGCTGTGCCCCAGTTCGACCCGGGTTTTCCAGCGGTCGTTGACCCGGGCATCGACGTAGCTGCTGAAGCTGCTGACGGCAAAGTCGCTGTAGGGTTGCTGTTGAAATGATTCAAACGTGTCCAGGTCGAAGCGGCCAAACGGGTTGTCAAACGCGCTTTTGCCGCGGTTATCCAACAGGTTGGCGCCGACTTCGATGTCATCGGTCAGCGCATGGCTGAGGCTCATGCTCACCGACTTGTTACGGTACTCATCATGGTCGCCATCGCTGGGGTACGACTCGTGGGTGCGATCGATGCCGGCCGTCTCATCGAGACTGGCCCCGAGGTCGAAACGGGTTTTCTCGTCACCGCCAGACAAGCCAAGGCTGCGTTCCCAGGTCTGATTGCTGCCAAAGCCGGCATGCAGGCGCGCCTTCAGGCCCGGCTCGCCGCCGCGGCGGGTGAAAATCTGGATCACCCCGCCAATGGCATCGCTGCCGTAAATCACCGACCGGGAGCCACGCAACACTTCCACTCGCTCAACCTGCTCGATGTTGATGTGCTGCAGGTTGCTGTCGCCGGAAGTCGAGTTGCCGATGCGCTGGCCATCCACCAGCACCAGGCTCTGCGCCGACCGGGTGCCGCGAATGTAGATCCCCGGCAGGCTGCCGCGCCCGCCGGTTTGTCCGACCTGTACCCCCGGCACGCGCCGCAGCAGGTCGGTGACACTGGCCGGTTGCAGGCGGTCGATATCTTCGCGGGTGAACACAGTGTTGGCGGCGCTGCTGTCGTTGCGCGCTTCGACCTGGCGGTTGGCGCTGATCAGCACGTCGGGAAGCTTCAGGGCCTGGTCGCGTTCAAAGGTGTCGGCCAGGAGCGGACCGGCTGGCAGGAGGGTCAGCGCCAGGGCGAGCGAGGAGAGTTTCATGGAGGATCCGAGGTGATGCGGCACAACGCCCTGTAGGAGCTGCCGAAGGCTGCGATCTTTTGATTGTGTTTTGGCAGATCAGGAGCTGGCGAAGGGCAAGATCAAAGGATCTCAGCTTTCGGCAGCTCCTACGCGGGGTGGTTACAAATTGAACAACTGCAGGCGCTGGCGAATCGAAGCTTCGATCCCGGCCTCATCCAGTCCACACTCAGCCAGCATCTGCGCCGGCTTCGCGTGCTCAACGTAAAGGTCCGGCAAGCCCAGGTGCAGCATGGACTTGAGGATATTTTCCCGAGCCAGAAATTCGCTGACCGCGCCGCCAGCGCCGCCCATGATCGCGTTTTCCTCGACGGTCACCAGCAAGTCGTGATGGCCGGCAATTTCACGGACCAGGGCTTCATCCAGTGGCTTGACGAAACGCATGTCGACCACGGTTGCATCCAGCGTCTCGGCGACCTTTAACGCTTCGGCCAGTTGCACGCCAAACACCAGCAGGGCGACCTTGCTGCCCTGGCGGCGAACGATGCCCTTGCCGATGTCGATCGGCTCCAGGGTTTTTTCTATCGCAGCATTCGGGCCAGTGCCACGTGGGTAGCGCACTGCTGCCGGACCGTTGTACAGGTGGCCGGTGGTGAGCATCTTGCGCAGTTCGTTTTCGTCGCTCGGTGTCATTACCAGCATGCCGGGAATGCAGCGCAGGAACGACAGGTCGAAGCTGCCCGCGTGGGTCGGACCGTCTTCGCCCACCAGGCCGGCACGGTCGATAGCAAACAGTACGTCGAGGTTCTGCACCGCCACATCATGCACGAGCTGGTCGTAGCCGCGTTGCAGGAAGGTCGAGTAGATCGCCACCACCGGTTTGGCACCTTCGCAAGCCATGCCTGCCGCCAAGGTCACGGCGTGCTGTTCGGCAATCGCCACGTCGAAATAGCGCTCCGGGAACCGTTCGCTGAACGCCACCAGGTCCGAGCCTTCCTTCATGGCCGGAGTGATGCCGACCAGTCGCGGGTCTTCGGCGGCCATGTCGCACAGCCACTCGCCGAATACGCCCGAATACTTGGGGCCGCCGGCTTTCTTCGGGGCCGCCGCCGGTGCGTCGACCGGCTCCAGCTTGGTGATCGCGTGATAGCCGATCGGGTCGACTTCTGCCGGAGCGAAGCCTTTGCCTTTCTTGGTGACCACGTGCAGGAACTGCGGGCCCTTGAGGTCGCGCATGTTGCGCAGGGTCGCGATCAGGGTCGGCAGGTCGTGGCCGTCGATCGGTCCGATGTAGTTCCAGCCCAATTCCTCGAACAACGTACCGGGGACCAGCATGCCCTTGGCATATTCCTCAGTACGACGAGCGATTTCCCAGGCACCGGGCAGGCGCGACAGGACCTTCTTGCTGCCTTCACGCATGCTCGCGTAAGTGCGGCTCGACAGGATCTTCGCCAGGTAATTCGACAGGCCGCCGACGTTGCGCGAAATCGACATGTCGTTGTCGTTAAGAATCACCAGCATGTCGGCGTTCACTTCCGGCGCGTGGTTCAGCGCTTCGAAGGCCATGCCGGCGGTCAGTGCGCCGTCGCCGATCACCGCGATCGCCTTGCGATCACTGTTCTGCAGGCGGGCGGCGATGGCCATGCCCAGCGCGGCACTGATCGAGGTGCTGGAGTGGCCGACACCAAAGGTGTCGTACTCGCTTTCGGAGCGACGCGGGAACGCAGCAACGCCGTCCTTCTGGCGCAAGGTGGCCATGCGCTCGCGGCGGCCGGTGAGGATTTTGTGCGGATAAGCCTGATGACCCACGTCCCACACCAGCCGGTCATCCGGGGTGTCGAATACGTAATGCAACGCGATGGTCAGCTCGATGACGCCCAGGCCGGCACCGAAATGCCCACCGGTCTGTCCGACCGTATAGAGCAATTCCAGGCGCAACTCATCGGCCAGGGTTTCCAGCTCGGCTTCGCCTAACCGGCGCAGGCCGTCCGGCGTGTTGGCACGGTCGAGCAGGGGCGTGGTCGGGCGCTTGCGGGGAATCTCATGAAACGTCGTGGGCATCAGGCGAATCGTTATAGGTATAGAAGATGCGGCAGTTTACCTGATGCATCGCCCCCTGCCCACGCGTTGGTTTTAACTTGGCGGATACGCCTTCAGCTGCGGCGCTCGACAATATAGCGGGCCAGGTCGCGCAACGGCTCCGCTGCCGCGTCAAACGGTCGCAGGGCCTGCAGGGCCTGATCGCGCAGTTCCAGGGCGTAAGCCTTGGCCGCGTCGAGGCCGAGCAGGGCGGGATAGGTCGGTTTGTCGCGCGCAATATCGGCGCCCTGGCGTTTGCCCAGGGTGGCGGTATCACTTTCTACGTCAAGAATGTCGTCCTGCACCTGAAACGCCAGGCCGATGGCCTGTGCATAAGTCTGCAGGAAATTCAGTTTGTCCTTTTCGGCACGACCGCTGGCCAGGGCGCCAAGCTTGACGCTGGCTTCG
Source organism: Pseudomonas sp. 65/3-MNA-CIBAN-0223 (assembly GCF_040310425.1). Taxonomy (NCBI): domain Bacteria; kingdom Pseudomonadati; phylum Pseudomonadota; class Gammaproteobacteria; order Pseudomonadales; family Pseudomonadaceae; genus Pseudomonas; species Pseudomonas sp. 65/3-MNA-CIBAN-0223. The sequence continues at coordinate 81,252 of NZ_JBEOPV010000007.1, forward strand.
ATCAACGCGCCGGTCTTGTGCCGGTGCATGTATTCGAGCGCCTTCTGATCGAGCTTCAGGCCGACCGAGCCGAGGTCGATGGCCTGGCCACCCACCATGCCGGCCGGGCCTGCGGCCAACGCCAGGGCGCTGACCATCTGCAGGCGGATGTCAGCATCGGCGCTGCTCAGCTGCGGATCGAGCAGGGCGCTGAACGCCAGGCTCTGCAAGCCGTCACCGGCCAGAATGGCGCACGCTTCATCGAACTTCTTGTGCGTAGTCGGCTGGCCGCGACGCAGATCGTCGTCGTCCATGGCCGGCAAATCGTCGTGCACCAGGGAGTAGGCGTGGATCAGCTCAACCGCACAGGCCGCACCATTGGCCTGCTCGACCTTGCCACCCAGTGCTTCGCAGGCGGCATAGGCCAGCAATGGGCGAACGCGTTTGCCGCCGTTCATCACGCTGTAACGCATGGCTTCGTACAAACGCCCGAGTTCGGGGCTTGGGGCGATGAACAAGGTATCCAGTGCCGCATTGACACGCGCCTGGCTGTTGGCCGAATAGGCGGCAATCATTCCGGTTGTTCCGCGTCGAAGGGTTCCTCGGCGAGTTCGCCATCGCGCTCAAGCAGCACCTGCACCTTTTGCTCGGCCTGAGCCAGCGCCGCCTGGCAATCGCGAGTCAGCCCGATGCCCTGCTCGAAAGCCGTCAGCGAATCTTCCAGCGACAACTCGCCGTTCTCCAGTCGCTCGACCAGTGTTTGCAGGTCAGCGAGGGATTGTTCGAAATCCAGTGCAGCTTTTTTGCGGGCCATGGCGGCTATTTCCGGTTGACGTTAAACCGGCGCGACACTAGCAGACATGGGGGTTATGGGCAAATGAACGGGGGTTTTATGCCCTGTTTCAGGGGCATTGCCACACTCCCACAGGAGTGTGTTTCAACAGGTCATTGTGTTGAAGGGTCTGGAAAATTGATTTGATATCGAGTGTTACGCCCGCCGCCGGGCAGTCGCCTCAGATAACCCCTCTCCAGCAGTTCGGATAGGTGACGAGTGGCAGTCGCCTTGGACACCTTCGCCACAGCCTGATACTGCGCCGCGCTAATCCCGCCTTCGAAACCGTGCTCCCCACCATCGAGCAAACGGTTCAATACCTTGGTTTGTTCTACCGTCAGTGCAGACTCCCGGTGCGCCTGCCAGAACCGCGCCTTGCCCAGCACCGATTCGATCCTCACCATGGCCTGCCGCAAGCTGCGCAACAGGGTTTTCAGAAACCACTCCAGCCACTCTGTGATATCAACCGTCGCCTTCTGGCTGTTTTCCAGTACCCGGTAGTACCCCGAACGGTCTTCAAGAATGCTCGCTGACATCGCATAAAACCGAATGGCCTGCGCCTCACCCTGGGCCAGCGCAAGATCGGTGATCGTTCGCGTCAGCCGACCGTTACCGTCGTCGAAGGGATGCAGAGTGACAAACCAGAAGTGCGCAATGCCCGCCCGCAGTAGTGGATCGAGATTCGCTTGGCTACGGCTGGCTTCAAACCACGCCAGGAAAGTCTGCAGATGCTGTTCAAGACCGAGCCTGGGCGGAGCTTCAAAGTGCACGGTGGGCCTGTCGATTCGTCCTGACACCACTTGCATCGGGTCATCGCCGCGTAACGCGCCGACACGGATCGGTCGGGCGGACAGGTTGGAGTCCTGCTCGGGAAATAGCCACTGGTGCCAATCAAAAAGGCGTGCCAATGTCAGCGGCTGGTCAAAATGCCGGGTGGCATCAAGCATCAGTTGCGCCAAGCCTTCACTGCGCTGGCTCACGTTATTGCCGTCGATCAACTCCAGCCCCAAGCGTCGCGCCAGCGACGACCGTACCGACCCGACATTCAGTTGCTCACCCTCAATGGCGGAAGAGGTGACGATGTTTTGCAGCAAAGCATCCAGTTCGCTCTGCGCGCTCAGCGAATGACTCACCGAGCTCGACATGCCCATCAACTGTCCTTGCACCTGGACGCAGTCGCGCAGCAAAGGTGCGAGGCGTTCGGTTTGCCAGTTGAAGTCAGGCCAATCCGGCTGCTGCCAGATCCAGTTCAGGGCCATAATCCGGTCCTTTTGAGATGTGTGAGCCGATTAGATAGTCTATTCGGCTCATCTGATGAGCCGAATATGGCGTTTATTCGGCTCACCGTCCACCCCTTGGTCGCGATTCCTACTGCAAATCAGCCGGACCTGATTGTTAAAAACTGCCCGACTGTCTAACCTCGCGCCATCCTTGACCCGATATTCGCGGGTCATTCTGACGAAACGCAATTTTTGGATCTTTAACGCACCGAGGATCGGGTGCCAGGTTTCGTTATGCATGGCAGGAGGCGTCACATGCGTTGTTTTCTTTCACTGCTGATGCTGCTGGGCTGGGCCTGCGCTGCCTTGGCCGAGCCGACGGCGCAATTGTCAGAACCGGTCGGTGGCTGGCGCTACAACGGCTTGCTCGATCGCAGTGAATACCCTCAGGTTGCCTATCCGACGCCACCCATCGACCGGGGCGTGCAGCGCAATCGCACCATGATCCAGGGCCAGCTCAAGGCCATCGGCACCCAGCGCGGGCCGCATACCCTGGCGGTCAACGGCAATCCCCTGAATCTGTACACCGACGACCAGGGCCGCTTCGCCCGGCCCTATGCGTTCGGTGCCGGCTCCAATAGTGTCGAAGTGCGCAGCGCCGAAGGCAAATCCCTCAAGCGCGTTCAATTCTATGAGGCCAACAGCCTGCGCACCCCGGCGCAGATTCGCGTGGTGCTGGGCTGGGACGATCCGAAAGCCGAGCTCGACCTGCACATCGTCACACCCGATGGCCAGCATGCATTCTGGTCGCATCCGGCGTTATCCAACGGGGGCGGCCTGGACCCGGACGGGGTGGACGGTCCCGGCCCGGAAATGTTCACCATGACCGCGCCGATCCGTGGCACCTATCTGGTTTACGTCAACTATTGGGGCAACTTCGGTAGCGGCGGCTATAACTTCGATGAGACCAGTAACCAGAACGAGGTCATCACCTCGCAAATCAACCTGGTGCTGAACGAGAACACCGTCAACGAAAAACGCGAAACCTTCATCGTGCCCCTGCGCGCGATTGGTGACCTGCTGCTGGTCAAGACTTTCAACTATTAAGCATCCCGCTCCACGGATGAACAGCTGAGCCTCGGGAACATGAGCGTGAATATGAGCGATAACACTGTACCTGCGTCAGCCAATCCCCCGCGTCGCTGGCCGGCACTGTTGATCGGGCTGTGCGTAGTGGCTGGCGTGGCCGGCGCCATGGGTTGGTTCATGTACAAACCCAAGGCGCCGATGGCGCTGCTGGCCAGCGACAAGCTGGGGATGAGCCGGCCGGACGGCCTGCTCGAAACCCATTCCCTGAGTCAGTTGCCCAAAGACCTGCTGGCCGTGCCGTTCCTCAAGGAAACCCTGACTGAGGATTTCGTCTTCTATTACGAGACCCATGCCGATCGCCTGGGCGTGATCGGCAGCCTGCGGCGGATCATCTACGAGCATGACCTTAAATTACAGGACAGCCTCATCGAGCAGCTGTTCGATCAGCCGGCAGACGTTGCACTGTGGCGCGGGGCAGATGGTCGCCTGAAGGATTTTCTGCTGGTGATGGATCGTGGAGGCCTGGCCAAAGTGCTGGAGCCGCTGGCCAAGGTGGCGCTGGATGATACCCAGTTGAGCAAGGTCGCCGAGGTGAAAGTCGGCGCCGACGACGTCGCGCTGTACCAGCTGACCTATAACGCTACCAAGGCGTTGCTGTTCGCTTCTCATGGCGACAAATTAGTGGTGCTGTCCAATCCGATCCGCCTGCAAGACCCAGAAGCTGGCGCAGCGCCAGAGCCGGGCAGTGTTTCCAGCCAGGCCATCGCGGCCTTGCTCAACGGCGAAAAACTGTTCCCCGAGGCCTTTGGCCTGCAACCCCGAGCCCCGGAGGTGAAACAGCGGCTGTCGGTGAATTCCAGTGTTTTGGCCATGGGCTACCAGCGCTTCATCCCCAACTTTGCCGGGCTTCGCTTCGACATGGACGACAAGGGCTGGCACAGCTTCCTCGCCATGGACGAACTGGACAACCAGCCAGACTTCGATTTCAAGCCGATCTGGCAGGCCATGCCCATGGGCGCCAGCGCCTGCGTGGCTTTGCCGCTGGCCGCCGAGCAACAGCAACCCTTACTGGTGAAGCTCGGTGCCGACGACAAGGTAGCCCAGGCGTTGACCGAACACATGGCCGGTGCTGCCGGCCTGTGCTGGTACGCCGATTCGCGGCTGTACACGCCGCTGCTGGTGGCGAGCCTGGACGATGATGACAGCGCCAGGCTCGACGGCGACCTGGGCACTTTGTTCGGCTCGATGGTCGGTGCCTATGAAGGCAAGGTCGATGAGCATGCTTTCCCTGTGGTGGAAAAACTGCAGGGTGAAACCCGCCAGTGGCAGCGTCAGGTCAGCTCCAACTTCGGCCCCTATGCAGCCAGCGAGGCCGAGCAACCGGCGGCGATCACCGGCAAGGCGTTCATGCGGGTGAGTCTGGCGCGCCATGGTTCGACGCTGCTGTTCTCCCTCGACGACAAACTCGTCGACAAAGCCCTCGACACCCTCGACAAGCGTTTTCCGCCGATGGCCGACCTGGTGCCCAAAGACCTGTTGATGCCGGTGTATTTCGGCCCCGATGCCATGGCGCAACTGATGCAGCAGGAAACCCTCGACAGCCTGCCACAGGACATGGAACCGGTGTTTTACAACGCCGCCCAGACTTACCTGATGCCCAAACTGCGCACGCTGGGCGGCTACGGTAAATACGCCCTGACCTTGCCCGAAGGCAGTGAGCCCAACGGCCATTGGCAGTGGCTGCCGCTGCAGTGGAAAGCCCTGTGACCTTGCTTGTCCGCAGCCTTGGCCTGGTGGCGATGCTCTTGGGCACTCACGTGTTCGCCAGCGACGCGGCTTCGCTCGATCCACAGCAATCCCAAGTGTTTCGCGCCTGGTTCGTACGCATCGCCCAGGAACAGTTGGTGCAGGGCCCAAGCCCCCGTTGGTATCAGCAGGACTGCGCCGGGCTGGTTCGATTTGCCGCCAACGAAGCCCTGAAGGTGCATGACGACAAATGGCTGCGCAGCAATGGCCTGTCCAATCGCTACCTGCCGCCGGAATTGCAACTGAGTGAGGCGCAACGTGGCCTGGCCCGACAGTGGCAGCAAGGTGGCGGCAAGGTCGGGCCCTACGTCAACGCGATCAAGCTGATCCAGTTCAACAGTCATCTGGTTGGCCGTGACGTGGCTCAGGCCCGGCCCGGCGACCTGATGTTTTTTGATCAGGGTGACGACCAGCACCTGATGATCTGGATGGGCCGCCACATTGCCTATCACACTGGCACCACCACCCCGACTGACAACGGCATGCGCTCCGCGAGCCTGCAGCAACTCATGACATGGAAGGACACCCGATGGATACCCGACGCAGCCAATCCCAACTTCATCGGCGTCTATCGACTGAATTTTCTCTCCCAATGATCGGTGCCCGCATGCTGCGCTTTCTGCCTTTGCTGTTGGTTGTGATGCTGCCTTTCCCGGCGGCTCATGCTGAAGACAGCGTCGAGCCAAGTGGCTACACGCCGGTGGCCGGCGAAAGTTTTTTCCTGCTGGCCGACAGCAGTTTTGCCAGCGACGAACCCGCAGTGGTTCGGCTCGAAGCTCCCGGGCGCGATTATCGCCGGTTTCGCATGGAGCCCTATGGCGGCGCGGATATCCGGGTGTATCGCATCGACAAGCCGCTGGACTTTCTCAAGCGCCAGAAGAACCTGCACCGCGTGGTCAGCGATGGCCAGTTCAAGGGCGAAGGCCTGTCGAACACCCTCGCGTACCTGTGGGATAACTGGTATCGCAAGTCCCGTCGGGTGATGCAGCGAGCGTTTTCCTACGAGTCGCGTAAACAGGTCACCGAGCAAGTACCGGAGCTGAAGATGGGCGCCGCCATGGCTGCGCCCACGCCCTACGATGCCCAGCCGCAGTTCGCCCTGATTCCGGGCTTGCCGGTGGTCAGCCAGTTCCGCTATCCGCTGTGGGAAGCCAAGCCGATCCAGCCGCCGCCAGGCGTGAACCTGGCCGGTTCCTCCAGCGATTTTGTCAGCGTCGCTACGGGCAACGTCTACATCCCGCTGGGTCATTTGAAGCCGGGTCTTTACCTGGTGGAGGCGCTGATCGGCAAGTACCGCGCAACCACCATGGTGTTCGTCTCCAACACCGTGGCGGTGAGCAAAATTGCCGGTGATGAATTGGTGGTCTGGGCGGCGCGCAAACACGAAGGCAGCTCGGTGCCGAAGGTTAACGTGCTGTGGACCGATGGCCTCGGCGTGATGAGCAGCGGCGCTACCGACACCGACGGTTTGCTGCGCCTGAAACACGTCAGCCCTGAGCGTTCGTTCGTGATCGGCGAGGACGAGGAGGGCGATGTTTTCGTCTCCGAGAACTTCTATTACGACAGCGAAATCTACGACACCAAACTCTATGCGTTTACCGACCGGCCGCTTTACCGGCCAGGGGATTGGGTGTCGCTGAAAATCGTCGGCCGCGAGTTCAAGAACGCCCGGGATTCTCTGGCGCCGACTGCTGCCGACGTCAACGTGACCGTGCTCGATGCCACCGGCACGGCGCTGCAATCGCTGGCTCTGAAGCTCGACTCCAAATCCGGTACCCAGGGCCGTTTCCAGCTGCCGGAAAACGCAGTGGCGGGCGGTTATGAATTGCGTTTCAGCTACAAGGATCAGGCCTACAGCAGTGCCTTTCGCGTCGCCGAATACATCAAGCCGCACTTCGAAATCTCGCTGAACCTGGCCAAGCAGGATTACCGCACGGGCGAGCCGGTGAAGGGCAGTCTCGTGCTGTTGTACCCGGACGGCAAGCCGGTGGCCAACGCCAAGTTGACCCTGAGCCTGCGCGCCCAGCAGTTGTCGATGGTCGACAACGAGCTGCAATACCTCGGGCAATTCCCGATTGAGCTGACCAGCACCGAACTGACCACCGATGCCAAGGGCAACGCGACCCTCGACCTGCCGGCCGCCGACAAACCGAGCCGCTACATGCTCACGGTGTTCGCCAGCGATGGCGCGGCGTATCGGGTCAGGACCACCAAGGAAATCCTCATCGACCGTGGTGCTGCAAGTTTCAGCTTGCGTGCACCGCAGCGCTTCAGCGCAGTCGGCGACAAGGTTGCCTTCGGCTACGCCAACGAAAGTGCTGGCGAGCAAAGCAAAGCCGTGACCCCGAGCAGCTACAGCTGGGTGCGACTGGAAGACCAGACCACCGGCGACGGCAAACTCGGCGCCAAAGACCAAGGCTTCACTATCGCTTTCGACCGTCCGGGCACCTACAACCTGACGCTGAAGGATGCGCATGGCCGCGTCGTCGGCGCCACCGGTCATTCGGTCACCGGCGAGGGCGTCAAAGCCGTGCCGGGCACTGTGGAAATTGTCCTCGATAAACCCGAGTACAAGACCGGCGAAGAAGCCCTCGCCTTGATCACCTTCCCGGAACCGGTCAGCGATGCACTGCTGTCCCTGGAGCGTGACAAGGTCGAGGCCACCGCGTTGCTGTCCCGGGGCGGTGACTGGCTGAAGATGGAAAAACTCAGCGAGACCCAGTACCGCGCGCGTATCCCGGTGAAGGATAACTTTGCACCGAACCTGACATTCTCCGTGCTCTACACCAAGGGCGGTCAGTACAGCTTCCAGAACGCCGGCATCAAAGTGGTGACGCCGCAAATCGACGTGGCGATTGCCACCGATAAAGAGACGTACCAGCCGGGCGATACCGTGTCGGTTGACCTCACCACGCAGTTCGCCGGCAAGCCAATTGCGGCGCACCTGACGGTCAGCGTCGTGGATGAAATGATCTACGCGCTGCAACCGGAAGTCGCGCCGACCATCGACCAGTTCTTCTATCACCCACGCCGCAACAACGTGCGTACCAGCGCCAGCCTGTCGTTCATCAGCTACGACGTGGCATTGCCCGGCAGCCCAGGCGCGCCGGGCAAAGCCAACCGCAGCGAACGCGGGGTGAAAGTGCTGGAGCGCCCGCGTCGTGAAGACGTCGACACGGCCGCCTGGCAGCCTGAATTGGTGACCGATGCCAGCGGCAAAACCCGTTTCACCTTCAAGATGCCGGACTCGCTGACTCGCTGGCGTATCACCGCCCGGGCCATCGCTGATGACGGGCAGGTCGGGCAAAAGAAACAATTCGTGCGCTCGGAAAAACCGCTGTACCTGAAGTGGAGCGGCCCGGCCCGATTCCGTACCGGCGATAAACCGGATCTCGGTGTGTTCGCCTTCAGCCAGGCCGAAAAACCGGTCAAGGCTGAGCTGGTGATTCATTACGGCGGCGCCGACCAGCGCGTGCCGGTGACCCTGAACAACGGCATCAACTACATCGCGTTGCCGGCGTTTGCGCTTGTGAATGGCGACTGGACCGCCGAACTGGTGCAGGACGGTAAAACCGCCGACGCCCTGGCGGTGCGCCTGACCGCGACCGGTGAAGGTTGGCAGGTCACCCAGAGCCAGGTCGTGGACGCGCTCAGCGGTGATACAGCGCTGACCTTGCCGGCGGACGCGACGGATATTCGCCTGCGCCTGGATGACAGTCCGCAGGCGTTGTTCCGCTCGGCGCTCGATGATTTGTTGAGTTATCCGTACGGCGGCGTCGAGCAAACCGCCAGCCAGTTGTTGCCATTGAGCATCGCCTATCCATCGCTGTCGTCGAACCCTCAGGTCCGGGATCGCTTGCGCCTGATCATGCAAAACAGCCGTCTGCGCCTGGTGCAAATGGCCGGTCCTTCGGCGAGTTTCACCTGGTGGGGCCAGGACGGGGAGCCGGACGCCTTTCTTACCGCTTACGCCTATTACGCCGACTGGTACGCCAGCAAAGCGCTGGAACTGACCCTGCCGCCGGAGCATTGGCAGCGGGTGCTTGAGGTTTACGCCAAGCAAGCGAAGAACACGCCACTGCTGCAGCGGGCGCTGATTCTGGCTTTCGCCAAGCAGATGCAATTGCCGGTGAACACCTTGCTCAGCGGGTTGCTGGAAGACCTGACACAAGCAGGCGAGGGGCCGGCAGCGAACATGCTCGACGACGCTCAAGACAGCCTGGTCATGGGCGATCCGGATTCGGCGTTGGGCCTGTCGGTGGCTCGAGTGCTGGCGGCGTCCCTGGCCAACCAGCTGAAGGTCAGCCTGCCGGAGGCGTTCAATCGTCAGCTGGCGGACTCCCGGCAGCGCCTGGAGGTCAGTTCACAACCCTTTGTCGAAGCATTGAACCTGTCGCTGCAACCCTTCGATCAGGCCCAGGCGCAAGCCTTGCTGCAACGCCTGCTGCCGCAACAATCCACCCTGGAACGCGCTTTGGCGCTGACCTGGCTGGCGCGCAGCATTGAACAGGCCTCGCCCACCATCGCGCTGGCACCGGGAGACGGCTGGAAGAAACAGCATGGCGCTACCGGTGAGCTGTACTGGACGTGGCAGGGCGCTACGCCGGTGCCGACAGTGCTGACGTTGTCCGGGACACAGGAGCGGCCGTTAAAAGCCGCGCTGAGTTTCCAGACGCGGCAGCCGCCAGCCGATCCATTGGCCGTGACCGTTACCCGCCGTTTGTCACGACTGGTGCCCGGTGACGAAGCCTTCACCTTCAAGCTCGAGCCGGTGAACGGCAAGCCGTTGTCCAGCGACAGCCTGTACCTGGACGAAGTGATCATCACCAGCAAAGCGTCGAAACCGCTGCGCTACGGCATGATCGAAGTGCCGCTGCCGCCGGGCGCCGATGTCGAGCGCACCACCTGGGGCATCAAGTTGATGGGCAAGGCCGGCACCGAACCGACTTCGCTGGAGAAGGCGCGTTTCGAACCGGGGCAAATGGCTTACGCGATTCCGGTGGATGCCTTGAGCGGCGAATTGCGCGTGCGTCACCTGGTGCGCTTCTCGCAGAAAGGCCAGTTCAACCTGCCGCCAGTGCGGTTCATCCAGATCTACGCGCCACAGCACCAGGCCCAGGAACAGAAACCGGCGCTTGGCCAGGTCATGGTCCACTGACATGACCCGGCCTCTGGTCTGGCTACTGCTGTGTTTGCTCCCTGCGCTGGCGACAGCGCAGGACGAACCGCTGCGGCTGGGCTTCAAAGGTGACTTGCTGTCGTTGAGCCGGACGCAATTGATCTCCCGCGAGCCGTTGCCTTCAGATCTGCAGACGCCGTTAGGCAGTGTGTGGAAGCTATTTGTCTACGCCTGGCTGGTGGATACCGGCGCCCATGAATCACCTTATGAATGTCGCGGGCAGTCGAAGGAAGAAGTGTATTGCTGCACGGCTGGCGGCAAGATCGGGCGTGATCAGGCGTTGGTGAAGTCCTGCGGGCTGTACTTTGAGCCTGCGCGGTTGGGCATTGCGGGCGCTGAATGGCGCACGTATTGGCAGGCACGGCAGGCACCCCAGTGGTTGCTGAACTTGCCGTCGTTGCAGCCTTCGACCCGGGTTCCGGTCGTTGACTTGCTGCGGATGCTGGCCGTAATGCCCGCGCAGGATCAGGCGCGGCGGGTGTTGCTCGATGTGGTGTTGAACGCGGCGGACGGCAATGTCGTCGGTGAACTCGGCGGCCGGTTGCGGGTGAAAACCTGGAGCTGGCTGGGCGATCAGGATCCGTCGTCGCGCCAGGGTGGTTTTGCCGGATGGACAGTGGATGGCACGCCGATCTGGGCCGGTGGGCGCGGCACCAGTCAGATGGTTCTGCGCAAACATGGCCAGGCCCTGGCCGCAGTGTTGCCGGTGGGTTGGCCGTTGGATGCGGGACGTTGCGTTGAGGTTGGTCTGTTTTCACGCTATCCGATCGGGCGCGTTCTGGCGGCGGATCGGGTGGTTGCCGATGGGCCATTGCAGGGCGACTATCGCGTGGAGTTCGCTAATGGCAATCAGCTGGATATCCACAGCGACGGCGAGCTGTTTCTGCTCAAGGACAAACTCGTTGCGCGCCTGGACCGCGAAGAATACGTCGCCCGTGTCCTGCAACGAGAAGCCAAGTCCGAACCGGTTGAGGCTGCCAAAGCCCTGGCCATCGCGATCCGCACCTACTTGCTGCAAAACGCCACCCGCAGCGGCGACTGCCTGAGCATCGACGACAGCAGCACCCGTCAACGTGTCGCCCCACGCCCGGCCACCGCCGAATCGCGCAACATCGCCGCGTGGACCAGCGACCTGGTCCTGGCCGGCAGCACCATCACCTATCATTCTGACCAACCGGGCCCGGACAAGCTCTCCTGGCAACAAGCCGTCGAACAAGCCAACGCCGGCCAGCGCTACGACGCCATCCTGCTGCACGCCTACCCGCGCGCCAGCCTCAGCCGCTGGGACAACCCGGTCGCGTCCTGTGAAGCCCTGCCCGCCGCCCAGGACTGGCTGCAAAAACAGCGGCGAGGCTGGCGTGCGCGGCTGGACAGCGAGGTCGGCTACAACGAAGTCAGCACTTTCGCCGTCTGCCGCCTGGCGTTCGGCCGCCCCTACGTCGACCGCGAACGCCAGCGGCTCTATGTGCGCGGCGTGCTCTCGCTGCAGGATCGTCTCGACCTGACTCATGAATACCTGCACCTGGCCTTTGAAGCACATCCCAACGGCCAGGACGAAACCTACATCGAAGGGCTTGCCCGTCACCTGCTGCTGGAATAGGCCATGAAACTCCGTTATTCACCGATCATCCTGTTCCTCTGCCTGTTGCCGACATTTGTGGCGGCCCAGAGCGCCGTGAAACTCGACACCCCCGTCGGCGGCTGGCGCACCGGTGCGCCCGAGGGGGAGGGCGAGCGTTTCCGCCAGACCGTCAACTACCCGGCTTCGTCGGTCAACACGCCAGCCGGCCAGGCCAACACCGCCCGCATCAGCGGCCAGATCAAGGCCACCCCCAAATCCACCGAGCCAGGCCGCCTGATCGTCAACGGCGTCAGCATGCCCCTGAAGATCGACGACGCCGGCCGCTTCGATCGCCCGTTCTCATTCCCCAGCGGCAGCAACAGCGTCGAAGTCCGCAGCCCCGACGGCCAGCATCGCCACCGCACTCAATTCCTCAACACCAGCGGCGGCGCCACCCCGGCCAAGCTGCGGGTGCTGCTGGCATGGGACAGCGACAACACTGACCTGGACCTGCACCTCATCACCCCGGACGGCGCCCACATCTGGTACGGCGACCGCGCCGTCCCGAACGGCGCGGCGCTCGACGTCGACGTTACCACCGGCTACGGCCCGGAAATCTTCGCCATGCCGGCACCGATCAAGGGGCAATACCTGGTGTACGTGAATTACTTCGGCGGCGGGTACCGCAGCGATGACGAAGGCCAGGAAGATGCCGTGCAGCCGCTGACGACGGCGCAGGTGACGGTGATTACGGAGGAGGGCACGCCGAACGAGAAGATGGAGACGTTTGTAGTGCCGATGCGGGCGGTGGGGGAGTTGACGCTGGTTAAGGGGTTTAGTTATCCGTGAGGCTCGGATAGTGCAACCGCAGTGTTTACAGGCGTTTGCGCCTACCAAATATATAAGTCAAACGTCCGGCCCAGGAAGTCGAAACGGTAAGGGTTTTTCAGTGATTCGCGGGCAAGGTCGGATTGCGCTTGGCAATTTGTCCAGCAGGGCTACCTGGTGATACCAAGGCAATTGTGCAAGCCCCCCTTGCACAAATTCCGCGTCGGGATACGCCTCGGCAAGGCGCGCATGTATTCGAGATTACGTGAAGAAAACCCCTTCCTATCAAGAAAGGCTGCGCGCAAGTCGTGAGCCAAGCGGTCGACCACTTTGGTGCCCCAGCCCTGTTGCGGGCCCAATTGTGCAGCAGGCTGCTGCACAATTGATTAATCCGTGCCCATTTACTAGAGGCCTGAAAAATTGAGGCTTCGGGGCTACAGAATCAATGGATTAAGCTTTATTTGTAGCTCTTGGGCTACAACATGCCGTTCGCTGAGAGCTGGCCATGAGCGCACGGTTGAGGACATCCTCGCCGAACAGCGTTCCGCAGTTGCGGGCTCATGATCCTGGAAGTTCACGTCAGTGGGAAAAGCTACTGGAGGTCAGGCGTTTGAGTGCGATATCAAGTGCCGAGTCGTCGAACAGCCTAATTTTACGAGCGGCAGCACCGGCTCCGCCATCCCAATCCTTTAACGCTTCGCGCACAGCAGGAACTGTCGGGGATACTCCCTCCTGACTTAGCAGCCAATCGACTGTCGCCAGCAATTCCATGCCGAATGGCGACTCGAAGCCGTCGATCAACTTAGCAGTTTGCTCCAGGGCTTGGGAATATTCCTTGGCCTCGGTCTTGAGGTAGGTTTGCAAAAAGGCTTTGCGCTCTTGGTCAAACCAGATCACATCGCTGATACCCGCATCACTGATGCGCTTGTCGCAATGTAGATAGCTGCCATCCAGGTTATTGAGCAGATGCTCCAGCCGATTGGCATACGGTCCGTATTGATGAGCAACGAACTTAAGATCCAGCGGGTTTTTGGTGTCTGGCAGCTTCTCAATCGCACGCTCCAGAAACCAGGCCAGTTTCTGAATCTCAAGCAGGCTGCATTCCATACCTAAAACCCAGTAGCGGCGTACCAGTTCGGCGATGAGCGCGCGAGCAGGCGTCAGTTTTTCCACGCCGCTACGCTTGGCGACATTCAGATACTGATTTGAAGGCTCGAATACCAGAACATCGACATCCAGATCACTCAAGACATCAACAATCTGTTCGCGAACTTCTGGCCATTTCAAACCACCGTTACCGGCACCTAGCGGTGGAACAGCTATGGACCGCACGTCGTTTTCAATCAGGAAGCGACGTAGATCGTGTAAACCTTCTGTTATCCATGTCATCTGCGACGGCGATCGCCAGTGACGCTTGGTAGGGAAGTTTACGATCCAGCGAGGACCTTCGAGTTCATTGACTGCCGTTACATGAACCTTGCCCGTCTCTACCTCGCCAGCCTTGCAGGCGGCCGAATACAGACGGTAATTCTCCGCAAAGCGCTCTTTGAACATCAGCGCGATACCTTTGCCCATCACGCCTACGGTATTCACCGTGTTGACGAGGGCGTCGGTGTTGGCTTCCAAAAGGTTGCCTTGGGTAAATCTGATCATTGGAAATACCATCCCGGACGCGCATGAACAGACAACGTCAGGCCTCTAGCGGCCACGTCCTGCTCTATGCGTTCTTTCATTGCATCGGTGTAGCACATGATGCCAAGGAGTCCTGTAATCGGTAGGTGGTGGTGAATCAGCGCTTCGGCCTAATAACGCTCCATCTTTCGAGGGTCACATGATCCATCATCAGATGCACCAACCGCGTAGCCGCTGGCGCTGATAAAACGTAAGCCACTGTGTATAGAAAGGCCTTTGTCCTACAGAATATCCCTGCGCATTAAATTCCATCGTCTGACATACGCAAGCTTTGCTCTGGCGTTATCATCCTCCACTTTTTAGCGCCTGCTCTGCGGGCGCGTGAGCTATGGAGCAACACGCGGTGATCACCGGCGAACTCAAGAGCAAAATCGACGCTATCTGGAATGCTTTCTGGTCGGGGGGCATTTCCAACCCGATGGAGGTCATGGAACAGCTGACGTACCTGCTGTTCCTGCGTCGCCTGGATGAGTTGCACACCCTGGAAGAGAACAAAGCCAATCGCCTGAAGCAGCCGATCGAGCGGCAGATTTTCCCGCAAGGCCTGGACCCGCGTGGCTGCAATTACAACGACTATCGCTGGTCGCGCTTCAAGCATTTGGCCCCGGCGGCCATGTTTGAAGTGATTGCCGACCACGTGTTCCCGTTCCTGAAAACCATCGGCAGCGACGACTCCACCTACAGCCACCACATGCGCGATGCGCGCTTTACCATTCCCACGCCCGCGTTGCTGGCCAAAGTGGTGGACCTGCTCGACGGCATTCCGATGGACGACCGCGACACCAAGGGCGACGTCTACGAATACATGCTCGGCAAAATTGCCAGCGCCGGGCAGAACGGCCAGTTCCGTACGCCACGGCACATCATTCAGTTGATGGTTGAACTGACTGCGCCCAAGCCCAATGACGTGATCTGCGACCCTGATTTTTTTGGGCAATTCCCAGTGTGATGTGGCCGGTAGAGCGTTTCGGTGTGTAGCAGCTAACTGCGCAACTGCTATAGGTCAGGTCGTCAGGTTTACAGGAACGGCACGATCGGCCGGCGTTTGCTGAGGGTGGACCACCAGAAGACCCAGCCGAGCACGCGGATGTTTTGTTCTTCGATTTGCGCCGGGCGGAAGACTTCGTCGGGGTATTGGGCGTTGTTGTGGCTGCGCATACGGATGGCGTTGCCGGGTACGCGGTGCAGGTATTTGATCAGGAGCATGCCATCGTGTTCGACGGCGTAGATCTCGCCGTCGATGATTTGAGTGAGCCCGCGATCGATGGCGAGCAGGGAGCCGTCTTCGATTTTCTCGGCCATGCTGTTGCCCATCATTCGTGCGCAAATGGCGTCGGAATATTTGATTTCCAGGGAGTCGAGGTCGCAGCGGGACAGGCGGATGAAGTTCTCCGGGTCCTTGCCGACGTGGGTTTTGCTGGAGCCGGGTGTAATGGGCATTTCCTTGTAGAAGGGCACTTCGACATCCGTCGGCTCGATCACCTGGTAGGTGCCGCGGATGGCATGGGCGTCGAAGACGTTACCGGTGTTTTCGATCAGGCGCGTTTGCGTGGCGTCCTTGGGGCCTTCGCCGATTTTCAGCCAGGCGCTGTTGATGGACAGAATCCTGGCGACTTCTTCCATGCGGTACTCGGGCACGCCCCGGGTGTACCAGTTATGGACGTTTTGTGCATTGGGGATCTGCAGGAAGTCGGCGAATGCCGTCGTCGTGATGTTCGACTCCTTGAGGACTGCCTTGAATCGTTTGCCGCAGGTTTTGTTCTTTTTCATAAACGCGAGTTTAATGCGGCGGGCCAAGGCTTTGAATCAACGAGCCGTTCAAATATCGCCTGATTTTTGCCACTGGATGTAAGACGCTTTGTAGGAAAATTAAACAAAGAAAAACCAATTTGGCCTGCTGTTAAACACATCGTTTAAGGCGCTTTTTCAGCGCCCACAAAAAACCCCGGATCTCCGGGGTTTTTCTTGAAGCTGCAAGCTTGAGGCTTGAAGCGGCTTCTTTAGCCTTTATAGGCCGCAACCGACTTCATGATCTCGGTGCGCGCTGCTTCTGCGTCGCCCCAACCTTCGATCTTCACCCATTTGCCTTTTTCGAGGTCTTTGTAGTTCTCGAAGAAGTGCTTGATCTGTTCCAGCAGCAGGGCTGGCAGATCGGTGTATTCCTTCACGTCGACGTACAGCTGGGACAGCTTGTCGTGTGGGACTGCGATGACTTTGGCATCGCCGCCGCCGTCGTCGGTCATGTGCAGGATGCCGACCGGACGAGCGCGGATCACCGAGCCTGGAGCGACCGGGTAAGGGGTCACGACCAGCACGTCGAGGGGATCACCGTCGTCAGCCAGGGTGTTCGGGATGAAACCGTAGTTGGCCGGGTAGAACATCGGGGTGGCCATGAAACGGTCAACGAACAGGCAATCGCTGTCTTTGTCGATTTCGTACTTGATCGGCGCGTGGTTGGCCGGAATCTCGATCGCGACGTAGATGTCGTTCGGCAGGTCTTTGCCAGCCGGAATCTTGCTGTAGCTCATTGGGCGGTGCCCCCGTTAGTTGACCAAAAACACTTGGCCGGATTGACCAAAAAGTGGCGGCGATTATAGGCATATTCCGCCGTCGATGCCACGTACCAAGGGTCGTAGAGACCTTAGTCGTGTGCCTGATAGACCGGGTCTTCGGCTTGAAGTTGCCGCAGCCGGGCGAGCGGGTCCTGCCGGTAAAACAGCTTCAGCTGCTCGTAGACCTGAGGATACGCCTCGTGCAGCAAATCCGGGGCGCTGAAGAAGTATTCGCTGGTGACGGCAAAAAACTCCGCAGGATTCTCTGCGGCGTACGGGTCAATGGCGGTCTGGGCGTCGGGATCGTGGTCCAGTTGCCGGTCGAGGTCGTCGTACGCCTGCTGCATGACCCGGGCCCAGTCGCTGACCCGCATGTCGGCATGCAGCGGCGGCAGGCCGTTGGCGTCGCCGTTGAGCATGTCGAGTTTGTGCGCGAGCTCGTGGATGACCAGGTTGTAGCCTTCCCAGCCGCCGCTGGCCATCACGCCCGGCCAGGCGAGGATGATCGGGCCTTGCTGCCAGGCTTCACCGCTGTGTTCGCCATCCCACTCATGCTCGACGCCGCTCGCGTCGCGATGGCGCTGTGGGCTGAGGAAGTCATCCGGGTAGAGAACGATTTCGTGAAAACCCTGATACCAGTTCAGCTCGCCCAAGTGCATCAGTGGCAATTGCGCCTGGACGGCCAGCAGCAGGCGCTGTTCCTGGTGCAGTTCGACGCCGGGCAGGGCGGTCAGGTGTTTATCGTCGAGGAACAGCACGCTGGCTTCACGCAACCACTGGTCTTCCTCGGCGCTGATGCCGTCGAGGAAGCTCAAATGATGGCGCACCCGTTGCCACAGGTCGTCGGCAATCGGGTGTTTGGCCAGGATGCGCTGGCGCCGCCAGGCGCTCAGGGACCACATGGCCGGTCAGTGTTGGGCGGTTTTGGAGCTGGAGCCGCCCATGCGGCTGCGCACGATGCCGATGATCATCGGAATCAGCGACAGCAGGATGATGCCGACCACCAGCAACGACAGGTTGCTCTTGATGAACGGTACGTTGCCGAAGAAGTAGCCCAGCGTCACCAGCCCGCCGACCCAGAGGATGGTGCCCAGTACGCTGAAAAAGAAGAAGCGCGGGTAAGGCATCCGGGCAACGCCGGCGACGAACGGTGCGAAGGTGCGGATGATCGGCAGGAAGCGCGCCAGGGTCACCGTTTTGCCACCGTGCTTGTCGTAGAAGTCGTGGGTCTGCTGCAGGTAGTCGCGACGGAAGATCTTCGAGTTCGGGTTGCTGAACAAGCGCTCGCCCGCCGTTCGTCCGATCACGTAGTTGGTGCTGTCGCCGAGTATGGCCGCCAGCATCAACAAGCCTCCCAGCAGTACCGGGTCCATGCCACCACCGGCGGCTACGGCACCGGCGATGAACAACAGGGAATCGCCCGGCAGGAAGGGCATGACCACCAGGCCGGTCTCGCAGAAGATCACCAGGAACAGAATGGCGTAGATCCATGGCCCGTAGTTGTTGACCAGCAAATCGAGGTAGACGTCGAGATGCAGGATAAGGTCGAGCGGGTTGAAATCCATGGAAAGCACCTGTGGTGACGGCCCGACTCAGCAAGCCTGTGCGAATGACTGTGCGAAAAGGCCTACAGGGGGATGTAGTTTTTCTTACGAGCCGAAAAGGTCGGCATTATACGAGCTGACAACTGAAAAGCCCGTTGAGTTTGTAGCGGGGGATGTCGGGGAGACCGGCGGTGTATTCGGCAGGGTTTTGTGTGGGCTGCTCGCGATCTGGTGTGTGATGCAGCAACTGAGGTGAATGTGCCACCGCTATCGCGAGCAAGCTTTGCTCCCACAGTAGAAGGTGAGCTTTGCTCCCACAGTAGAGGGTGAGCTTGCACCCTCAGTCGCGAGCTCCGGGTGTACCGCTCAGAGTTCGTCGCTGATCGGTAGCACGTAGTTCTTGAACTCGGTGTCTTCCTTGAAGCCGATGGACTCGTAGGTTTTCTGCGCGACTTCGTTATCACTGCTGGTGGAAACGCGCATGCGCACGGCGTTGGTGTCCTTGGCCATCTTCTTCGCAGTGCGGATCAGATTGTCGGCCACCAGTTGGCGCCGGGCATCTTCGGCGACGTAGATGTCGTTAAGGATCCACACGCGTTTGAGCGACAGCGAAGAAAAGCTTGGGTACAGCTGGCAAAAGCCCATCAGCTTGCTGTCGTCATCGGAAACCGCCAGGTAAATCACCGACTCCTTGCGACGCAGGCGTTTTTCGAGGAACGCCCGGGATGAGTCCGGATAAGGCAGGGAGCCATAGAACTCGCGGTATTTGACGAATAACGGGGTCAGCATGTCCAGGTGTTCGAGGGTCGCTTGAATAATCCGCATCGATAGGTCTCGTCTTCAAGTGGCTGTCTTCACGTGCTCTGACGGCGAACGGTTCTCACTCGGCAGCCGTGCGTCGATCCTGCCTGAAACCGCAGGCCAAACGCAATGCGGAAACGGTTCAGGCTTCTGGTGGGCTGAGCAGGAAGTTGCCTTTCATCTCAACGTCCGGGTCCGCTTCGAGGGTTTGCACCTGGGCCTCATCCTTCAGATTGACCCCGGATAACTGCCGCCGACAGGCCTCGCGCATCAGGTACAGCAAGCGATGGGCCGCCATGCCGTAGCTCAAGCCCTCGAGACGAACGTTGGAAATACAGTTGCGGTAGGCATCGGTCAGTCCGACCTTGGGGTTGTAGGTGAAGTACAGCCCCAGGCTGTCCGGCGAGCTGAGGCCGGGGCGTTCGCCAATCAGGATGACCACCATCTTTGCACCCAGCAGCTCGCCGATTTCGTCCCCTACGGCGACTCGACCCTGTTCCACCAGGATCACCGGCGACACTGACCATCCTTCGGCCTGGATCTGCTCTTCCATGCGTTCCAGGAAAGGCAGGGTGTGCCGATGCACGGCCAGCGCCGACAGACCGTCAGCCACCACGATGACCAGGTCCACGCCGCCGGGGTTGGCTTGTGCGTGTTGGCGCAGGGTCTGGGCCGACTCGTCGCTCAATTTCCGGCCAAGATCAGGGCGTTGCAGATAGCTGTGGCGATCGGTGGCGGCACTGCGCAGCAGCAGGCTTTGACGTGCGCGTTGATCGAGTTGTGCACTGATAGCGGCGTGATCAAACGGCAGATGCACCGCGTCCCGCGCCTGGGCGTGGGCCAGCTGGAAGTCCAGCTGGGCACGGGTGGGCATGCTGGTGCCGGTTCGTCCGAGGGCGATCCGCGCCGGCGTCAGGCGGCGCAGTTCCAGCCAGGGGTTTTGCGGATCAACAGGTGGTTTGTCCATATCAACATTCATCCCAATTGCGCCAAGGCCTGGCGGAAAGCCGGGGGCAGGTTGTTGCCGAAGAGGACCTTGCCGTCCGCCTGGGTGAAGATGCCCATCCTGGCCAGCCACTGTTCGAATTCCGGCGCGGGTTTCAGGCCCAGGGTCTGCCGGGCATAGAGCGCGTCATGGAACGAGGTGGTCTGGTAGTTGAGCATGATGTCGTCGGAGCCGGGGATGCCCATGATGAAATTGATCCCGGCAACACCCAGCAAGGTCAGCAGGGTGTCCATGTCGTCCTGGTCGGCTTCGGCGTGGTTGGTGTAGCAGATGTCGCAGCCCATGGGCACGCCCAGCAGCTTGCCGCAGAAGTGATCCTCGAGGCCGGCGCGGATGATTTGCTTGCCGTTGTACAGGTATTCGGGGCCGATAAACCCGACCACCGTGTTCACCAGGAACGGTTTGAAATGTCGCGCAACGGCGTAGGCCCGGGTTTCACAGGTCTGTTGATCGACCCCGTGGTGGGCGTTGGCGGACAACGCGCTGCCCTGGCCGGTCTCGAAATACATCAGGTTCTGCCCCAGAGTGCCGCGATTCAGGCTTAGCCCGGCGTCGTAGCCTTCCTGCAGGACATTGAGGTTGATACCGAAACTGGCATTGGCCGCTTCGGTGCCGGCGATGGACTGGAACACCAGGTCCAGGGGAACGCCGCGATTGACCGCTTCGATGGAGGTGGTGACATGGGTCAGCACACAGGCCTGGGTCGGGATGTCATAGCGCTGGATGATGGCATCGAGCATTTCCAGCATCGCGCAGATGGAGGCGATGCTGTCGGTGGCCGGGTTGATCCCGATCATGGCATCGCCGTTGCCATACAGCAGGCCATCGAGAATGCTCGCGGCAATGCCGGCGGGTTCGTCGGTGGGGTGATTGGGCTGCAAGCGCGTGGAGAGCCGGCCGCGCAAGCCCATCGTGCCGCGGAACCGGGTGACCACGCGGATCTTCTGCGCGACCAGCACCAGGTCCTGTACGCGCATGATCTTCGACACGGCGGCGACCATTTCCGGGATCAGGCCCGGTGCGAGGGCGCGCAGGCTCTGTTCGTCGGCATGGTCGCTGAGCAACCAGTCGCGAAAACCGCCGACGGTCAAGTGGCTGACTACCGCGAAGGCCTGCTTGTCATGGGTGTCGATGATCAGCCGGGTGACTTCATCGGCTTCGTAGGGGATCAGTACTTCCTGCAGGAAGTGGGTCAGCGGGATGTCGGCCAGCGCCATTTGCGCGGCCACCCGCTCGCCGTCGTTGAGCGCGGCAACGCCGGCCAGGAAGTCCCCGGAGCGTGCCGGGCTGGCCTTGGCCATGACGTCCTTGAGGCTGTCGAACCGATAGACCTGGGCGCCGACGGTGTGAGCAAAACTAGCCATACAGATTCTCCGTGACGGCGCAGGCCGGGCCTGCGCCGTGGTTTGCGGCGGTCAGTGCAAGGCTTTTTCAGCGGCCTGAATCGCCGCGAACTCTTCTTCGGGCGTGCCTGCTACCAAGTGATGCCGACTGTAGAACGCAAAGTAAGCAATTAATACTCCATAGATGATCGCTGCGCCGATGACCACCCGCGGATCCACCAGGAAGCCCGCCACTACCGCGATGCAGGCCAGTACCAGGGCCACGCCGGAGGTGAAGATGCCGCCCGGCGTACGGTATGGCCGATCCATTTTGGGGCGACGAATGCGCAGGGTGATGTGGGCGGCCATCATCAGGACGTAGGAAATGGTCGCGCCGAACACTGCCACGAGGATGAGCAGGTCACCCTGGCCGGTCAGCGACAGGCCAAAACCGATAATCCCTGGAATGATCAGCGCCAGCACCGGTGCTTTGCTTTTATTGGTTTCAGACAGTTTGCGCGGCAGGTAGCCGGCGCGGGACAGGGCGAAAATCTGCCGCGAATAGGCATAGATGATCGAGAAAAAGCTGGCGATCAGGCCTGCAAGGCCCACCAGGTTTACGAAGCCACCCATCCAGGTTGAACCGCCATACGCCTTGCTCAAGGCTTCGACCAGCGGGTTGCCCGAGGTCAGCAGCGCGTTGGCACCTGCACCACCGGGCCCGATGACCAGGATCAGCAGGGCAAAGCTCACCAGCACCAGCATCGCGCCGATCAGGCCGCGGGGCAGGTCGCGTTTCGGGTTCTTGGTTTCTTCTGCCGCCAGCGGCACACCTTCGACCGCGAGGAAGAACCAGATCGCGTAGGGAATCGCGGCCCACACGCCGACGTAACCAAAGGGCAGGAAGCTGCTCGCGCCCTTGGCGTCCGTTACGGGAATGTCCAGCAGATTGGCGACGTTGAAGTGCGGCACCATCGCCACCAGAAACACGCCCAGGGCCAGCGCGGCAACGGCGGTGATGATAAACATCAGCTTCAGGGCCTCACCGACACCGAAGATGTGGATGGCGATGAAGATGATGTAGAACGCCAGGTAGATCATCCAGCCGCCAATGCCGAACAATGACTCACAGTAGGCGCCGATAAACACCGCGATCGCTGCGGGTGCGATGGCGTACTCGATCAGAATCGCTGTCCCGGTCAGGAATCCGCCCCAGGGGCCGAATGCGCTGCGGGCAAAACCGTAACCGCCACCAGCGGTAGGAATCATGGAAGACAGTTCGGCCAGTGAAAAGCACATGCACAGGTACATGGTGGCCATCAGCAATGTGGCGAGGAACATGCCACCCCAGCCACCTTGGGCGAGGCCGAAGTTCCACCCGGCGTAATCGCCGGAAATGACGTAGGCCACGCCGAGGCCGACCAGCAGGACCCAGCCGGCGGCGCCTTTTTTCAGTTCACGTTGCTGGAAGTATTGCGAGTCGACTTTTTCAAAGTCCACGGAAGAGCCGGTCGCCGGGACGCCCGAAGGGGATTCGCTAGGCATAGGGTTCACCATTCTTATTGTTTTGGGTGGGCCATGTGGGGTGTGAGCCTGCTCGCGATCGTGGTGGATCATTCAACTGATGCGTTGAAAGGGTGAACCGCTATCGCGAGCAGGCTCGCTCCCACAGGGGGAGCAAGTGCTGCGAGTTTTAGAAGAAGCCCAGCGGATTGATGTCGTAGCTCACCAGCAGGTTTTTGGTCTGCTGATAATGGTCGAGCATCATTTTGTGGGTTTCACGACCGACGCCGGATTTTTTGTAACCGCCGAACGCGGCGTGCGCCGGGTACAGGTGGTAGCAGTTGGTCCATACGCGACCGGCCTTGATGGCGCGGCCCATGCGGTAGGCGCGGTTGATGTCGCGGGTCCAGAGGCCCGCACCCAGGCCGAACTCGGTGTCGTTGGCGATGGCCAGGGCTTCGGCTTCGTCCTTGAAGGTGGTGATGCTCACCACCGGGCCAAAGATTTCTTCCTGGAACACGCGCATTTTGTTGGTGCCCTTGAGCAGGGTCGGCTGGATGTAATACCCGGTCGCCAGGTTGCCCTCGAGTTTTTCCACCTTGCCGCCAGTCAGCAGCTCCGCGCCTTCGCCCTTGGCAATTTCCAGGTACGAAAGAATCTTGTCGAACTGCTGCTCGGACGCCTGGGCGCCGACCATGGTGTCGGTGTCCAGCGGGTCGCCACGCTTGATCTGCAGGACTTTTTTCATCACCACTTTCATGAAGTCGTCGTAGATCGACTCCTGTACCAGTGCGCGGGACGGGCAGGTGCAGACTTCGCCCTGGTTGAAAAACGCCAGCACCAGGCCTTCAGCGGCCTTCTCAATGAAGGTTTCTTCGGCGTCCATGATGTCGGCGAAGAAGATGTTCGGCGACTTGCCACCCAGTTCCACGGTGGACGGGATGATATTTTCGGCGGCGCATTTCATGATGTGCGAGCCCACCGGGGTCGAGCCGGTGAACGCGATCTTGGCGATGCGTTTGCTGGTGGCGAGCGCTTCGCCGGCTTCTTTGCCGAAACCCTGGACCACGTTCAACACGCCGGGCGGCAGCAGGTCGCCGATCAGCTCCATCAGCACGGTGATGCCCAGTGGCGTCTGCTCGGCTGGCTTGAGCACTACGCAATTACCGGCGGCCAGCGCCGGGGCGAGTTTCCAGGCGGCCATCAGGATCGGGAAGTTCCACGGGATGATCTGCCCGACCACGCCCAGGGGCTCATGGATGTGATAGGCCACAGTGTTGCCATCGATCTCGGCAGCGCTGCCTTCCTGGGCGCGCAGGCAACCGGCGAAGTAGCGGAAATGGTCGGCCGCCAGCGGAATGTCCGCATTCAGGGTTTCGCGCACGGCCTTGCCGTTGTCCCACGACTCGGTGATCGCCAGGACTTCCAGGTTCTGCTCGATACGATCGGCAATTTTCAGCAGTACCAGCGAACGGGCCTGGGCAGAAGTGCTGCCCCAGGCGTCAGCGGCGGCGTGTGCAGCGTCCAGCGCCTTGTCGATATCTTCGGCGGTGGAACGCGGGAATTCGGCGATGGGTTGGCCATTGACTGGCGAGGTATTGGTGAAGTACTGACCTTTGACAGGCGCGACGAACTCGCCGCCGATGTAGTTACCGTATTTGCTTTTGAACGAAACGATAGCGCCTTTAGTACCGGGGTGAGCGTAACGCATGATGGTTCTCCTTGGCTTTTATGCTTATTGAGGGAGTGGCGCATGTGCGCTTGCCATAAGCGTAGAGCAAAGGTTGGGCCACTGCCTTGCAAGGCAGGGGAATCAAGGGGTTGCGCGGTTTTTCTCGGACGGGTGGGCAGGCGCTGTGACGGTATCGGTACGGCGTGGGTGACAGTTTGTACCGAATTTGCCACACCTTGTTACTGGGCAGTCTTGCCAGCATTGCAATGCGCGGGAGCCTGGAGGATGCTCAGTGGGCGTGATGGACCGCGTAGGACCTGCCGAAGGCTGCGATCCATCAAGATCAAAAGATCGCAGCCTTCGGCAGCTCCTACGGGGGAGGACCTCTCGGGAGAATAATAAGAGATGCAAGACAACCATTTGAGCCGTCATGCCCAGCAGGTCATGACCGTCACCCAGGGCAAATCACACCTGCAGGGTCCTGGCAGTGATCCGTCCATCGCCCGTTCGTGGCTGCGTTGTCTTGAGGATTATCACCTTGACCCTTCCCTGACGATGGCGCCCACGGTGCTGGAGCACGGCCGCGTGCTGGAAAGTCGCGAGCGCTTGCAGCAAGTGCTGCATATCGCCGGTACTGAAATGACCAGCCTGCACCAGCAATTGTCTGGCGCCGGTCATGCCGTGCTGCTGACCGATGCCCGGGGGGTGATTCTCAACTGTGTCACGGCGCCTGCCGAACGCAAGATCTTCGAGCGTGCCGGCCTCTGGCTGGGCGCCGACTGGAGCGAAGCGTGCGAAGGCACCAATGGCATCGGCACCTGCCTGGTGGAGCGTCAGTCGCTGACCATCCACCAGGATGAACATTTTCGCGGGCGTCACACCGGCCTGACCTGTTCGGCAAGCCCCGTGTTCGACCCGCATGGCGAGCTGCTGGCGGTGCTCGACGTGTCCTCGGCGCGCCACGATGTATCGCGCCAGAGCCAGTTCCACACCATGGCCCTGGTCAACCTCTCGGCGAAGATGATCGAGAGCTGTTACTTCCTGCGCTATTTCGACAATCAATGGCTGCTGCGCTTTCACCTGCAAGCCGAATCCGTCGGGCTGTTCAGCGAGGGCTTGCTGGCATTTGACGGGGAAGGGCGGATCAGCGCCGTCAACCAGAGCGCCCTGAATCTGTTGGGGCACATTCGCGGCGGGCTGCTGGGCAAGCCCGTCGAGGCATTTTTCGACTGTTCGCTGGACGAGTTGCTCGGTCGTGCAAGTATCAATGCCAGCGCCAGCTGGCCTCTTCGCACCCGTGACGGGCGCAACCTGTTTGCCTTGTTGCGCGGGCAGTCGCGCAGTATGGCGGCACCACTGGTAAATCACCCGATAGCGCCGCAACAATCGCGTCCTGCCGGCATTTGCCTGGGTGATACGTCGCTGCAGGAGGATTTTCGCAAGTCCTTGCGAGTCTTCGAGCGTGACGTGCCGCTGTTGATCAACGGCGAGACGGGCTCGGGCAAGGAGGCCTTTGCCAAAGCCGTGCACAACGCCAGCCAGCGCTGTGAAAAAGCATTTGTCGCGCTCAATTGTGCGGCCATCCCCGAAAGCCTGATCGAAAGTGAATTGTTCGGCTATCGCGGCGGCAGTTTCACCGGGGCACGCAAGGAAGGCATGCGAGGCAAACTGCAGCAAGCGGATGGCGGCACCCTGTTCCTGGATGAGATCGGTGACATGCCCCTGGCATTGCAAACCCGCCTGCTCAGGGTGCTGGAAGATCGCCAGGTGGTGCCGATCGGCGGTGAACCGGAGGCGGTGGATGTACGCATCATCAGTGCGACTCACCGTAACTTGCTGGGGCGGGTGCAGGACGGCAGTTTCCGCGAAGACTTGTATTACCGGCTCAATGGACTCGAAGTGGCCTTGCCGGCGCTGCGCGAGCGCACTGACAAATCGCAGTTGCTCGATTTCCTGCTGGCCGAGGAGGCCGGCTCGGATACTGTGCTGATTGAAGAGCCTGCGCGCCAGGCGCTGCTCGGGTTTGCCTGGCCGGGTAATGTGCGCCAACTGCGCAATGTGCTGCGCACTTTGGCGGCGTTGTGCGACGGCGGGCGGATCGGTCTTGCGGACTTGCCGGCAATGATTCGCCAGGCGCTGCCGCAAACGGATATCGCCCCCGTACCCTCGGAGCATCCGCTGGAGGATGCCGAGCGGTTGGCCTTGCTCAATGCGCTGGAGCAAACGCGCTGGCACATGACTCACACGGCCGAGCAACTGGGTGTCAGCCGAAATACCCTGTATCGCAAACTTCGCAAGCACGGCCTAAGCCGATCCCTGTAGGAGCGAGCTTGCTCGCGAAAAACCTGAGAACAATGTGCTCATTCAGAATACACGCGTCATCGTTGACGTTTTTCGCGAGCAAGCTCGCTCCTATAGGGTAGGCGGTGATCTTGAAACACAGGGTGCGAATTTTGCCTCCCTAGGCTAACCTGCGGCCATGTTTTACGAGGTCGACTATGCACATTCATATTCTTGGTATCTGCGGCACTTTCATGGGTTCGATGGCGGTCCTGGCCAAAGAGCTGGGCCATCGCGTCACGGGCTCCGATGCCAACGTCTACCCGCCAATGAGCACTCAGCTTGAAGCTCAGGGCATTGAGTTGACCCAGGGTTACGATCCCGCGCAACTGGACCCGGCGCCGGATCTGGTGGTGATTGGCAACGCCATGTCCCGCGGTAACCCGGCAGTCGAATACGTCCTGAACAAAGGCCTGCCGTATGTCTCCGGCCCGCAGTGGCTGGCGGACCATGTGCTGCAAGGCCGCTGGGTGCTGGCTGTCGCCGGGACCCATGGCAAGACCACCACCAGCAGCATGCTCGCCTGGGTGCTGGAACACGCGGGCATGAGCCCGGGTTTCCTGATCGGCGGCGTGCCGCAGAATTTCTCGGTGTCGGCGCGTCTGGGTGATACGCCGTTCTTCGTCATCGAAGCAGACGAATATGACAGTGCCTTTTTCGACAAGCGCTCCAAATTCGTTCATTACCGTCCGCGCACCGCGATCCTGAATAACCTTGAGTTCGATCATGCGGACATCTTCCCGGATCTGCCGGCTATCGAACGCCAGTTTCACCATTTGGTCCGAACCATCCCGAGTGAAGGCCTGGTGATCCATCCGACTACCGAGCCTGCCCTGCACCGGGTGATCGACATGGGTTGCTGGACGCCTGTGCAGACCACCGGTGCCGGCGGCCAGTGGCAGGCCAGGCTGCTCAGCGAAGACGGCTCGAAATTCGAAGTGATGTTCGAAGACCAGGTCCAGGGTGTGGTGGAGTGGGACATGACCGGTCAGCACAACGTTGCCAATGCCTTGGCAACCTTGGCGGCGGCGCGACATGTCGGCGTGTTGCCGTCCATGGGCATCGCAGCCCTGAGCGCCTTCAAAAGCGTGAAGCGGCGGATGGAGAAAGTGGCGCAAGTTCGCGGCATCACCATCTA
Organism: Pseudomonas sp. 65/3-MNA-CIBAN-0223; assembly: GCF_040310425.1. Taxonomy (NCBI): domain Bacteria; kingdom Pseudomonadati; phylum Pseudomonadota; class Gammaproteobacteria; order Pseudomonadales; family Pseudomonadaceae; genus Pseudomonas; species Pseudomonas sp. 65/3-MNA-CIBAN-0223. The sequence goes on from NZ_JBEOPV010000007.1 coordinate 109,316, forward strand.
TGACGACTTCGCTCACCACCCGACGGCTATCGCCACGACGCTCGACGGCCTGCGCAAGCGCATCGGCGACGCGCCGCTGATTGCGATCATCGAACCGCGTTCCAACTCCATGAAACTTGGCGCACACCGTGATGGCCTGCCGGAAAGCGTGGTCGATGCCGACCAGGTGATCTGGTATGCCCCCGCCAATCTTGGCTGGGACCTGGGCGCCACTGCCGCGCTGTGCACGGTCCCGTCGATTGTCAGTGATTCCCTGGAAGGCATCATCGAGCGCGTGAAAAGCCAGGCCCAGCCCGGCACTCACGTGGTGATCATGAGCAACGGCGGCTTCGGCGGCCTGCACGGCAAACTCGCCGAGGCGCTGCAATGAACAACGGTCCGGAACGCATCACGCTGGCGATGACCGGCGCTTCGGGCGCCCAATACGGCTTGCGCCTGCTGGACTGCCTGGTGCGCGAAGACCGCGAGGTGCACTTTCTGATCTCGAAGGCGGCGCAATTGGTGATGGCCACCGAGACTGACGTTTCGCTGCCGCCGAAAACACAGATGATGCAGGCGTTCCTGACCGAATACACCGGCGCTGCCGCCGGGCAGATTCGCGTCTATGGCAAGGAAGACTGGATGTCGCCGGTGGCTTCGGGCTCCGGTGCTCCGGCGGCGATGGTGGTGGTGCCCTGTTCCACCGGGACTCTGTCGGCCATCGCCACCGGGGCCTGCAACAACCTGATCGAACGCGCTGCGGACGTGACCTTGAAAGAGCGTCGCCAGCTGATCCTGGTGCCCCGTGAAGCGCCTTATTCGAGCATTCATCTGGAGCACATGCTCAAGCTGTCTAACATGGGCGTGACCATTCTGCCGGCATCGCCGGGCTTCTATCATCAGCCGCAGACGATTGATGACCTGATCGATTTTGTCGTGGCCCGGATTCTCAACCTGCTGAACATTCCCCAGGACATGCTGCCGCGTTGGGGCGAACATCACCTGACCAGCGATGAATAAGCTGCTGGTGATCGTCCTTGCGCTGCAACTGGCCGGCTGCGCTACCGCACGCACGCTGGATGCTGCCAAGCCCGGGGCCCCCGTGGTTTATTCGGGGACTCGTCTGGATTTGTATGCCTTGAACGGAGGGTGCTGCGCCATGGATCGCTTTGGGGCTGAGGCTCCGAGTTATCCAGGGTTGGACCTGCCGGCGAGTGCGTTGCTGGATACGCTGTTGTTGCCGTTGTCGTTGTTGACGGTGATTGGCGTGGGGTTTCAGGCGACTGGGGGATTGTGAAAGTCAAAAGATCGTCCGATCGCGGCCCGAGCGATCGGACGATCTTTTGATCTTATTTACCTAACTTACGCAATTCATCCGACTCAACCACCCGAACCCCATCCTGCTCCTCCAGCGCCAGTCGCCACATCGCCCGTGCCAGTTGGCAGGCTTCGATCCCGTGGTACTTGCCCGGAATCAACCGGGATAACGGCCCGGCGACTTTCTCAGCCAGGCGTGGCTCAACTCGATCACCCAGCAGCAGAGAAGGGCGGCAGATGGTCAATTGCGGCCAGTCCTGCGCGCGCAAGGCTTGTTCCATCTCGCCTTTGACCCGGTTATAGAACACCGACGACTTCGGATCCGCCCCCAGCGCGCTGACCACTATCAGGTGCCGAGCGCCCATTTCCCGTGCGCGTTTGGCGAATGCCACCACCATGTCCAGGTCCACGGCGCGGAACGCCTGTTCCGAGCCGGCCTGCTTGATGGTGGTGCCGAGGCAGCAGTAGGCAATGTCCACGCGGCCGTTGAGTTGCGGCAGAAACACCGCCGGGTCGCCGACAGGGTTTTCCAGGTGGGGGTGCTCGGCCAATGGCCGGCGTGAGGGCGCCAATACCCGGGTAATCGTGGGTTCATTAAGCAGGCGGTCAAGCAAGTGTTCACCGGTCAAACCGGTAGCTCCGGCAAGCAATACGTGCTGAGGCGTCAAGTACATAGTGTTTCTCCCTTGATACTGTTCAGCTTAGTTGCTCTTTGCATCCTTGCTGTCGACAGACACACTTTGCAGCGCTTTGCGTGCCTGCTGCTTGCGCAATAATTGCCAGTGCGACAGGACGGTTTTGGGCGCCCAGATCTGCGGTTCGGATGCTTCAAAGTTGTCAGCCAGCTCGCGCTCGGCCACGGTCGCCCTGGCCAGCTTGAAGGCTTGTTCCAGGTCATCGGTCTGGTTCAGCGCCTGGGCGAACAGGGCATCGCCGAAATAGGTGAAGTTGGCTTCCTCGGAGCAGCCGAACGACACGCGATCAGCCCGTGAGGCGGTCATGATCAGGGTGCGTTCATCCTTGAGGGTAGGGATGAAACCACCGGAGTAGCACGCGGAAATCACGATGACCTTGTCGCGATTTTTCAGCGGGGCCAGCACTGCGGCAAGCTCGTCTGCCGGCAGGTCTGACAACTCCATGCGCGGCTGGTCCAGGACCAGTTCATGTTCGCTGGTGCCGTGGCTGGTCAGGTAAATGAAAATAAGGTCTTCCGGCCCGCTGCGCTCGGCCAGGGTCGCCGCGGCGCGACGCAGGTTTTCCCGGGTGGCCATCGGTCGATCCACCAGATGGTCGCGATGATTGACCAGGCGGATCTGGCCAAACGCACCGAAACGGCTGCTGAGCATGTTGCTGACGTAATCGGATTCGCGCAGGAACACGCTCTGCTTGCCATCCCCCCCAAGAGTCAAGGTGTAGAGCTCGACGGCTGGCGTCGAGGCGGGCACGCTCGCCAGCGCGTCGTCCAGCAACCGGCCCTGGGCCAGCAGGCCAAGCTCAAGGCTGTCAGGCAGCAGCTTGCCTTCAGCATCGCGAACCCGCTGGCCAGCGATCCAGGTGCCGCTTTGCACGGTGCCGTCAGTCAACACCAGCGTGCCGCGACCCGAGTAGCTGTCATTGTCGAAGTGGCCAATATAGAAACTGCCGTCCGCAAGGTTCAATCGACCTGGGCCGCTGAAGCGCCAATCGCTGAACTGACCCACGTAATGGCTGCCATCGGCGCCGATCAGTTCGCCTTTGCCATTGAGCGACCCTTCCTTGAACTGACCGAGCCAGACATCGCCGTCGGCGTTCTCGTAGCGACCCTTGCCGTGCAGCTGGTTGTTCTTGAAGCTGCCGACATAGATGTCGCCATCGGCACTGTTGAAGGTCCCGTTACCCTCCAACTGGCCGTCGACGAAATTGCCGGTGAACTGGTTGCCACTGGCATCGCCGCGCTGGCCTTCACCGTTAGGTTTGCCATGGGCGAACTGGCCCTGATACGAACTGCCGTCATCGAGCTCGAGGCGACCCAGTCCTGAGTATTGATCGGACTTGAACTCGCCGCGATAGGTCATGCCGTTTTCTTTGAGGGTGCCTTCGCCGTCCCGTCGACCGGCCTTGAAACCGCCGGTGTAGCTGCTGCCATTAGTGGTCAGCGTACCCTGGCCGTCGAACAGGCCCTGGTTGAATTGTCCGCGATACACTTCGCCATTGCTGCCGTGCCACTCGCCCTGGCCATGCCATTGGCCTTTGTCGAACTCGCCGGCATACCAGCTGCCGTTCGGATAATCGACGCGGCCCTGGCCCTGCAGCAATCCGTCTACCAGTTCGCCGCGATAGCGTCCGCCGTCCGGCAGGCGCGCGTCAGGGGGCAGCAGCGATTCGCCGTCTCCGCAAGCGGTCAGCAACAGGGTCAACGCGAGGAGGGCAATCGAGCGCATAGCGGGATCCGGGCAATTAGGCGACCGAGTATGCCGCAGCTCCATGACCTTATATAGCCAGGAAAGCAGGAGAAGGCGCGAAACAGCATGAGCTGCTTCGCATCCAGGATCATTTACACGAAGCAGAGCGACAGGGGTTCGGCAACGTAGGCCGGTTTGTCTGAGCCCTCGATCTCCAGCGTGGCAGTGGCCTTGAGGAGCCATTGGCCGGGCTTTTTCTCGGTGACTTCGGCCAGGTCGACCTTGAGGCGGACCCTGGAATTGACTTTGACCGGCTGAATGAACCGCACGCTGTCGAGGCCATAATTGACCACCATCTTCAGGCCTTCAGGCAGTATGAGGATGTCTTCCATCAGCTTGGGAATCAGCGACAGCGACAGGAAGCCGTGGGCAATGGTGCTACCGAATGGCGTTTGCGCGGCTTTGACCGGGTCAACGTGGATGAACTGGTAATCCCCGGTGGCTTCGGCGAACAGGTTGATGCGCTCCTGGTCGATGGTGAGCCATTCGGAACTTCCAAGTTCCTTGCCGACATAATCTTTGAGCTCTGCAACTGGAACATAGGGCATTGAGACTCTCCTTGGGTTCATCGGTTTTATAATTTTGAGGTGGGGGGCTCAGACCTCCCGAATTACCACTTTAGATCACCATGGCCGTTTACTGCGGTCAACTGACCATGCTTTTGGCGAATGCCGGTCCATAGCGTGGGCATGCTTATAATGCTCGGCCCGCCATTGCGGGTGACAGGTTTGGCGGGAGGCCAGGATGTTGTTACGAGGTTTGACATGGCTGGTGCTGTTCCAATTGCTGGGAACAGCGATCAATCACCTGTTTCTGCCAGTGTTGCCGGGGCCCATCGTCGGGCTGCTGCTGTTGCTGGCTTATCTGATCAGTCGCGGGCAGGTGGGCGAGCCACTGAGCCTGGCGGCGGGCAGCCTGCTGCGTTACCTGCCGCTGTTGCTGGTGCCGCCAGCCGTGGGCGTGATGGTGTACGCCAAGGATATTGCCGCAGACTTCTGGGCCATTGTTGGCGCGCTGGTGCTGTCGCTGCTGCTGTCGATGGCGTTCGCCGGGGTGCTGATGCAGCGTTTGGTCAAGCGTCACGCGCCGCCTGAGGACAGCCAATGATCTTTGACTGGCAGGGCGCCTGGACGTCCGTGATCCACCATCCATTGTTCGGCATCGGCATTACGCTGGGCGCCTACCAGCTGGTGCTGGCGGCGTTCGAGAAAACCCGCTGGGTCTTTTTACAACCGGTACTGGTGTCCATGCTGTTGGTGATCGCAGTGCTGGCAGGTTGCGGCATTACTTATGCCGAGTATCGCAAGAGCACCGAGATCCTCAGCATCCTCCTGGGGCCGGCGACTGTGGCGCTGGCCGTGCCGCTCTACCTGAACCTGCGACGCATTCGGCAGTTGTTCTGGCCGATATTTACTACGCTGGTGATAGGCGGCGTGGTCGCTACCGGTCTTGGAGTGTTGCTGGGTTGGTCGTTCGGCGCAGAGCACATGATCCTGATGACCATGGCCCCCAAGTCCGTGACCTCGCCGATTGCGATGCTGGTCGCGGAACAGATTGGTGGGGTGGCCGCGCTGGCGGCGGTGTTCGTGCTCATAACCGGCGTGATCGGGGCGATTTTCGGGCCTGGCCTGTTGAATCGGCTCGGCGTGCACAGCCCTGAGGCGCGAGGCATGGCGTTGGGCATGACGGCCCATGCGGTGGGCACTTCGGTGGCCCTCCAGGAAAGTGAAGAGTGCGGCGCCTTTGCGGCGCTGGCAATGAGTCTGATGGGCGTGGCCACGGCGGTATTCCTGCCGTTGGCGGTGTCGATGGTGGTGTAAGGAAAATGTCTATGAGCTTGCCGCTTTTTCCACTGAACACAGTGCTGTTTCCTGGCTGCATCCTCGACTTGCAGATTTTTGAGGCGCGCTACCTGGACATGATCAGCCGTTGCATGAAGCAGGGCGGCGGGTTCGGCGTGGTGTGCATCCTTGATGGCGAAGAGGTCGGCCTTGCTCCGCAGGGTTATGCGCTGGTGGGCTGTGAAGCGTTGATCACCGACTTCAAGCAGCAGGCCAATGGTTTGCTGGGCATTCGCGTCCAGGGCGGCAGGCGCTTCAATGTGCTGCGCACCGAGATCCAGCGCGATCAGTTGACGGTGGCCGAGGTCGAGTGGCTGGAAGACGAGCCGGAGCAACCGCTGCAGGACGAAGACGCGGATCTGGTGGCCTTGCTCAAGGCATTGGCCGAGCACCCGATGGTCGAGGCCTTGAACATGGGTACCGAAGCGACCGGGCAGCAGTCGTTGGCCAATCAGCTGGCGTATCTGTTGCCGTTCGCCGAAGTGGACAAGATCGATTTGCTGCAACTCGATGATCCGCAGCAGCGCCTGGATGCCATCCAGGCGCTGCTCGATGAACTGCAAGGCGAGTTGTTCGCCTGATCACCACGCCAATGCGCGCTGCGCCTCAGTAGGCGTAGCGCAGCATGGCATGCGGCAAGTGGCGCAGGGCGAAGAAGCCGAACAGCGCCACCATTGCGGGCAATACCAACCACCAGACCCTGGGTGGCATGGCCTTCAATTCGTCACCGCGCTGTATTGTCCACAGGCTTGCCGCACAGACACAGGCCGCCAGCATGGCCCCTGCCGTAATGTCGGTCGGCCAGTGCGCACCCAGGTAGACCCGCGACAATGCAATCGCCAGCGCCGGCAGGCATCCCACCAGCAGCCAGGTCAGGCGCATGCGTGGGGGTTGCCCGCGACCGGCCAGCACCGCCAGGGTCAGGAACAGCGCAAATGCCCCGGAGGCATGGCCGCTGGGCATGCTGTAGCTGGTCAGTGGGTCGCTGAGAATTTCCGGACGTACCCGGGCGAAGAACTGCTTGGTCCCGGTATTGGCCAGTGCCGTGATCAACAAGGTTGCGCAGGCAAATATTGCCTGGCGCCACTGACGCATCACCAGCAGCAAGGTCACAAGCAGTGCGCTGAACAGCAGCATGTTGCGGAATTCGCCGATAATCGTCAGCGTCACGGCGACTTCATCGAGTGTCGGGCTGCGATGTTCCTGTACCAGCGTCATCACCCCCTGGTCGAGTGCGGTCAGGTGCGGATAGCCGATAAACAACCCGGCCAGAATCAGCAGGCTCATGCTGGCAATCAACACAGTCGCCTTGCGATGGCGACGCATGCTGCTGGTGATGCTCAAGCCGACCATTACCGCAATGCTGCCCGCCACGATGCCGGCTTCCGGCCAGAAACCTTCCGGCAAAGGCAGGCGAATCGCCGCGCCGGTGGCCCAGCCAGGCAGGAGGTAGGCGACGCTCCAGCCAGCTGCAGCCAACAAGCTTACGGCGGCAAAGCGCGGGAAGGGCATGTCGAACATTCCCGCGACCATGGGCAGCATGGGACGCAGCGGGCCGATGAAGCGGCCAACCAGCAAACTGGCAATGCCATAACGCTGGAAGTACGATTCTGCACCGGCAATCCATTCCGGATGATGGCGCAAGCCGGGCAGGCGACGGATGTTCTGGTGAAAATGTCGCCCGATAAAGTACGACACGATATCGCCCGATATGCCGGCGATAAATCCCAAGAATAACGTCTCGCTCAAGGATAGCGCGCCACTGCCGGCCAGCACTGCGACGGCAAACAGCAATACGGTACCGGGGACAATCAGTCCTGCAATCGCCAGGCACTCGACGAAGGCCACTATGAATACAGCCGCGGCCAACCACTGCGGGTTAGCCGCAAGCCATCCGGTCACGCTATCGAGCCATGGGCCCATAAAAACTACTCCATCGAATTTTTATAAGCGTCCGCAGTGGACGAACGCAGGCTTCAACACACCACCGAACCCTGTAGGAACGAGCTTGCTCGCGATGGTCGCTAACGATAGCGAGTGCTTTAGATCAGCGCGGCGCTCTGGAAAACATCGCGAGCAAGCTCGCGCCTACAGGGGGCTCGATTAATCAATTCAGCAAAATATAATCCCGCCCTTCGACCTGCCCGCGTCGCAGCGGGTTCCGCGTGCAATAGGGCGCATAAGCAGCATCGACGAAGCGGTACATCAGGTGTTCATCCCGTCCTTGGGGAATTCCCAGTCGAGTGGTCTGGATCACATGAGCCGGTGCCGCTCCCACGTCTTCCACCAGCAGCACCTCATGGTCAAAGCGCTTGGCGTCCCACATTGGCACTTTCAGGCCCAGCGCCTTGCACAGCAAGGTCTGCCCGGCGCAGAGCTTCTGCGACGGGCGAGGGCGTCCTTGGCCATCGGGGTTGTTCAACAGCATTTGCGCGAGGCTGGCCGGGCCGCTCAGTTCGTCGACCCAGGGGTAGGCCGACTTGATCAACACGGCATTGCCCGGCCCGAGGGCGCTGAAGTTCAGGGAGTCACCGCCGCGGGCGTAATACATATAGATGTGGCCGCCATCCAGAAACAAAGCCTTACGCTTTTCTGTATAGCCTAGGGAGGCGTGGCTGCCTTTTTCTTCGAAGTAATAGGCTTCGGTCTCGATGATTCTGGCGCTGAGCCACAATCCACCGACCCGGTGCCGGATAACTTTGCCCAGCAGATCCCGCGCCAGCGTCTGTGCGTCGCGGTCGAAAAAAGCGTCCGCAAGCCCGTGGGGCTTGAGGGCGGCGACGGATGGGGCAGTCAGGTTAGTCATGATGAACAGCGTTTATCAGGGCTGATTGAGCCGTGATGATAACAATGTGCACCTTAATTACGGCTGAACGTCGGCAAATTGAAGTCCATTTCGACCATCCGCCCGTCACCGCTGTTAGTCACGGGTCGCGACAGCTATAATCTGCCGCTTTACTCTTTAACAAGACCAAGCAAAGACCACTCCAGACCATGACTGAGTCCGTTCTTGACTACATGACCCGCCTGGGTCGCGCTGCCCGCGAAGCTTCTCGCGTCATTGGCCGTGCCAGCACCGCGCAGAAAAACCGCGCCCTGCAGGCTGCTGCCAATGCGCTGGACGCGGCGCGCGTCGAGCTTGCCGCTGCCAATGAGCTGGATCTGGCGGCCGGTCGTGCCAATGGTCTGGAGCCTGCGCTGCTGGAGCGCCTGGCCCTGACGCCGGAGCGTATCGACGGGATGATCGTCGGTCTGCGCCAGGTCGCGGCCTTGCCCGACCCTGTGGGCGCCATTCGCGACATGAGCTTTCGGCCTTCAGGTATTCAGGTCGGCAAGATGCGTGTGCCCCTGGGGGTGATCGGGATCATCTACGAGTCGCGTCCCAATGTGACCATCGACGCCGCCAGCCTTTGCCTCAAGTCGGGTAATGCGACCATTTTGCGTGGCGGCTCCGAGGCGATTCACTCCAATCGCGCCATCGCTGCGTGCATCCAGCGCGGCCTGGCCGAGGCCGAGTTGCCTGCCGCCGTGGTGCAAGTGGTCGAAACCACTGACCGTGCAGCAGTCGGCGCGCTGATTGCCATGCCCGAGTACGTCGATGTCATCGTGCCCCGTGGCGGCCGTGGCCTGATCGAACGGGTCAGCCGCGATGCGCGAGTGCCCGTGATCAAGCATCTTGACGGTATTTGCCACGTTTACGTCAGCGCTCACGCCGACCTGGCGAAAGCCCGGCGCATCGCCTTCAACGCCAAGACCTACCGGTATGGCATCTGCGGTGCGATGGAAACCCTGCTGGTGGATGAAACCGTTGCCAGGGATTTCCTGCCGTCGATGGCCGCCCAGTTCCGCGAGAAAGGCGTTGAACTGCGCGGCTGCGCCCGGACCCGGGCGATCATCGATGCGGCCGTGGCCACCGAAGACGACTGGAACACCGAATACCTGGCGCCGATCCTGTCGATCCGCGTAGTCGATGGGCTGGACCAGGCCATCGAACATATCAACCAGCACGGTTCCCATCACACCGACTCGATTGTCAGCGAAAGCCTCGCCGACACGCGACGTTTCGTCGCCGAAGTCGATTCGGCATCGGTGATGATCAACACCCCGACCTGCTTCGCCGACGGGTTTGAATATGGATTAGGTGCCGAGATCGGCATTTCTACTGATAAGCTGCACGCCCGCGGACCTGTGGGTCTGGAAGGCCTGACCTGCGAGAAATATATCGTGGTCGGCGATGGCCAGTTGCGCGGCCAGGCGTCGGTTTGACTTGGGCGACCTCGACCTGACAGCGCCGGTCACTCCCGACGAGCCTGCCCCGCGACGCATAGGCGTACTGGGCGGCACGTTCGATCCGGTGCACATCGGCCACTTGCGCGGTGGGCTGGAAGTCGCTGAATCCCTGGCGCTGGACGAATTGCGCCTGACACCCAGCGCCCGACCGCCTCATCGCGGTACGCCGCAGGTGTCGGCGAAGGACCGGTTGGCAATGGTCGAATGCGCGGTGGCCGGTGTGGCACCGTTGGTGGTGGACGCTCGCGAATTGCAGCGGGACAAACCGTCCTACACTATCGACACCCTGGAGCTGATGCGCGCCGAGCTGGCCGCTGAGGACCAGGTTTTTCTACTTTTGGGCTGGGACGCATTTTGCGGCCTGCCCACTTGGCATCGCTGGGAAGAGTTACTCCAGCATTGCCACATCCTGGTGCTGCAACGCCCGGATGCCGACAGCGAACCGCCGGATGCCTTGCGCAACCTGCTGGCAGCGCGTTCGGTGAGCGACCCGCTGGCCCTGAAAGGGCCGAGCGGACAGATTGCATTCGTCTGGCAGACGCCGCTCGCGGTATCCGCCACCCAGATCCGTCAACTGCTGGCCAGCGGTAAGTCGGTACGTTTCCTGGTGCCCGACGCGGTCCTGGCCTACATCGATGCGCACGGACTCTACCGTGCGTCGAACTGAAAAACGGCGAGCTTCAAGGCACGTGATCACGTGTAGCGAAGCGCCCGAACATACGAGCAAAACGAGTTTTATATGACTGACAAAGACGTAGCTAAAGTAAAGCGCAAAGGCACATTCAAGAGCGCCCCTCTGCCAGTAGAGGCGCCAACCGGGCCGGAGTTGCGCGGTGAAGAGCTGGTCAAGGTTGCCGTTGCAGCCCTGGAAGACGTGAAGGGCCAGGACATCCAGGTCATCGACGTTCGTGAAAAGCAGAGCATCACCGATTTCATGATCATCGCCACCGGTACTTCGAACCGCCAGATCGGCGCGATGCTGGACAAGGTCCGCGAAGCCGTCAAAGCCCTGGGCGTCAAGCCATTGGGTGAAGAAGGCAAGGGCGACAGCGACTGGGTATTGCTGGACATGGACGACGTCATCGTACACATGATGACTGCCTCGGCACGTCAGTTCTATGACCTGGAACGCCTGTGGGCCGGTGCCGAGCAAAGTCGTTCGGCCAGCGCTGCACACCACAGCCCAGAGAACACCCATGAGCACTTCACCAAGCTCAACAAAGACCAGCAATAATAAGGGACCGCTGTGCGACTGCGACTGATCGCCGTCGGTTCACGCATGCCCAAATGGGTGGAAGAAGGCTGGCATGAATATGCCAAGCGTCTTCCATCCGAGCTGGCGCTGGAACTGGTGGAAATACCGCTCAATACCCGTGGCAAGAACGCCGACGTGGCACGCTTCATCCGACAGGAAGGCGAAGCCATGCTGGCTAAAGTCGGCCCGAACGAGCGGATTGTCACTCTCGAAGTCCACGGCAAGCCCTGGAGTACAGAGCAGTTGGCGGTCGAACTCGATCGCTGGCGCCTGGACTCGCGTACGGTGAACTTCATGGTCGGTGGCCCCGAAGGGCTGGCGCCGGAAGTCTGTGCCCGGGCAGATCAGCGCTGGTCGCTCTCGCCGTTGACCCTGCCGCACCCCCTGGTGCGGATCCTGATCGGCGAACAGCTGTATCGTGCCTGGACAGTGCTGTCCGGCCACCCTTACCACAAGTAGCTTTGCCCTCATGCCCCAGCCAATCCGCATCAAGGACCACGAAAAAGACGCCCGTCTGGTGCGTGGCCGCGTCGTGTTCGGGGCAATTGCGGTGGTGACGCTGATTTGTGTGCTGATTGCGCGGCTGTATTTCCTGCAGGTGATTCAGTACGAGTATCACTCGACCCTGTCGGAAAACAACCGGGTGCATGTGCAGCCGATCCCTCCGACTCGCGGGTTGATCTTCGACCGCAATGGCGTCGTTGTCGCCGACAACCGGCCCAGTTTCAGTCTGAGCATGACCCGCGAGCGTTCCGGCGACTGGCAGCAGGTGCTCGATGTGATCGTCGAAGTCCTGGAGCTGACGCCGGACGATCGGGTGATATTCGAAAAGCGCATGAAACAGGGGCGCCGGCCGTTCGAGCCGGTGCCGATCCTGTTTGAACTCTCGGAAGAACAGATCGCCCGGATCGCGGTCAACCAGTTCCGCCTGCCCGGGGTGGAAGTGGTTGCGCAACTGGTGCGCCACTACCCGCAGGGCGCGCACTTCGCGCACTCGGTGGGTTACATGGGGCGGATCAACGAGAAAGAGCTCAAATCCCTCGATCCGGTCAATTACAGCGGCACCCATCACATTGGCAAGACCGGTATCGAACGATTCTACGAACCCGAACTGCACGGCCAGGTGGGTTACGAAGAGGTTGAAACCAACGCGCGAGGCCGTGTACTGCGGGTGCTCAAGCGTACCGATCCGATTCCCGGCAAGGACATTGTCCTGAGCCTGGACATCAAATTGCAGGAAGCTGCCGAAGCGGCACTCGGCGGGCGGCGGGGCGCCGTGGTGGCATTGGACCCGGCCACCGGCGAAGTGCTGGCGATGGTCAGCCAGCCGAGTTTCGACCCTAACCTGTTCGTCACCGGCATCAGCTTCAAGGCCTATGCCGAGTTGCGCGATTCCATTGACCGGCCGCTGTTCAACCGCGTGTTGCGCGGCCTGTACCCGCCGGGCTCGACCATCAAGCCTGCCGTGGCCATTGCCGGCCTGGATTCAGGCGTGGTGACCGCATCGACCCGGGTGTTCGATCCGGGTTACTACCAGCTGCCAAACTACGACCACAAGTACCGCAACTGGAACCGTTCCGGTGACGGCTTCGTCGATCTGGACACGGCAATCATGCGCTCCAACGACACCTATTTCTACGATCTGGCGCACAAGCTGGGGATCGATCGGCTGTCGGCCTATATGGGCAAGTTCGGCATCGGCCAGAAGGTCTCGCTGGACATGTTCGAAGAATCGCCGGGGCTGATGCCGTCCCGCGAGTGGAAGCGCGCCACCCGCCGTCAGGCGTGGTTCCCTGGCGAGACATTGATCCTGGGGATCGGCCAGGGGTACATGCAGTCGACACCGCTGCAACTGGCGCAAGCCACGGCACTGGTGGCGAACAAGGGCGTCTGGAATCGTCCGCACCTGGCCAAGACGGTCGAAGGCGAGAGACCCAAGGACGAAAACCCGATGCCGGATATCATCCTGCGCGATCCGTCGGACTGGGCCAAGGTCAACCACGGCATGCAGCAGGTGATGCACGGTGCCAGGGGCACTGCGCGCAAGGCAGCCATTGGTGCGCAATACCGCATTGCCGGCAAAAGTGGTACGGCCCAGGTGGTCGCGATCAAGCAGGGCGAGAAGTACGACCGCTCCAAGGTTCAGGAGCGTCACCGCGACCACGCCCTGTTCGTCGGCTTCGCGCCGGCCGAGAACCCGAAAATCGTCGTGTCGGTAATGGTCGAGAACGGCGAGTCCGGTTCCGGCGTAGCGGCACCAGTGGTCCGTCAGATCATGGATGCCTGGCTCCTTGGCCAGGACGGTCGGCTGAAAGCCGAGTACGCCAGCCCTACCAGTGCGGAGGCTACGGCCCGTGAAGAGTAATTTCGATCGCATCCTCTCCAGTGAAGATGTGATGCGTCGCCGTGCGACGCTGCTGCAACGCATGCATATCGACGGTCCGTTGCTGATCCTGCTGTTGACCCTCGCGGCCGGCAGCCTGTTCGTGCTGTATTCGGCCAGCGGCAAGAGCTGGGATCTGCTGGCCAAGCAGGCCACCTCGTTCGGCATCGGCCTGGTGTCGATGGTCGTCATCGCCCAGTTCGAGCCGCGCTTCATGGCCCGTTGGGTGCCGGTAGGTTACGTGCTGGGCGTGCTGTTGCTGGTGGTGGTCGACATCATGGGCCACAACGCCATGGGTGCCACGCGCTGGATCAACATTCCCGGGGTCATCCGCTTCCAGCCTTCGGAGTTCATGAAGATCCTGATGCCGGCGACCATCGCCTGGTACCTGTCCAAGCGCACCTTGCCGCCGCAGCTCAAGCACGTGGCGGTAAGCCTGTTCCTGATCGGTTTGCCGTTCATCCTGATCGTGCGCCAGCCCGACCTCGGCACTTCGCTGCTGATTCTGGCGGGGGGCGCCTTCGTGTTGTTCATGGGTGGCCTGCGCTGGCGCTGGATCCTCAGCGTGCTTGCGGCCGCGGTGCCGGTATCGGTCGCCATGTGGTACTTCGTGATGCACGAATACCAGAAACAGCGCGTGCTGACCTTCCTCGACCCTGAGAGCGATCCGCTGGGCACCGGCTGGAACATCATTCAATCCAAAGCCGCCATTGGTTCCGGCGGGGTGTTCGGCAAGGGCTGGCTGCTGGGTACCCAGTCGCACCTGGACTTCCTGCCGGAAAGCCACACCGACTTCATTATTGCGGTGTTGGGCGAAGAGTTTGGCCTGGTGGGCATCTGTGCGCTGCTGCTGATCTACCTGTTGCTGATTGGCCGGGGCCTGGTCATTACTGCCCAGGCCCAGACATTGTTCGGAAAATTGCTCGCCGGTGCCCTGACCATGACGTTTTTTGTTTACGTTTTCGTCAACATCGGTATGGTCAGTGGCCTGTTGCCGGTTGTGGGGGTGCCGTTGCCGTTCATTAGCTACGGAGGAACTTCGCTGGTGACACTGCTGTCAGCGTTTGGGGTTTTGATGTCGATCCATACCCATCGTAAGTGGATCGCGCAAGTTTGAATAAGGTGAAGATTTCAATGCAAGAAATGCGTGGCTGGGCGACTCGATACGCGCCGTGGGTCGGCCTGGTAGGCATCCTTGGCACAGCGCAGCAAGCGCTGGCCGGCGATTACGAAGGCACTCCGCAGGTGGCCGAGTTCGTCGGTGAAATGACCCGCGACTACGGTTTCGCCGGTGAGCAGCTGATGGGCGTGTTCCGCGAAGCCGAGCGCAAGCAGTCGATTCTGGACGCGATCTCGAAACCTGCCGAGCGGGTCAAGCAGTGGAATGAGTATCGCCCGATGTTCATCTCCGACGCGCGCATTGCCCGCGGTGTGGACTTCTGGCGCCAGCACGAAGCCGTATTGGCGCGTGCCGAACAGGAATACGGGGTACCAGCCCAGGTGATTGTGTCGATTATCGGCGTTGAGACCTTTTTCGGCCGTAATACCGGTAATTTCCGGGTGATCGATGCCTTGTCCACCCTCGGTTTCGACTATCCTCCCCGTGCCGAATTTTTCCGCAAGGAATTACGCGAGTTTCTGCTGCTGGCCCGGGAAGAACAGGTCGATCCATTGACCCTCAAGG
Organism: Pseudomonas sp. 65/3-MNA-CIBAN-0223; assembly: GCF_040310425.1. Lineage (NCBI taxonomy): Bacteria > Pseudomonadati > Pseudomonadota > Gammaproteobacteria > Pseudomonadales > Pseudomonadaceae > Pseudomonas > Pseudomonas sp. 65/3-MNA-CIBAN-0223. The sequence continues at coordinate 124,506 of NZ_JBEOPV010000007.1, forward strand.
GCTCGTACGCCGGGGCCATGGGGCTGCCGCAGTTCATGCCGAGCAGTTTTCGCGCCTATGCAGTGGATTTCGACGGTGATGGTCACATTAATATCTGGACCAACCCGGACGACGCAATCGGCAGCGTCGCCAGTTATTTCAAGCGTCACGGCTGGGTGGCCGGAGAACCCGTGGTCAGTCGCGCCGATGCGCGTGGCGACCAGGTGGACGAGGGTTTGACCACGGGCATCGAGCCGACTAAAACCGTCGGGGAGTTGCGAGCGTTGGGGTGGTCGAGTCATGATGCGCTGCGCGATGATATGCCGGTCACGGCTTTCCGCCTGGAAGGTGACCAAGGTCCTGAATACTGGATGGGCCTGAAGAATTTTTACGCGATCACGCGTTATAACCGCAGCGTGATGTATGCCATGGCCGTACATCAACTGTCTGAACAGCTGGTCCAAGCACGGGGCGTCAAGTAATGCGGGCATTGCCTATGAATAAACCCCTGAAGCTGATGGCATTCGGTGCCTTGGCGGTGCTGGTCGCCAGTTGTTCGACCAGCCGTTCTCCTACGCAAAAACCTGCGACCACGGCTGTGCGCACCATGCCGGGCCTGGACATCAACCGCGCTCACAAAGACGGCGCGCCATGGTGGGATGTCGACGTATCGCGCATTCCGGATGCCACGCCGACCCTGCATACCGGTCCTTACAAAGCCAACCCCTACACCGTGCTGGGCAAGACCTACTTTCCGATTCAGGAATCGAAGAGCTACGTGGCATCGGGCACAGCGTCCTGGTATGGCACCAAGTTCCATGGCCAGAACACCGCCAACGGCGAAGTCTATGACTTGTACGGCATGAGTGCCGCCCACAAGACCTTGCCACTGCCAAGCTACGTTCGGGTGACCAACCTGGACAACAACAAATCAGTGGTGCTGCGAGTCAACGATCGTGGGCCGTTCTACTCCGACCGGATCATCGACCTGTCCTATGCGGCAGCCAAGAAGCTCGGTTATGCCGAAACCGGGACCGCGCGCGTCAAGGTCGAGGGTATCGACCCGCAACAATGGTGGGCCGCCAAGGGGCGTCCGGCGCCGTTGATGCTCAATGAACCGCAGATCGCCCAGAACAAGGCACCGGTCATCACAGCTTCGGCCGGTACGGTGGAGCAATGGACTCCGCCGCCACAGCAACACGCGGCGGCCGTAGTGCCCGTGCAGATCGATGCAAAAAAAAACGCTTCTGCACCAGCCTCTGGCCAGTATCTGCAGGTGGGCGCGTTCGCCAACCCGGACGCTGCAGAGCTCCTGAGATCGAAGCTGAGCGGAATGGTGAGCGCTCCGGTGTTCATCAGTTCGATAGTGCGCAATCAGCAAACCCTGCACCGGGTGCGCCTGGGGCCAATGGGCTCGCCGGGTGAAATCCAGCAGGTGCAGAACAGCGTGCGACTGGCCAATCTCGGTTCGCCGAGCCTGGTCACCGCCGAGTAATACGTAGTACTTGATTGAAGGCTCACTTGCGATTTGGGGGTGAGCCTGGTTGTTGGCTCGATGAAGAACAAAAGCCCGGCAAGGGTTATGAGTGAACAACTGAACACGCGACAGCTCGTTAGAGTGCTGTCTGATTAGTTTTGCCTTTGGGCAGTTCCCATTAGCGATTTCGAGAGACGGATGAACATCACCACCTTTGCCAAACGCCTTTGCCTGCTAGTCCCGCTGCTCATCTCGCCTGCCGCTTTCGCGGTCGAGATGATGCCGTCGCCACCTCAACTGGCGGCTAAATCCTATGTACTCATGGACGCCAGCAGCGGCAACGTGCTGGTCGAGAACAACGGTGACCAGCGTCTGCCTCCGGCCAGCCTGACCAAGCTGATGACCGCGTACATCGCGACCCTGGAAATTCGTCGTGGCCAGATCGGCGAAAACGATCCGGTGACCGTCAGCGAAAACGCCTGGCGCACCGGCGGTTCGCGGATGTTCATCAAAGTCGGCTCCCAGGTAACGGTCAGTGACCTGCTGCACGGCATCATCATCCAGTCGGGTAACGACGCCAGTGTTGCGCTCTCCGAGCACATCGCCGGCAGCGAAGACGCCTTCGCCGACATGATGAACAAAACCGTGGCCGACCTTGGCATGACCAACAGCCACTTCATGAATCCGACTGGCCTGCCGAACCCGGAGCACTACTCGTCGGCTCACGACATGGCCGTGCTGGCTCGCGCAATCATCCACGAAGACCCTGCTCACTATGCGATCTACTCGCAGAAAGAGTTCTTCTGGAACGGCATCAAGCAACCTAACCGCAACCTGCTGCTGTGGCGCGACAAGACCGTGGACGGCCTGAAAACCGGTCACACCGACGAAGCCGGCTACTGCATGGTGTCTTCGGCTGTACGTGACGGCATGCGCCTGATCGCCGTGGTCTTCGGCACCAACAGCGAAGTGGCTCGCGCCTCTGAGACCCAGAAGCTGCTGACTTACGGTTTCCGCTTCTTCGAAACCCAGACCTTCTATCAGAAAGGCGCCGAGCTGGCCCAGGCTCCAGTCTGGAAAGGCACCACCAACCAGGTCAAGGCCGGCCTGGCTCAAGACCTGACCATGACCCTGCCAAAAGGTCAGCTGAAGAAGCTCGCCGCCAGCATGACCATGAACCCGCAACTGATTGCGCCAATCGCCAAAGGCGACGTGATCGGTAAAGTCGAAGTGAAACTGGACGACAAGGTTGTGCACAGCGCAGACCTGATCGCACTGGACGCGGTCGACGAGGGTGGTATCTTCCGTCGCATGTGGGATAGCATCCGTCTATTCTTCTACGGCTTGTTCAACTGATTTAGTGTGGACCTGCATGGCCCCGTTCCAATCCGGTGCGGGGCCATGTTCGTTACCACGGCTTACGCTTACGAGGCCGTTACGCCATGACCGATACCGAAGTAAAGGCGCCAAAGATCGAATTCCCCTGCGCGGATTATCCTATCAAGGTGATCGGCGATACCGGCGTAGGTTTCAAGGACAGGATCATCGCGATCCTTGAGAAGCACGCCACTGTTGACCTCAAGACGTTCGCCGAACGCCAGAGCACCAACGGCAAGTACACGACCATCCAGCTGCACATCATCGCTACCGGTCAAGAGCAGCTGTACGACATCAACAGCGAATTGCGCGCTACCGGTTTTGTGCACATGGTGCTGTGATGTCTGGCACGCTGGGCTTTCGCGAGCTTGGCCAGATGGCTTACGAGCCGGTCTGGCATGCCATGCAACGCTTTACCAACGAACGTGGCTGCAATGCCGCGGACGAGATCTGGCTGGTCGAGCACCCACCGGTGTTCACCCAGGGCCAGGCCGGCAAGGCTGAACATCTGCTGCTGCCGGGTGATATTCCGGTGGTGCAGGTCGACCGTGGTGGCCAGGTGACTTATCACGGCCCCGGCCAGTTGGTCGCCTACCTGTTACTCGATGTACGCAAACTCGGTTTTGGTGTGCGTGACCTGGTCACGCGCATGGAGCATTGCCTGATCGAGCTGCTGGCGAGCTACGGCGTTAGCGCTGCAGCCAAGCCGGATGCACCGGGTGTGTATGTAAACGGGGCAAAAATTGCCTCCCTGGGTTTGCGCATTCGCCACGGCTGTTCTTTTCATGGCCTGGCCCTGAACGTGGACATGAACCTGGAGCCGTTTCGACGGATTAATCCCTGCGGCTACGCCGGGCTGGCGATGACCCAGCTCAGCGATCACGCAGGATCGATTGAATTTGCCGAGGTAAGTGCCCGGCTGCGCGCGCAGCTCGTCAAACACCTCGACTATGCTGAGCAGACGACCCTAACGGGCGGAATCGACTGATATGACTACTGATGCAGTGCAAACCATGATCCCGACGCTGGATGTTACCGAGCGTCCGGCCCCGCGTGCCAAGGTTGAAGCCGGCGTCAAGCTGCGCGGCGCCGAGAAGGTTGCACGCATCCCGGTAAAGATCATTCCGACCACCGAACTGCCGAAGAAGCCCGACTGGATTCGCGTGCGCATCCCGGTTTCCCCGGAAGTCGACCGCATCAAGGCGCTGCTGCGTAAACACAAGCTGCACAGCGTGTGCGAAGAGGCGTCCTGCCCGAACCTGGGCGAGTGCTTCTCCGGCGGCACGGCGACCTTCATGATCATGGGTGACATCTGCACCCGTCGTTGCCCGTTCTGCGACGTGGGCCACGGTCGTCCGAAGCCACTGGACGTCAATGAGCCGCAAAGCCTGGCCATCGCCATCGCTGATCTGAAACTAAAATACGTGGTGATCACCTCGGTTGACCGCGATGACCTGCGTGACGGCGGTGCCCAGCACTTCGCCGACTGCATCCGCGAAATTCGCAAGCTGTCGCCAAATGTGCAGCTCGAAACCCTGGTCCCGGATTACCGTGGACGCATGGACGTGGCGCTGGAAATCACTGTGGCTGAGCCGCCTGATGTGTTCAACCACAACCTGGAAACCGTGCCGCGCCTGTACAAGGCTGCGCGTCCGGGCTCGGACTACCAGTGGTCGCTGACCCTGCTGCAACGCTTCAAGCAGATGATGCCGCACATTCCGACCAAGTCCGGCCTGATGCTGGGGCTGGGTGAAACCGATGAAGAAGTCATCGAAGTGATGAAGCGCATGCGCGAACATGACATCGACATGCTGACCCTGGGCCAGTACCTGCAGCCGTCGCGCAGCCACTTGCCAGTCCAGCGCTTCGTGCACCCGGACACCTTCGCCTGGTTCGCCGAGGAAGGTTACAAGATGGGCTTCAAGAACGTCGCATCCGGCCCGCTGGTTCGCTCTTCGTATCACGCTGACGAGCAGGCCAAGCTGGTCAAGGCCGAGCTGATGTCGTCCTGATCAACTGCTGGTAAAACAGCCCGCAAGGCTTGTCCGGCTTGCGGGCTGTTTTTTGCCTGGCCTAAGGCACACCGCGATTTTTTCCTGCAATTGGAGGGCGCTGTCCCTCTTCTGTTTGTGCCCGTTCCTGACTACTGTGGTGCAAGACGCCTTCACACCGGGAGATTCATGGATGACCGTTAAACCAACCCACGTTCTCAGCCCGCACGCTCCTGTCCCGGCGCTGCCTGCCGAGGGCCTGATCGGCGTCATCGCTCCCGCCGGCCCTGCGCCTCTGGACACCGACAAAGCCACCGCCTGGATGCGTGCTCGCGGGTATGCGCTGCGGATTTTTCCCGGGGTCTACGAGAAGGAGGGTTACCTTGCCGGCAGCGACGAAAGGCGGCTGGCGGATTTGCACGCCGCGTTTGCCGATCCGCAAGTCGATGCGATCATTTGCTTGCGTGGCGGTTACGGCACCCCGCGCTTGCTCGATCGCATTGATTTCGACCTGTTGCGCAACAATGCCAAGCCATTCATTGGCTATAGCGACATCACCGCGCTGCATCTGGCGATCAGTCGATACGCGGGGTTTGTGACCTTTCACGGGCCGCTGCTCAATGCCGACCTGCTGGGTGACCGGAAGCGGCCGACCGAGTCCTCGTTTTTCAACATGCTTAGAGGGCAGGTGAAGGCGGGGAGTGTACTGACTCACCCGGTGGCCTACCCCTTGATCACGATCGAGCCAGGCATTGCCCACGGGCGCTTGCTCGGCGGCAACTTGTCGATGATCGCGGCCGTCATGGGCACGCCCTACGCGATCGATGCCGAGGGCGTCATCCTGTTTATCGAGGACATCAACGAGCCGCTGTACCGTATTGACCGGCTGCTGACGCACCTGCGCCTGGCGGGCACGCTGGGCCAGCTGCGCGGGGTATTGGTTGGCGATGTGGCGGGGGTGGAGACGGCTGCGCTTGAGCGGTTGCTCAAGCAGACTTTCGAGCCTTTACGCATTCCGGTACTGGCCGGTTGGCGCAGCGGGCATTGTGATCCGAACCTGACGCTGCCGATGGGGGCGTTGGTGAAGCTCGATGCGGGGGGCAAGGCGTTGGTGTTGGAGCAGGATGTTGTAATCAAGTCTTAGATCATCACGGACTGATAGTCAGTCATCGCGGGCAAGCCCGCTCCCACAAGTACCAGGTTGAATGCGAATGTTGCGTACGCCCTGGATCCTGTGGGAGCGGGCTTGCCCGCGAAGCTTTTAGCGGTTACGCAAACCTTCCAGCAACTTGTGCGTCGGATACCCATCCGCCGGCCAGCCAAACGACTGTTGGGCACTGCGTATCGCCTTGCGCGTATTGGCGCCTATGATCCCGTCGGCGGTGCCCGCGTCGTAGTTCTGTGCACTCAGCAGGCTTTGCAATTCAATGCGCTCGGTACGACTCAGCGGCATGTCATCTTTGGGCCAGGTACCACTGATCAGGCCACCACCGCTGAACCGCTCTGACAGCAGGCTGACGGCCAGGGCGTAGGACGACGAGTTGTTGTACTTGAGAATCGCGCGGAAGTTATCCAGCACCAGGAAGGCCGGGCCACGGTAACCTGCCGGCAGCAGCAGGGCGGCAGACAGGTGCTCTGAGCCTGCTGGAACCTGGGCACCACCGGGCAGGGTTACGCCCAGCTGCCGCCATTCGGCGACACTCTTGCGCAGCGTGCCGTCTGCCAGGACGTAGTTGAAACCGGTCGGCAGCTGAACTTCAAAGCCCCAGGGCTGGCCTTTCTGCCATCCCGAGCTTTGCAGGTAGTGCGCGGTGGAGGCCAGCGCGTCGGCGGAGCTGCCCCAGATGTCACGGCGCCCGTCGCCATCGAAGTCCACGGCGTGGGTGTTGTAGGTCGTCGGGATGAACTGGGTCTGGCCCATGGCCCCGGCCCAGGAACCAAGCATTTTCTCGGGTTCGATATCACCCTGTTGCAGGATTTGCAGCGCGGCGATCAACTGCGCCTGGGCGAAGCCCGGACGGCGGCCTTCGTAGGCCAGGGTTGCCAGGGAGTTGATGACCGATTTACTGCCCTGGAACTGCCCGAAGTTGCTCTCCATGCCCCAGACCGACACCAGTACCTGCCGGTCAACGCCATAGCGCTGCTCGATGCTTTGCAGGATGTCGGCGTACTGGCTGACCAGCGCCTGGCCCTTGCGCACCCGCAGGGGCGAAAGCGCGCCATCGAGGTATTCCCACACCGGGCGGGAAAACTCCGGCTGGCTGCGGTCGGCGCGAATGACACTGGGGTCCAGGCTGACATTGGCGAACGTGCGATCGAACAGATCGGCACGGATCCCGGCGGCGAGTGCTTCCTTGCGGAAACCGGCCTGCCAGTCGGCAAACGTCTGCGTGGGCTGGAGGTCAAGATTTTCACCGGTCGGGACAACCGGCGGAATGACCGCAGGGGCTGTTGCGACAGGGACGGTCTGGAGCGGTTGAGCGTCGGCGGCGGTGGGTTTTTCCGCGCAAGCGACAAGCATAACGAGGCTGGAGGCAGCTAGCAGTTGGCGCAGGGGCCAACGACGGGAAAGACTAAGGGGCATGCACAGGTCCAGGGAAAAACGAGTCAGGTGCAGACCTTAACATGTTGAGCGGTTGGTTGCCTTTCAGGCCGCCCGAAAGTAACAACCCGTAGGAGCTGCCGAAGGCTGCGATCTTTTGATCTTATTCCGCAGGCAACGACAATCTCTGCCCAGCCATCAACAACGATAACCGACTCAAACTCATCCATGGCGAGCCCGCTGCCTGACCTTTGATCTGCGCATCAATACGCTGCGCTTCGAGCAACAACTGCGCCCAGCGTTGCGCCGAGTAGCGTTGCAGGGCCTTGCTCATGAGCGGTTTGCGCTTGTCCCAGACCGGTGGTCTTGCCGAGCTGAATGCCTTGTCCAGTGGTACGCCCTGGCTGTATTGCAGCGACAGGTTGGCGAGCAAACGCAGCTCCCGCGCCAGGGCCCAGAGAATGACCGGTGGCTCGACGCCTTCACCGCGCAGGCCTTCAAGCATTCGCAGTGCGTGGGCCGCTTCGCCGTTGAGAATCGCATCGGTCAGGCCAAAAACGTCGAAACGCGCGCTGTCGGCCACCGCCGCTTGCACGGTTTCCACCGTGATCTGCCCACCCTCGGCCATCAGCTTGAGCTTTTCGATTTCCTGGGCGGCAGCCAGCAGGTTGCCTTCGACCCTTGCGGCAATCAGTTCGACCGCGTCCTGGCTGGCGGAGAGCCCGGCCTGCGACAGACGCTGGCGGATCCAGCTGGGCAGCTGGTTGGCATCCACCGGCCAGATCTGCACGAACTGGGTGTGCTGGCCTTCGACCAACGCCTTGCCCCACTTGGTTTTCTGTGCGCTGCCGTCCAGCTTGGGCAGGCTGATCAGCAGTACTGTGTCTTCGGCAGGTCGCGAGCAATATTCGATGAAAGCGGCAGCGCCCTTGTCGCCGGGTTTACCCGACGGCAGGCGCAGTTCAAGCAAGCGTTTTTCAGCGAACAACGACATGCTGGCACCTGCTTGCAGCAAGGTGCCCCAGTCGAAACTGGCGTCGGCGGCGAATACCTGGCGCTCATCAAACCCCTGTTGGCGAGCCGCAGCGCGGATGGCGTCGGCGGCTTCCTGGCACAGCAGCGGGTCGTCGCCGCTGATGATGTAGACCGGCGCGAGGTTGCCTTGCAGGTGTTTGGCGAGTTGGGCGGGGGCGAGTTTCATGGGAAAGGGCGAGCGGGGCGCCTGGGCGCCCCGCAGGTCTTACTGCTGCGGCAGTTCAACGGGCGATTGACGTGGCGTCTCCGCCTCGGCTTTCTGCGCCGCTTCCATGGCGGCGGCCTCAGCCTGGGCCTTGGCGTCCGCAGTCTGCTGCATCTTATCCAATTGGGCCGGGGTGAGTTGTTGCAGGCGCAACATCATGCGCTGGACCAGATCGCGACGGATTTCCTTGCGCGCATCATCGGCTTCCAGCTCGGAGCCCACCAGGTTGTTGCCGTCGTGGATGAACACCTTCTGCACTTCGATCTTGTCGCTCAGCAGCTCGCGATCACGCTGGCCACGGATATCGTACTCAAGCACGGTCGTCAGCTGGTACTCGCCAGTGCGGCCGGCACCTGCATAGCTGAGAGTGCGCTGGCTCTCCTGCTCGTTGGTCAGGATCAGCTTGTACGGCGCGCCGGCGATAACCTTGACGCCGCTGCTTTCGAGCACCTGGCGCATCTGGGTCACGGTAGGGCCGTAGGCATTACGTGCGCTCAGGTCGAGTTCCTTGATCGCCAGCTCAGTCGTACCAGTACCACGCAGCTGGAAACCGCAGGCGCTCAACAGGACCGCAAGGCCCATCACCAGCAAATTGCGTTTGATCATCTTGTTGTTCCCCTTGAAACCAGGTGGGCCGACTGTGCGGCCCGAAAGGTTTTACTCGGCGCCAGGCTCACCTGGCGCCTGGTCCAATTAGCTGGCGACGATATTGACCAGTTTCCCGGGCACTACGATCACTTTACGAATAGTCAGGCCGTCAACGAAGCGCAGCACGTTCTCGTTGGTGCGGGCAGCGGCTTCGACTTCTTCGCGAGTCGCGCTGGCCGGCATTTCGATCTGCCCACGCAATTTGCCGTTGACCTGGATAACCAGCGTCAGGCTGTCCTGCACCAGCGCGGTTTCGTCCAGCACCGGCCAGCCGGCGTCGATCACCGCATCCGGGTGACCGAGCTGATTCCACAGCTCGTGGCAGATGTGCGGAGTGATTGGAGCCAGCAGCAGGGTCACGGCTTCCAGGCCTTCCTGCACCAGGGCGCGATCCTGCTCGGTCACTTGCGGGGCTTTTTCCAACACGTTCATCAGCGTCATCACCTGGGCGATGGCGGTGTTGAATTTGTGGTTCTGGCCGACGTCGTGGCTGGCCTGCTTGATAGCCAGGTGGATCGAGCGGCGAATGACCTTCTGCTCGTCGTTCAGGCCGGCGACGTCCAGTTTGCCCGGCAAGCCTTGAATGACATGGCCTTGAGCCAGGCGCCAGACGCGCTTGAGGAAGCGATGCGAACCTTCCACGCCAGAGTCGGACCATTCCGCGCTCATGTCGGGTGGCGAGGCGAACATCATGAACAGGCGGCAGGTGTCTGCGCCGAACTGGTCGATCATCGACTGTGGGTCGACGCCGTTGTTCTTCGACTTGGCCATCTTCTCGGTGCCACCGATTTCCACCGGCAGGCCATCGGCGATCAGCTTGGCGCTGATAACCTTGGCCTTGCTGTCGCGCTCGAGTTCGACGTCCGCCGGGTTGAACCAGGTGTAGGCACCATTGGCTTCGCGACGATAGTAAGTCTCGGCGATCACCATGCCCTGGGTCAGCAGGTTCTTGAACGGTTCGTTGGAGCTCACCAGGCCTTCATCACGCATCAACTTGTGGAAGAAGCGCGCGTACAGCAGGTGAAGGATGGCGTGCTCGATGCCGCCGATGTACTGATCCACCGGCAACCAGTGGTCAGCGGCGGATTTCTCCACCAGGCCGCCTTCATAGTGCGGCGAGGCGTAGCGGGCGTAGTACCACGAGGACTCGACGAAGGTGTCCATGGTGTCGGTTTCGCGCTTGGCCGGCTGGCCGCATTTCGGGCAGTTGCACTCGTAGAACTCGGGCATGCGCGCCAGAGGTGAACCTGCACCATCCGGGACCACGTCTTCGGGCAATACGACAGGCAGTTGATCTTCCGGGACCGGCACGTCACCACAAGACTGGCAGTGGATGATCGGGATCGGGCAGCCCCAGTAGCGCTGACGGCTGATGCCCCAGTCGCGCAGGCGGAACTGGGTGCGCGAGGCACCGAGGTTTTTCTTGATCAGCGCGACTTCGATGGCGTCAAACGCGCCCGGGAAGTCCAGGCCGTCGAACTCGCCGGAGTTGATCAGCATGCCGTGCTCGCCGTAGGCGTCCTGCCATGGCGCCGGGTTGGTGTCGCCGGAACTGGTGCGCACCACGGACTTGATAGGCAGGTTGTACTTGGTCGCGAACTCGAAATCACGCTCGTCGTGGGCCGGAACAGCCATGACCGCACCGTCGCCGTAGTGCATCAGCACGTAGTTGGCGACCCATACCGGGAGTTTCTCACCGGTCAGCGGGTGCTCGACGAACAACGAGGTCGGCAGGCCTTTTTTCTCCTGGGTGGCGACGTCGGCTTCGGCCACGCTGCCGCCTTTGCATTCGGCGATGAACGCCTGCAGCTCAGGGTTGTTCTGTGCCGCCAGGGTCGCCAGAGGGTGTTCGGCGGCCACGGCCACGTAGGTTGCGCCCATCAGGGTGTCCGGACGGGTGGTGAAGACTTTCAACGCGCCGGTTTCGCCGATGGAGTCGACGTTGTAAGGGAACTGCACTTCCATGCCGCGGGATTTGCCGATCCAGTTGCGCTGCATGGTCTTGACCTGTTCAGGCCAGCCAGTCAGCTCGTCGAGGCTCTCGAGCAGTTCATCCGCGTAGGCGGTGATCTTGAAGTAATACATCGGGATTTCGCGTTTTTCGATCAGCGCGCCGGAACGCCAGCCGCGACCGTCGATCACCTGTTCGTTGGCCAGGACGGTCTGGTCGACCGGGTCCCAGTTCACTGTGCCGCTTTTCTTGTAGATCACGCCTTTTTCGAACAGGCGGGTGAACAGCCATTGTTCCCAGCGGTAGTAATCGGGCTTGCAGGTGGTCACTTCACGCGACCAGTCCACCGCCAGGCCCAGGCTGCGCAGCTGGTTCTTCATGTAGGCGATGTTTTCGTAGGTCCACTTGGCGGGAGCCACGTTGTTCTTCATCGCGGCGTTTTCCGCCGGCATGCCGAAGGCGTCCCAACCCATGGGTTGCAGGACGTTCTTGCCTTGCATGCGCTGGTAGCGGGAGATCACGTCGCCGATGGTGTAGTTGCGCACGTGCCCCATGTGTAGCTTGCCGCTAGGGTAAGGGAACATCGACAGGCAGTAGAAAGTCTCCTTGCCTGGCTGTTCACTGACTTCAAAGGACTTTTGCTCGTCCCAGAATGACTGGGCGGCGGCTTCGATTTCACGGGGCTGATATTGTTCGTGCATGGCTACTTTTGAACTGAATAGGGGTGGCCTAATCCTCTTCGTTGCAATGCTGGACGGTGAACGCGCCAATTCGACGTTTCGCTGTCCAGGCGAGCTGGAAGTGGAGTTACAGGAAGCGCCGTAGCATACATGACCGCGCTCTGCCGAGGGAAACCCTGATTGCACGCAGGCGCCGCCCGATTTGCCCGGCGAGGGCCGTTGGTCGCGGCGCTTAGCCGGTTTGGTGATGGAAGCTAAGCTCTAAATGGGGAGCAAGACTTATCTTCAATGAGGTGAGGGATGGTTGAGTCACAGCAAAAAGTCACGAAACCGCAGCTGTATGAACGACTGATCGATCGTCTGGGGATCGCCCTGGACGCTGCTAAAACCGCTGACCGGCTGCGCGATGAGCGCCCCCTCGAGTTGGAACTGCGTGGCCTGAGCCCCGCAGAATTTGCCTTGGTAAAAGCGTATCTGGACCGCAGTGAACGTGAAACACACGGATGCCTGTCAGAAGCAGTGAAGCAGCTTGACGCACCGCGCTCGGCCAAAATCATCTGGCTCAAGGACAAGGTACCTGGCAGGGACGCGGTAAAGGTCCGGTCGCTGCAATTCAAATAGATAAGGCTCCGGCCGCATTTCAGGCAATGAAGCAGTCTAGTCCTTTCGATTTAGTTGTCGCATTGCGTCAACCCTCTTAGGCTTCGGGCATCTCTGGAGATGCTCGATGCCTTTTCGTTATTTCGTGAAACAACTTCTCTTGCCGCCCGGCATCCTGTTGCTTTTGCTGGCCCTTGGCTGGTGGCTGCGCCGCACCCGGCCACGACTGGCTGGCCTGTGCTTTGCGTTGGGCCTGGGGGGCTTCTGGCTGATGAGCCTGCCGATTGTCGTGCAGTGGAGTGCCAATGCCCTGGAGCGCGTGCCGCCGCTGGCACGTGAAGAGTGGGCGACACTTGACCAGCGTGCCGATGCCATCGTGGTTCTGGGTTCAGGGCGCGAGCGTGGTGACCCGGCATGGGGCGCCGATCAGCCGACAGGTATCGGGCTGGAGCGGCAACGTTATGCCGCGCGCCTGGCCAAGGCGTCGGGGTTGCCGGTGCTCACCAGCGGCGGCTTGCATTACGGCACCCCACCTTCCGAAGCCAGGTTGATGGCGGATTCGATGCTGGACGATTTCGGGGTGACCGTACGCTGGCAGGAAGGACTCAGCCGCACGACCTGGGAGAACGCGCAGATGAGCGCCAGCATGTTGCTGCCCCAGGGGATCAAGCGCGTGGTGCTGGTAACCCAGGCGGCCCACATGCCGCGGGCGGTCTGGAGTTTCCAGAAAGCCGGCTTCGAGGTGGTGCCTGCGCCGGTGGGGTTTCTCGGTGGGGATAACGCGCGACCGCTGGGTGGCTGGATGCCGGAGTTCAAGTCGATCTGGCAGAGCGGGCAGTTGATGAACGAGGCGGTAGGACAGGTGGGGTATTCGTTGTTTTACCGATAAACCGTGCTTAGGCATTCCGCGCTCTCTGTAGGAGCGAGCTTGCTCGCGAAAAACTTAACGACACCGCGTTCATTCAGAATGCCCGCGTTATCGTTAGCGTCCATCGCGAGCGAGCTCGCTCCTACAGACAATCAGACGGTTTTTGCCATCCGGTTCGCCACCAGGGCCCAGCCAAACAACAACACACACACCACGATCAACGGCCACGAACGCCATTGCAGGTACGGCGTCAGGTTATGCATCGGCACCACTTCGCCATACAGGATGCCGCGCTCGAACTGCGGAATCTGTGCGGTGATCTGGCCGAATGGGTTGATCAGCCCGGTGACGCCATTGTTGGTCGCGCGAATCATCCAGCGACCGGCCTCCAGTGCGCGCATCTGCGCCATCTGCAAGTGTTGCAGCGGGCCGATTGACGTGCCAAACCAGGTGTCGTTGCTGATCGTCAGCAGCAGGTCGCTGCGCGCCGACAGGTCGGCGGCGAAGTCTGGATACACCACTTCGTAGCAAATGAACGGCGCAATCTGATAACCCTTGGCTTGCAGCAGTGGCTGATCGGCCGGGCCGCGTGCGAAGTCGGACATCGGCAGGTCGAAGAACGCGATCAACCCGCGCAGGATGTCCTGCAGCGGCACGTATTCACCGAACGGGACGAGTTTCTGCTTGAGGTAGGTCCCGTCGCCTTCACCGACCACGGTAATGCCGTTGTAAAAGCGTTTCTGGTGGTGAACTTCCTGACGGATCGGCACGCCGGTAATCAGCGCAGAATCACGCTCGGCCGCGAATTTGCCAATCATGTTCAGGTAGCCTTCGGCGGATTCCTTGAGCACCGGAACCGCAGTTTCCGGCCAGATCAGCAGGTCGACCCGCTTGGAGCTGAGGCTCATGTCGCGATACAGGGCAAGCTGAGCGTTCAGCTGCGCCGGGTCCCACTTCATGCTCTGTTCGACGTTACCCTGGATCGCGGCAACACTCAGCGGCGCGCCCGAGGGGCTGGTCCAGGCGTGTTCCTTCAGCGCAATGCCTGCCACCCACGGGCCGGCCAGCAGTAATACGCCCACCGCCATGAAACCTTTGCGTCCAGTGCGCACCAGGCGCAGGCCGTTACAGATAAGCGCCGCCGTGAGGGCCAGGGCAAAGGAGATCAGCCACATCCCGCCCACAGGTGCGAGCCCGGCCAGAGGCCCGTCGAGCTGGCTGTAACCGGAGTAGAGCCACGGGAAACCGGTGAGGAACCAGCCCCGGAAGGCTTCCTGGGCGACCCACAACGCGGCGAATGCCAGGGCGTCAGCCAGCGGCGCCTCATTACGGCGCAGCCAGCGCGCCCAGATCCACGCGGGCAGCGCGAAGAACCAGGCGATCGCCGCCGTGAAGATCAGCATCAGAAAACCGGCGAGCAGCACCGAGGCGCCACCGAAGTGGTGGATGCTGTAATAGATCCAGCTGGTACCGGCACCGAACAGGCCAAAACCGAAGCACCAGCCACGGCCCAAGGCCTGGCGTGGAGTCAGTTGGCGTAAGCCGGCGTAGAAAAAGCCGACCGCCAGCAATGCCAGCGGCCAGATATCGAACGGCGCCAGGGCCAGGGTGGTGAGTGCACCGGCCGCCACGGCCAGCAGGTTACCGGGCCAGCCGGGGGCGGTCAGACGGCGCATTTCAATCCTTAGCGAGCAATGGGTGTCAGGCGCAGCAGGTGAATCCGACGGCTGTCGGCGTTCAGGATGCGGAAGCGGTAAGGGCCGATTTCAGTGATTTCGTTGCGTTTTGGCAAGTGCCCGAACGCGCTCATCACCAGGCCGCCGACGGTGTCGAACTCGTCATCGGAGAACTCGCTGTCGAAGAACTCGTTGAAGTTCTCGATCGGCGTCAGGGCCTTGATCAGGAAGTCACCGCTGGGCAGTGGCTTGATGTAGCTGTCTTCTTCGACGTCGTGCTCGTCTTCGATGTCGCCAACGATCTGTTCCAGCACGTCTTCGATGGTCACCAGGCCCGCGACACCGCCGTATTCGTCGATCACGATGGCCATGTGATTGTGGTTGGCGCGGAATTCGCGCAGCAGCACATTAAGGCGCTTGGACTCCGGCACGAAAGTGGCCGGGCGCAGCAGATCCTTGATGTTGAAGCTGTCGCCGTTCTCCTTGAGGATCAACGGCAGCAGGTCCTTGGCCAGCAACACGCCCATCACGTCATCGTGGCTTTCGCCGATCACCGGGTAGCGGGAGTGGGCCGAATCGACCACGGCAGGCAGGAACTCGCGGGGTGTCTGGGTCGCCTTGATGCTGATCATCTGCGAGCGCGGGACCATGATGTCCCGTACCTGCAGGTCAGCGACCTGGATGGCGCCTTCGACAATGGCCAGCGCTTCGCTGTCCAGCAACTTGTTCTGATGGGCATCACGCAGCAGCTCCAGGAGCTCCTGGCGGTTTTTCGGCTCGTGGGCAAAAGCCTGGGTGAGCTTACCCAGCCATGACTTCTGCCCGTTGCTCGATCGATCTTCGCTCATAGCGATTACTCTGAATCCTTTGTTGTAACGATAGGGGATGTTTGTGTTTCGTCGTCCGCGTACGGGTCCGGATGACCCAACTCGGCAAGCAACGTTCGTTCCAGTGCTTCCATTTCTTCGGCTTCGTCGTCATCTATATGGTCGTAACCCAACAGATGCAAGCAGCCATGAATCACCAGATGCGCCCAGTGGGCCTTTAGTTCCTTGCCTTGTTCAGCGGCCTCGCGCTCGACCACCGCCACGCAGATCACCAGATCGCCCAGCAGCGGTATATCGAGGAACTCGTCAGGCACGTCAGCCGGAAACGACAGCACGTTGGTGGCATAGTCTTTCTGCCGCCAGGTGTGGTTCAGCTCGCGCGCCTCTTCCTGGTCAACCAGGCGAATGGTCATTTCGGAATCGGCAGTGCGTTGGCGCAGGGCCAGCTCGCACCATTGGCGGAACTCGGCTTCGCTGGGAACAGGCGCCTGGGTAGCCAGCTGCAGATCAAGCTCAAGCATCGCGGCGGCTGTCCTTCGGTGCTTCGTCGGCCACACGGTTTTCAAAGCGCTCGTAGGCTTCGACGATGCGTTGCACCAGCGGATGGCGCACGACGTCCTTGGGCATGAAATGGGTAAAACTGATGCCTGGCACGTCCTTGAGCACCTCGATCACGTGGTGCAGCCCGGATTTGGTGCCCTTTGGCAGGTCGACCTGGGTGATGTCACCGGTGATGACTGCCGTGGAGCCGAAGCCGATCCGGGTCAGGAACATCTTCATCTGCTCGACGGTGGTGTTCTGGCTTTCGTCGAGGATGATGAAGCTGTTATTGAGCGTGCGGCCACGCATGTAGGCCAGCGGTGCGACTTCGATTACCTGGCGTTCGATCAGCTTGGCCACGTATTCGAAGCCGAGCATTTCGTACAGCGCGTCGTACAGCGGGCGCAGGTAAGGGTCGATCTTCTGCGACAGGTCGCCGGGCAGGAAACCGAGCTTTTCGCCCGCTTCAACCGCCGGACGAACCAGCAGGATGCGGCGGATCTGCTCCCGTTCCAGCGCATCTACTGCGCAAGCAACGGCCAGGTAAGTCTTGCCGGTACCGGCGGGGCCGATGCCGAAGTTGATGTCGTTGCCGAGGATTTCCTTCACGTAGCGCAACTGATTCAAGCCGCGAGGGCGAATCATGCCTTTTTTGGTGCGCAGGGCGACGGACGGTTCGGACGGGGACACGTTATCCAGCTCTGCGACGGCCGATTCCTGCAGGAACAGGTGGACCATGTCTGGCGACAGCTCGGTACCCTTGGTTTCCCGGTACAGGCGGCGCAGCAGGTTTTCCGCAGAGGTGGTGTGTTTAGGGTCGCCGATCAGCTCGAACTGGTTCCCGCGGTTGCGGATCTCGATTGTCAGGCGCTGTTCGATCAAGCGCAGGTGCTCGTCGAATTGCCCGCACAGATTGGCGAAGCGGCGAGCCTCAAAGGGCTCGAGGATAAAGCGATGTGGTTCGATAGGTGCGTTCAAGGTCGTATTTAGCCGCCCTGGGGCAATTAGGATGAAATCAAGGATAACGCCAGTGGGCTGGGTGCGAAAGCTCTTAAATGGATGAGCTCATTCTTATGATCAACTCGGTCCACTGTAGGAGCTGGCTTGCCAGCGATGAGGCCATCAAGTCCAGCGAAGATGTTGCCAGTTACGCCGCTATCGCTGGCAAGCCAGCTCCCACAAAGTCTTCAATGCCTCGGGTATTTGCTACTGGATCAACGAGCCCCGCAGTGAGTGCGGCTGGGCGGCATCGATGTGCACGTCGGCAAACTGGCCAATCAGGGTTGGATTGTCGCAACGGAAGTTGACGATACGATTATTTTCGGTGCGGCCTTGCAGTTCGCCAGGGTCCTTTTTCGAATAATCGGTGACCAGGATCCGCTGGATCGAACCGACCATTTGTCGGCTGATTTCGAAACCTTGCTGGTTCAGGCGATGTTGCAAAGCGTTCAGGCGCTCTTTTTTCAACGCTTCCGGCGTCTCGTCCGCCAGGTCGGCTGCCGGCGTGCCCGGGCGCTGGCTATAGACGAACGAGTAGGAGAAGTCGAAACCGACGTCCTCGATCAGCTTCATGGTCTGCTCGAAATCTTTTTCGGTTTCGCCCGGGAAACCGACGATAAAGTCCGAACTGATGCAAATTCCCGGGACGGCTGCACGCAATTTGCGCAGCTTGGATTTGTACTCCAGCGCCGTGTGGTTGCGCTTCATCGCCGAAAGAATCCGATCGGAACCCGACTGAACCGGCAAATGCAGGTGTTTGACCAGTTGCGGTACTTCGGCGTGGGCCTGGATCAGGCTGTCGGAGAACTCCAGCGGGTGTGAAGTGGTGTAGCGGATGCGGTCGATGCCATCGACAGCCGCAACTACTCGGATCAGCTCGGCCAGGTCGGCCAGGCGTCCGTCGTGAGTGGCTCCACGATAGCCGTTGACGTTCTGGCCCAGCAGGGTCACCTCACGCACGCCATTTTCGGCCAGGTGGATGATTTCGGCGATCACGTCGTCGAACGGGCGGCTGACTTCTTCGCCGCGGGTGTAAGGCACCACGCAGAAAGTGCAGTACTTGCTGCACCCTTCCATGACCGACACGTAGGCGCTTGGGCCGTCGATGCGCGGCTCGGGCAGGTGGTCGAATTTTTCGATTTCCGGAAAGGAGACGTCGACTTGCGGCAACTTGGTAGCACGCGCGGCGTCGATCATTTCTGGCAGGCGGTGCAATGTCTGTGGTCCGAACACTACGTCGACATAGGGCGCGCGGTCGCGAATGGCCGCACCTTCCTGGCTCGCCACGCAACCGCCCACGGCGATCACCATGTCCGGGTTGGCCAGTTTCAATTCGCGCCAGCGGCCGAGCTGGGAGTACACCCGGTCCTGGGCACGTTCGCGGATCGAGCAGGTATTGAGCAGGATCACGTCGGCATCTTCAGCGCGAGCGGTGACTTCCAGGGCCTGGTGTTCACCCAGTAAGTCGACCATGCGCGAGCTGTCGTACTCGTTCATCTGGCAACCGTGGGTTTCGATGTAAAGCTTCTTGGCCATGGACAGAGTCATCACGTGATTCAAAGAACCGCGCATTATAGGGAACATGGTCCCATGTTCCTACCGCTGTGCGTCCGGCGGCTATGCTATAGTTCGCGCCCTCATTTTTATCCCCCGATGTGTTGCTCGCCCACCATGACCAAACGTGAAGCTCCAATCTACAAGGTGATTTTCCTCAACCAGGGCCAGGTGTACGAAATGTATGCCAAACAGATCTACCAAAGTGATCTGTGGGGTTTCCTGGAAGTGGAAGAATTCGTCTTTGGCGAGCGCACGCAAGTGGTCGTCGATCCGAGCGAAGAGAAGCTCAAGGCTCAGTTCGAGGGTGTGGTGCGCAGTTTTGTGCCGATGCATTCGATTGTGCGCATCGATGAAGTGGAGCGCCTGGGTACGCCAAAAATCAGCGAAGCCCGTGGCGCGGTCGGCAATGTGATGCCGTTTCCGATGCCGATGCCGGACAAGTAAGCCTTCGAGACCGCGTCGACCCTATCGCTGGCAAGCCAGCTCCCACAGTAGATCTGCGGTGTTCACATTATTTGTGAACGACAGCGCCCCTGTGGAAGCTGGCTCGCCAGCGATGGGGTCGTCAGATCGAAGCAAAAACTAGGGAAGTGGCGAAAACGGCGTACGCCCATCCGCGCTTTGCAATTCCATCAAGTACTTGCGGAAAATCTGCCCGAGCACCTGAGTGGCCACCTCAAGCTCTTCACGCGGCATCTTCTCGGCCACCTCGTCGGCAGTGTCCAGCGCATCCTCCGCGCCATTGACCGCCGCCATCTTCAGCACGATATACGCCTGGACATTGTTGGCCGGCACACCTTCGCCGTGGAAGAACATGGTGCCGAGCTTGAATTGCGCCTGGGCGTGGCCTTGCAGTGAGGCTTTTTCGAAGTAGCTCAGGGCTTGATTGAGGTCGCGCGGCGCATTTTTGCCGTCGTAGTAGAACTCACCCAACTCGTATTGCGCCTGTGCATCCCCTTCATCCGAGGCTTTCTGGCAGGCAGCAAGCGCCTGGGCCAAGTCCTGCGGCTGAGTATTGAGGGTGCAGCGACCCATCGCTGGGATTAACAACGAGTTGCCGCCTGCTTGTACAAGCAAGGGCTGAAGGAGCAACAGGCAGCCCAGTGCAAGGGCGCGGCCGGTGCGGTTCATGGGAATCGACTTACCTCTGAAGGGCGCGCGGACCCATCGAGGGGATCCAATAAGCGCGCATTATGAAATAAGCAGGGCCATCCTTACAAAGTCTTTACTCGTTTTTCTGCTGCGAGGGAAATATATAACCCACTTTGCGGGAAAAACCTGGCAGATGAGCAGGAAAAGGGGCGCGGATGCAGGGAATACTGACGCTGGCAATCGCCAACGTCAGCGGCACGGCATTACTTCAAGGCAGCGAATGCACGTTCAGCGGCATCCAGCGTCAGTTTCAACTCGGCTTCGCCATGGGCGATGGAGGTGAAACCGGCTTCGAATGCGCTTGGCGCCAGGTACACGCCGCCTTCGAGCATCAGGTGGAAGAAACGCCCGAACAGTTTGGCATCGCTGGCCATTACGTCGTCGAAGGTCACGATGTCATCGGCACCACTGAAGTACAGGCCGAACATGCCGCCGGCCTGGGTGGTCACGAACGGGATACCGGCTGCATCGGCGCGTTGTTGCAGGCCATCGAGCAGGCGACTGGTGTAGTCGGTCAACTCGGCATGGAAGCCAGGACGGCTGATCAGGCGCAAGGTGGTCAGGCCCGCCGCCATTGCCAGCGGGTTACCCGACAGCGTACCGGCCTGGTAAACAGGCCCCAGTGGTGCAATGTGCGACATGATTTCACGCTTGCCGCCGAAGCAGCCAACCGGCATGCCACCACCAATGATCTTGCCGAAGGTGGTCAGGTCCGGGTTCACGCCGTAATGCGCTTGTGCACCGCCCAGTGCCACGCGGAAACCGGTCATCACTTCGTCGAAAATCAGCACCACGCCGTGCTTGTCGCACAGGGTCCGCAGGCCTTCGAGAAAGCCCGGTGCCGGAGGAACGCAGTTCATGTTGCCGGCCACCGGCTCGACGATGATGCACGCGACGTCCTGGCCCACTTCAGCCAGCATGGTTTCGACGGCGTCGATGTCGTTGAAGGGCAAAGTCAGCGTGTGTTTGGCAAATGCCGCCGGTACACCTGCCGAACTCGGCACGCCTTGGGTCAGGGCGCCGGAACCGGCCTTGACCAGCAGGCTGTCGGAGTGACCGTGATAGCAGCCTTCGAACTTGATGATGCTGTCGCGACCGGTAAAGCCGCGGGCCAGGCGAATGGCACTCATGGTCGCTTCGGTGCCGGAGCTGACCATGCGCACCATTTCCATTGAAGGCACGAGCGAGCACACCAGATCCGCCATCCGGGTTTCCATCTCGGTCGGTGCGCCATAGGACAGGCCGTGCTCAAGCTGCTTGCGCACGGCGTCCAGAACGTCCGGGTGGCTGTGGCCGAGGATCATCGGGCCCCACGAGCCGACGTAATCAACGTAGCGCTTATTGTCTTCGTCGGTGACGTAGGCCCCTTCAGCGTGTTTGAAAAACAGCGGCGTACCGCCAACGCTCTTGAACGCGCGCACTGGCGAGTTCACACCGCCGGGGATGTGTTTCTGGGCATTGGCAAATAGCGTTTCGGAACGAGACATGATCGGACTCTCAAATCAGATTTTAAGCGACTTAAATGGAAAGCAGTTCGTTGAATGCGCGGGCGCGGCGTGTGACTTCAGCCGTGCTTTGGGCGCCAAACAGGCCGTGGACCACCGCCAGCAGATCGACCCCGTGGGCCACCAGCGGCTCCGCGTTTTCCAGGGTGATGCCACCGATTGCGCAGATCGGCAAATGCAATGTGCTGCGAGCCTGATCCAGCAGTTCGAGGCTGCAGGTCGGCGCGCCGGGTTTGGTGCTGGAATTGAAGAAGCGACCGAAGGCAACGTAACTGGCGCCTTCTTTGGCGGCCTGCTCGGCAAGGTTGATCTGCGCGTGGCAGGTCGAACCGATGATCGCCTGGCGGCCCAGCAATGCGCGGGCCGGGGTCAGCGGGCCGTCGGTCTGGCCGAGGTGTACGCCAACGTTCAGGCGCGCAGCCAGCTCGGCATCGTCATTGATGATCAGCCGGGTCTTGTAGCGGTCGCACAGATCCCGCAGGGTTTCGGCCTCGCGCAGGCGCCGCGCTTCGTCCGTACTCTTGTCGCGGTACTGCAGCAGGGTGACGCCACCTTCCAGCGCCGCCTCCACGTACGAGAGGAATTTACCGGCCAGCAACTGGCTGTCGGTGATGGCGTAAAGGCCACGTAGTTTCATCGGACAAGCCTCACCGCATGACTAATGGGAAGTTACGAACAGAAATCCAGCGGCAGGCGGCGTGGCACAAATTGACCTTTACCCAGCTGCTCGGCATCACGCAGGGTGCGCCATGTGTAGTTAAGCGCGGTCTGCACAGCACTGACGAGGTTTTCACCCTGCGCCAGACGACCGGCCAGGGCGCTGGCCAGGGTGCAGCCGGAACCGTGGTAACTGCCGGGCAAACGCTGGCAGGTGAAGGTTTCGCGGCGACCGTCGCGTGTGTACAGGCGGTTGTGAATTTCCTGCTCGTCGCCGTGACCGCCGGTGATCAGCAGATGCTTGACGTAGGGCAGCAGTTTTTCCGCGCATTGGTCTGCCGTGCCTTCGGGGAGCTCGGCGAGGATGCGCGCTTCGGGCAGGTTGGGGGTGGCAATGATCGCCAGTGGGAGCAGGCGTTCGCGCATCGCGTAGCCGACTTCGTCCTTGCCCAGGCGTCCGCCGCCGCCCGCACGCAGTACCGGGTCGCAAACCATCGGCAAGTGCGGATGCGCCTGCAGCAGCTCGACCACGGTGTCGACCATTTCCAGCGAACCGAGCATGCCCAGCTTGACGGCGGCGACTTCGGAATCGTTAAGCACGGCGTTGGCCTGGGCCAGTACCCACGCTCGGTCGAGTACGCGGAAATCAGTGACGTTGACCGTGTCTTGCACAGTCAGCGCGGTGACGGCCGGAGCCGCATGACAACCCTGGGCGAGCAGGGCTTCGATATCTGCCTGCAAGCCGGCGCCACCACTTGGGTCGTGGCCGGAGAGACAGAGGACAACGGGGCGGGAGCTGTAGATATTCATGGTGCGCGAGCTTACCACCAGTCACTCGACTCATGACAGTGGACTCTGTAGCAGCAGGGCCGCTCCCACAGTCGGCATGAGGGGGGCAACCGCTCTAGCTCAATAGATAGCGCTGCAAAGCCCGTACTAGAGCCTTTCGAGTATATTTTTCAATGGTGTTCATTGGCCACTAACGGCTATGCTAGAGTGGATCCAAATCAATAACAGGTAATACCGGTTTTACGTCTACTCAAAGGGAATGAGGGGCTTCCTGAGATAACCGGACCGGCCACGCTGGGGCTTAGATGCGCTATTTGCTGATGTTGCTGCTCTGCTTGCCCCTTTTGGCGAGCGCAGTCGAATTCGACGAGAACACTCAAAGCCTGCCATTGGGCCGAACCCTGCAAGTGTTCGAAGACGCGGGCGGGCAAGCGACCATTGCCGACGTCCGCGCCGAGGATGCCGCAGGACGGTTCAAGCCCCACGATAATGCCACCCTCAACGCCGGCTATTCGCGTTCAGCGTTCTGGCTGAAAATCGACTTGCACTATCGTCCGAAGAATCCAGCGGCGCAAAGAACCTGGCTGCTGGAACTGGCCTACCCGCCCCTCGATCATCTGGATCTGTATTTACCCGACGCTGCTGGCGAATACCGACTGGTGCGCCAGACCGGCGATGCCTTGCCTTTCTCCACCCGCGAAATTCGCCAGAACAATTACCTGTTCGATCTCGATTTCACCCCCGACCAGGCGCAAACCCTGTACCTGCGCCTGCAAAGCGAGGGGTCGATCCAGGCGCCGGTGACCTTGTGGTCCAGTACCGCGTTCCTCGAAGAGCAA
The DNA here is from genome assembly GCF_040310425.1 of Pseudomonas sp. 65/3-MNA-CIBAN-0223. Taxonomy (NCBI): domain Bacteria; kingdom Pseudomonadati; phylum Pseudomonadota; class Gammaproteobacteria; order Pseudomonadales; family Pseudomonadaceae; genus Pseudomonas; species Pseudomonas sp. 65/3-MNA-CIBAN-0223. The sequence goes on from NZ_JBEOPV010000007.1 coordinate 148,400, forward strand.
CCGCTGCGCCTGTACGTGCTGGGCCTGATCTACGGTGTGTTGCTGGGGATGCTGGTCTACAACCTGTTCATCTACCTGAGCGTGCGGGACACCAGCTACCTCTATTACATCTTCTATATTGCCTCGTTCGGCTTGTACCAACTGTCGGTGAACGGTGCGGCCGTGCAATATTTCTGGCCGGACAGTCCATGGTGGGCCAATGCCGCCACGCCGTTCTTCATCGGCTGTTCCGGGTTGTTTGGCAGTCAGTTCGCCCGCAGCTTCTTGCAGACGGCCACCCACAGTCGCTGGCTCGATCGCTTGTTGCTGGCGCTGGTTGTGTTTGGCGCAGTGGTCATTGGTTTGTCCCTCATGACCAGCTACGCCCTGGCCCTGCGCCTGGCCACGGCCCTGGCGCTGACTTTCACCGTGGTGATTTTTGCCGCAGGGATCTTCGCCTGGCTGCGCGGTTTGCGCGTGGCGCGGTATTTCATCATTGCCTGGTCGGCCTTTTTGCTCGGCGGCATCATCAACACACTGATGGTCCTGGGTTACCTGCCAAACGTGTTCCTGACCATGTATTCCAGTCAGATCGGTTCGGCCATCGAAGTGGCACTTCTGTCCCTGGCGCTGGCCGACCGCATCAATGCCATGCGCGAGCAGCAGGCGCAGACCCTGTTTGATGCCGGGCAGAAGCTCGAAGTGCTGAACCAGCAACTGGCCCACAGCAACCGGCTCAAAGACGAATTCCTCGCCACCCTGACCCACGAGTTGCGCACGCCCATGAACGGGGTCATCGGTTCGCTGGAGCTGATGCAAACCGTCGAGATGGATCCGGAGCTGGAGCAGTACCAGCAAACAGCGGCGGGATCTGCCCGGGACATGATGCGCATGGTCAACGGCATCCTCACGTTGACCGAGTTGCAGGCCGGCAGGCTTTCGGCCAGCGCGGCGTCGTTCAGTTTGCGCAGCGTGATCGAAGCCTTGCGCGTGCAGTTCGAGGGCAATGCCCTGAGCAAGTTGCTGGACTTCAAGGTCGATGTGACACCCGGCCTTCCGGACCGCCTGCACGGTGATAGCGCCAAGCTGACGCAATGCCTGGAATGCCTGCTGGACAATGCGATCAAGTTCACCCGGGTCGGCGGGCTGGCGCTGCGCGTCACAGGCAAACCCGCGCAACCTGGAAGAATGGCGCTGTGTTTTGCGGTGATTGATACCGGTATCGGTTTTACCGACCTGGGGGAGGCGACCATGTATCAGCGCTTCTTCCAGCTCGATGGCTCAATGACCCGCGAGTATGGCGGGCTGGGCGTGGGTCTGGCCATTTGTCGGCAGCTGGTCGAGTTGCTTGGGGGTCGACTGACGCACCGTTCCGAGCCCGGTCGCGGCAGTCGGTTCCAGCTGGATGTCGAATTTGAACTGTCAATAACGCAATCCCCGCCTCGCACCTCACAGCATTACTCGCGCCTGCGCCAGCCGCGAGATTGCAAGGTGCTGCTGGTGGATGAGAACACCGTCAACCAATTGGTTATCCGCGGCATGCTGCTCAAGCTCGGGTACCAGGTGCGCACGGCCGACAGCGGGTCCGCGGCACTCGATTACCTGCAGCGGGAGGCGTTTGATGCGGTATTGCTCGACTGCCAATTGCCGCCATTGAACGGCATGTCTGTCAGTAGCCAGATCCGTACGCTGGCGGGCTGCGCCGAGCTTTCGGTCTTCATGATTGCCTTGAGCATTGATCGCGAGCACTGCACCGGCGCCAGTTTCATCGACTACTTGAGCAAGCCGGTGAAGTTCGAGGATTTGCAGGCAGCACTGCAACGCCGGGTGCTGGGTTTTGAGCAGGGCGAAAGCGCCGCCAATTAGGCAGGTATGACACTTTGAACGGTCAGGGGGCAGTGCTTAACTGAAAACCCCTTGGCCGACCAAAGGAGCCCCGTCATGAACCTGCATCAGTTCGCCGAAACCCACGAAGTCACCAACCAGCCACCGTCGCTGGATGGCGCCAACCTGTACCGCGTGGATTTGCCGCTGCAGCAATGGTCGCGGCATTTTGGCGCCGGCTGGGCCGAATCGCGCATTGATGCCTACGGTGCGTTGGCCGGTGGGCCGCTGATGGCAGCCGGGTTCCTGGCCAACGAGAACAAGCCGGTATTTTCCAGCCACGACCGATACGGCCATCGCATCGACCTGGTGGAATTTCACCCGGCCTATCATGAGTTGATGCGCACGGCGGTCGAGCATGGCCTGACGTCGTTGCCCTGGGCGCAGCCGCAGCCGGGAGCGCACGTTGCCCGCGCTGCCATGACCTATCTGCATAGCCAGGCCGAAGCCGGTAGCGGTTGCCCGCTGACCATGACGTTTGCCAGCGTGCCGGCCCTGCGCCTGCAGCCAAATCTGGCTGACATCTGGCTGCCGAAAATCCTCGCCACCGAATACGATCCACGCAACATCGGCATGGCGCACAAGGCGGGCGTCACCATCGGCATGGCCATGACCGAGAAACAGGGCGGCACCGATGTTCGGGCCAACACCACCAAGGCTTATCCGGTTGGCGCCAGTGGGCCGGGCCAGGCGTACGAACTGGTGGGTCACAAGTGGTTCTGCTCGGCGCCGATGTGCGATGCGTTCCTGACGCTGGCCCAGACCGACAAAGGCTTGACCTGCTTCCTGTTGCCGCGCCATCGCCCGGACGACACTCGCAACCAGTTCTACATCCAGCGCCTCAAAAACAAGCTCGGCAACTGCTCCAATGCCTCCAGCGAAGTAGAGTTTCGCGGCGCGCTGGCGTGGATGGTCGGCGAGGAAGGGCGCGGGGTGCCGACCATCATCGAGATGGTGGCCATGACTCGCTTTGATTGCATGGTCGGTTCCAGTTCGCTGATGCGCCAGGCCTTGACCCAGGCGAGCCATCACTGCGCGCATCGCAGCGTCGGGGGCAGGCTGCTGAATGAGCAACCGCTGATGCAGAATGTGCTGGCGGACCTGGCCCTGGAAAGCGAAGCGGCCCTGGCCTTGAGCCTGCGCATGGGCCGCGCCCTGGATCATTTGGCTGACGATCATGAAGCAAAATTCGCCCGGCTGGTGACCGCCGTGGGCAAGTACTGGATCTGCAAACGTGCACCGGCCATGATCAACGAAGCCGCCGAATGCATGGGCGGTGCGGGGTATGTCGAGGACAGCATCCTGCCGCGCCTGTACCGCGAGGCGCCGGTGAACTCAACGTGGGAAGGCTCCGGCAACGTGCAGTGCCTCGACGTGCTGCGGGCGTTGTCGAAAGAGCCCGGCGTGCTCGATGTGCTGTTCAATGAATTGGGCGATGGCCATGGCGACAAGCGCCTGGCGGCGCATATCCAGCGGCTGCACGCAGCATTCAAGGACACGCGCGATATCCAGTACCGAGCCCGCCAGCTCACCGAGGACATCGCCCTGGGTTTGCAGGCCAGGTTGTTGCTGGAGGCGGGTAATGCTGCCGTCAGTGATGCGTTCATCGCCAGCCGACTCGGCTCGAACGGCCGCGTGTATGGTGCGCTGCCACGCGGCCTGGAGGTAGAAGCGATCGTCGCCCGATCAACCCCGCAGATGATTTGAAGGGTAAAAGATCGTCCGAATGCGGCCCGAGCCTTCGGCAGCTCCTGCGGGGATTCGCGATTCTTCAAGGAGCTGCCGAAGGCTGCAATCTGTTTTTCACTGTTCCCGTCCGACGACGATGCAGGCAAGATGAAGCTCTGCAAGTCAGAACACAGGATGCTGATCGTGACCGAAGCTTTTATTGTCGTTCAAACCGCCGAGCAAGCCGTGGATCGGCTTGCGCTCTTGCACGAACGTGCAACCACTGCGCTGAATCAGGCGCTCAAGCGTTACCTCAAGGATCGTATAGAACCGGACGCCGAACAGCGTGCGATGTTTCGTTATCCCGAACTGCGTCTGACCTATCACTGCCAGGGCGAAGTGCCGCAGACCACCCGCGCCTACGCCAAGGTTCAACTGCCGGGCACTTACAGCGTCACCGTCACTCACCCTGCGGCGTTTCGCAAATACCTGCTCGAACAGCTGGTGCCGCTGATGCATGACTTCACCGTGACCGTGGAAGTCGGGATCAGCCAGCAGAACATTCCTTATCCGTACGTGGTCGAGCAAGGCGACGAGCTGGCGGGGTCCGGGGTAACGGCTGCCGTCCTGGCACGCGTCTTCCCCAGTACCGACCTGTCCGCCGCCACCGATGGCATTGCCGACGGCCTGTACGACTGGGAAAACACCGACCCGCTGCCACTGGCCCTGTTCGACGCCGCACGGGTGGATTTCTCCCTGCGTCGCCTGGTGCACTACACCGGCAGCGACTGGCGCCATGTGCAGCCGTGGATCCTGCTGACCAACTACCACCGCTACGTCGACCAGTTCATCGTGCATGGCCTTGAGCAGTTGCGCAGCGACCCGCGTTTCGTGCGCATGGTACTGCCGGGCAACGTGATCATTGAAAAGAGCATGGACCACGGCGAGGCATCGGCCATTGCCGCAGGCGTGGTGTGGCATCGCTACCAGATGCCGGCCTATCACCTGATCGCCAGCGATGGTCATGGCGTGACCCTGGTGAATATCGGCGTCGGCCCCTCCAACGCCAAGAACATCACCGATCACCTGGCGGTACTGCGCCCGCATTGCTGGCTGATGATCGGCCACTGTGGCGGCCTGCGTCAGTCCCAGACCATCGGCGACTACGTGCTGGCTCACGCCTACATGCGGCGCGACGGCATTCTCGACCGGGTGGTGCCACCGAATATCCCGATTCCGGCCCTGGCAGAAGTGCAGATGGCCTTGCAGCAGGCGGCGGCGAACATCACTGGCGAGAAGGGCGACGAGCTGAAGAAGCGTCTGCGCACCGGTACCGTACTGACCTACGACGACCGTAACTGGGAACTGCGCTGGGCCCAGGAGCGTCCGCTGATCAACCTGTCCCGCGCCGTGGCGGTGGACATGGAAAGCGGCACCATTGCCGCCCAGGGCTATCGCTTGCGGGTGCCGTACGGCACGTTGCTGTGCGTTTCTGACAAGCCGCTGCACAGTGAAATCAAGCTGCCGGGCTCGGCGAACGCGTTCTACGAGCGTGCGGTCAGCCAGCACTTGAAGATTGGCATCGAAGCGGTGGACCTGTTGCGCACCGAACTCAATTCGCTGCACTCGCGCAAACTGCGCAGCTTCGACGAGCCGCCGTTCCGCTGATTGTTCTCATGGTCATTTGGCGGTCAGGGCACTAGCATTAGCAGCCCTGACCGTTAGATGTTCTCTTCGCCATGTCTCGTCCCCCACGTCCTGCTTCCCGCCGCCCCGGTGCGAACCTTGCGCCATCGGCTTCGGCCCCGCGCCGGGTCGCCAAAGCGCCGCCTGCCGAACCCCGGCTGATCCTGTTCAACAAGCCATTCGATGTGCTGACTCAATTCAGCGACGGCGAAGGGCGGGCGACGCTCAAGGATTACATCGAGATCCCCGGCATATACCCGGCCGGACGTCTGGATCGCGACAGCGAAGGCTTGCTGTTGCTGACCAATGACGGACAGCTGCAGGCGCGCATCGCCGACCCGAAACACAAGCTGGCCAAGACCTACTGGGTGCAAGTGGAAGGCGAGCCGAACGCTGTGCAGCTGCAGCGCTTGCGCGATGGCGTCGAGCTCAATGACGGCATGACCTTGCCCGCCGAGGCGCGGCAGCTGGAAGAGCCGCAGCTTTGGCCGCGCAACCCACCCGTGCGTTTTCGCAAGAGTGTGCCCACCAGTTGGCTGGAACTGGTGATTCGCGAGGGCCGCAACCGCCAGGTGCGGCGCATGACGGCTGCCGTGGGTTTGCCGACCTTGCGTCTGGTGCGCGTCAGAATTGGCGACTGGTCGATCGAAGGGCTCGATCAAGGCCAGTGGAAGGAAGTGCCAGCGCGTTTATAAGGCGCCGGATTCGATCAGGCCGATCACCACGCTCTTGATGATGAACGCGGCCACACCCAGGCCCAGCACGAAGAACAGAATCATTGAACCGAAGCGGCCGGCCTTGGATTTCTTCGCCAGATCCCAGACGATGAAACCCATGAATATGATCAGGATGGTGACCAGTCCGGTCATCATCCACTCTTCGAATACGGCAGGATCCATCGAAACTCTCCGGCGTGGGCGCGGCTAAAATTGCGGGGGGGCGAGTATACGCCACGCAAGGTTCGCGCAGCATTGACCTGCGTCGGTGTGCCGCAGTGATTGGTCGCCTTCGCCGGCCCTATCGCTGGCAAGCCAGCTCCCACAGGGTTTGTGCTCGCTCACAATCGTGAGTTCAACACAAAACCTGTGGGAGCGGGCTTGCCCGCGATGGCGTCTTCAGCTGCGCAGATGTGTAAGCGGCAACTCGGTGCTGTTCAACACCTGGTTCAACACAAAACTCGAGCGCACACTCGTCACCCCGTCAATCCGGGTCAAGTGCCCCAGCAGCAGCTTCTGGTAGTGATCCATATCCGGCACCACTACCTTGAGCTGATAGTCGGCGTCCATCCCCGTCACCAGGCTGCATTCGAGCACCTGGGGCAAAGTGCGGATCGCCGCTTCGAAGTTCTCGAAGCGTTCCGGCGTGTGCCGGTCCATGCCGATCAGCACGTACGCGGTCAGGCTCAGGCCGAGCATCTTGCGATCCAGCAGGGCCACCTGGCGGGTGATGTAGCCGTCGTCCTCCAACTGCTTGACCCGACGTGAGCAAGGGGAAGGCGACAGGCCTATGCGTTCGGCAAGCTCCTGATTGGAGATGCGCGCATCACGCTGCAATTCCGCCAAAATGCTCAAGTCGTATCGGTCGAGTTTGCTCATCATTCAGGCCTTTATCATAACTATTGCGGCGGATTATCTATCCAGGGTTAAAAATTGCGCAAGTGATGTTTAATTCAGCAATCTTCGCAATCCTCTGCCGCAGCCTCAAGCCTATTCTTATTACCAGAATCACTGCTCGGACAAACAGTCCACTGCAGCTCGCCCAATCAGGCCAGCTGCGGCCGCCACCCCACCGGGGATGTGCCGGCCTCCGAGCTGCACACTGTCCAGAAGACGGCGTGAGGTGAGCCGACGTCATAAGCGTCGAGCACGGACGAAGTTCTCAAGGGGAGGCCGACGGGTCTCCCTTTTTTAATGCCTGCGAAAAATACTGCGCGACTGATAACCTGTTGCAGAACCGGCCTGTGCTTTCCCAGTCTTACGTACAAGCCCTGAGCTACTGTGAGGAAAAGCATGAAGTCGCGCGTCTGGCGTTTGGCCGGTGTTGGTTTGCTGTGCATCAGTGTCACCACCCAGGCGCTGGCTGACGAGCCGCACAATCGGGGGCCTGACGGTGGACAGCAAGGTGAGGGTCACCAGGGGAACAATCCGGGGCGCGGTGGCAACGATCATGCGCAGCGCCCGCAGAATGCGCCTCAGCAGAATAATCAGCCCCGCGGGCAGGGCAACGACATCATTCGTGGCGACAACAGCCGACAGTTCGAGCAGAACGGACACAATCGCAACGGGCAAAGCCGCCCGCCACCGGATTACAACAGCCCGGTGCGGCCACCGCCGCCTCCACCCCAGTTACCCGCCAATGACCTCCCGATCCAGGGTCGCCCCGACAGCGTGCGCCAGACCCAGCAACCTCAGCGGGGCTATTATCAGGATGTGCCACGGCGCAACGACGGTAACCCGCAGTGGCAAGTCGGCGGGCCGGGGGCGCGTCCCGATGACCATCGTGATGACAATCGCTGGCCCGGTCGCCCGCCTGGGCACGGTAATGGCTGGGGGCCAGGGCCGCAGTATCGTCCAGGGCACGTGATCGACCGCTTCCCGGACCGTGATTATCGTGTGCCCTACGGTGGCCGCGATTACTTCTACTCGGGCGGCTACTGGTACCGTCCACAGGGGCCACGTTATGTGGTGGTGCAACCGCCGCGCAGGATTCGCGTGGGCTACCTGCCCGATTACGCACGCGAGGTGTGGCTCGGCGGTTCGCTGCTGTTCCTGGCGGCCGGTTCGTACTACGCCTATCAGGAAAGCACCCGGGATTACGTGGTGGTCGAGCCACCGGGACAACCGCTGCCGCAGTCGGCCAGCAACGGTTACGACGTTGAAGCTTATCCGGCCAATGGACAGTCGCCGGAGCAGGTCAATCAGGACGGCTACGACTGCTACCGCTATGCAGTCGAGCAGAGTGGTTTCGATCCACGTGCCGACACTTATCAGCCGGACCCCTCGGTGGTGCAGATCTACCGTCAGGCCCAGGGCAACTGCCTTGGCAGTCGCGGTTATCAGGTCAAATTCTGAGCGCGGGCCGCTTGCACCACTTCCTGCGGGTCGGCGTGCACCAACACCTCGGCCCGTGGGTAGGCGGCGTGGATGGCATCGGCGGCCTGGTCGCTGATGCCGTGGGCCACTGACAGGGTCAGGTCGCCGGGCAGCTCCAGGTGTAACTGCACAAACCACTGGTTGCCCGAGACCCGAGTGCGCAAGTCATGCGCGCCTAGCACGCCCGGTACACTGCAGGCCAGTTCAAGCATGTGCTGGCTGACATCCAGTGGTAGTTCTTCATCCATCAGCACGGTAAAACTCTCCCGGGCGATCTGGATGGCGCTCCACAGGATGTAGGCGGCGATGCCCAGCCCGAACCACGCATCCAGCTGATGCCAGCCGAACGCCGCCAGCACCAGTGCCACCAGGATGCTGCCGTTGAGCAGCATGTCCGAGCGATAGTGCAGCGAGTCGGCGCGCACTGCATTGGAGCCGGTGGCCTTGACCACGCGATGCTGCAGCATCAGCAGCGCCAGGGTCAGTGCCAGGGAGAACAGGATCACCCCTATGCTGATCCAGGCTGCGCCTATCGGTTCGGGGTGCTGCAGCCTGTCAAACGCCTGCAGGGCGATCAGCACCGCACTCCCTCCAATGAACAACGCCTGGGCCATACCGGCCAGCGACTCGGCCTTGCCATGGCCGTAGCGGTGATCGTCATCGGCCGGGCGCAGGGCGTAATGCACCGCCAGCAGGTTGAGCATCGAAGTGACGCCGTCCAGCGTCGAATCGGTAAGCCCGGCGAGCATGCTGACCGAGCCGCTCAACCACCAGGCAATGGCTTTGGCGACGATCAGCGTACAGGCCACCGCCACCGAGGCACGGGTCGCCAGCCGCAGCAGGCGGGCGTGTTCGGAGCTTGAGATCATAGGTGCGGCGGTTCCTTGCAACAGGTTTATGCAGCGGGTTGCAGGCCGAACATGGCCAACTGCTGGGTGCTGCCCTTGTGCTGGATCAGGCGTGGATCATCCAGCGGGAAGCTGCGGCCCAGTTCGGTTTCCAGGATGGTCTGCAACTTGCGGTTGTCGACCTTGCCGTCGGCGCCAATCGCTTCCTGGAGCTTTTCCGGAGCGACCTGGGCGGTCTTCCCCGGTTCGAAGTAGATCGCGCCAGTGGCGAAGTCCACGGCGAAGGCGATCAGGCCCGGGACGATGTAGAACAGCAGGCCCACGGCATCGAGCACGGCAATGGCCGGATCGATCTTGCCATCGATCTGACCGCGGCGATCAGGGTAGAAGATCGATCCGCAGGCGGTCACTTGAGTCAGCAGGGTCGCAACTAGAACACCACCAATCAGGCGAAAGGGAGCACGCATATGAATCTCCTTGAGTCATCTGGAAAACGAAGCGTCGTCGGTATGAATTAGGACCGTGAGAAACGCCAGGCAGTTCGCCGTTATACTCGCGCCTCTGTTTGGGAGCCAGCATGATTTCTTTACCGATCGATGAAGTTTTACCCGCCCTGCGTGAAGCCCTGGCCGCACGTCATGAAGCGGTGCTCGAAGCACCGCCCGGCGCGGGCAAGACCACTCGGGTGCCACTGGCCTTGCTCGACGAGCCCTGGCTGGCCGGTCAGACCATCCTCATGCTCGAACCACGACGTCTGGCCGCGCGAGCGGCGGCGGAGCGCCTGGCCAGTGAGTTGGGCGAGAAGGTCGGGGAAACCGTGGGCTATCGGATTCGCCTGGACAGCCGGGTGGGGCCCAACACCCGTATCGAAGTGGTAACCGAAGGTATCCTCACCCGACGCCTGCAGGATGACCCGGCCCTGGAAGGCGTGGGCCTGTTGATCTTCGACGAATTCCACGAGCGCAGCCTGGATGCCGATCTGGCCTTGGCCCTGAGCCTCAACGGCCGGGAGCTGTTCCGGGAAGACCAGCCGCTGAAAATCCTGCTGATGTCGGCCACCCTCGAAGGCGAGCGCCTGGCCGGCTTGCTCGATGATGCGCCGATACTGCGCAGCGAGGGGCGCATGTACCCGGTGGCGATGCGCTGGGGCAGGCCGTTCCAGGCGGGTGAATTCATCGAACCGCGGCTGGTGCAGACAATACTTGAAGCCTTGAACGATGAAGCCGGCAGCGTCCTGGTGTTCCTGCCCGGGCAGGCGGAAATTCGGCGGGTGCATCAACAGCTGGCCGATGCGCTGGGCGACAGTTCCCAGGTTCTGCTCTGCCCGCTGCATGGCGAGCTGGACCTTGGCGCCCAGCGCGCGGCTATTGAGCCGGCTCCTGCGGGCAAGCGCAAAGTAGTGCTGGCCACCAACATCGCCGAGACCAGCCTGACCATCGACGGTGTGCGTGTGGTGATCGATGCCGGGCTGGCGCGGGTGCCGCGCTTCGATCCCGGCAGCGGCATGACCCGCCTCGACACCCAGCGAATTTCCCGTGCCAGTGCCACCCAGCGTGCGGGCCGGGCCGGGCGCCTGGAGCCGGGGGTGTGTTATCGCCTGTGGTCCCAGGATCAGCACGAACAGCTGGCGGCCTATGCCAGTGCGGAAATCCTCTCGGCTGACCTTGCCAGCCTGGCCTTGCAACTCGGTCGCTGGGGCGTAACGCCCGGGCAACTGGTCTGGCTCGACATCCCGCCGGCCGCCGCCTATGCGCAGGCGCAGGATCTGCTGCAACGCCTGGGCGCGCTGGATGGCGAGACGCTGACCCGCCACGGCCAGGCCATGGCCGAGCTGCCGGCGCATCCACGTATTGGCCATTTACTGTTGCGCGGCCAGGACCTGGGGTTGGCAGACATGGCCTGCGACGTCGCGGCTCTGCTGGGGGAGCGCGATATCCTGCGCGGCGCCGGTGCCGATCTGCATAGCCGGTTGGTCCTGTTGTCCGGCGCAGAACGCGCCGCGCGTGGCGCCCAGGGCGGCGTCCAGCGAGCGCGGCAACTGGCACGGCAGTATCGCGGCTACCTGCGGGGCAAGGCGACGCAGGCGGTCAGTGATCCCGAACATCCACGCTGGCTGGGCGCGTTGTTAGCGCTGGCCTATCCCGACCGCGTGGCTCAGCAACGCCGTGCCGGCGGCGCCGAGTATCGCCTGGCCAACGGCCGGGCGGCGCTGTTCGCCGAAGCGGACAGCCTGATGAAACAAGCGTGGCTGGTGATTGCCGACCTGGGCAGTCGCCAGGGCCAGCGAGAGGAACGGATTTACCTGGCGGCGGATTTTGATCCGGCGCTGTTCGACTCCGTGCTGTGCGAGCAAGTGCGCGTGGTCGACCAGCTTGACTGGGATGAGCGCGAGGGCGTGTTGCGCGCCGAGCGCCAACGCAAGGTTGGGGAACTGATCCTCAGCCGCGAGCCGTTGACCGGCCTGGATGAAAGCGCCCGAAGTCAGGCGCTGGTCAACCTGGTGCGGCGCAAGGGCCTGGAGCTATTGCCCTGGACCCCGGAGCTGCGCCAGTGGCAAGCGCGAGTGGCGCTGCTGCGCCAGCTGGATCTGGCGGGGAAGGGCGAGAGCGAATGGCCGGACGTCAGCGACGCCGCATTGCTAAAAAGCCTTGAACACTGGCTGATGCCGTATCTGGGCAAGGTTTCGCGGCTGAGCCATTTCAGCAACCTGGACCTGTCGAGCATCGTCCACAACCTGTTGCCCTGGCCGCTGCCGCAACGCCTGGACGAGCAGGCGCCGCATCACCTGAGCGTGCCATCGGGCTCGTCGATCCGCCTGGATTACAGCGAGCAGCCACCGATCCTGGCGGTACGCTTGCAGGAATTGTTCGGCCTGTCGGACACCCCGCGCGTCGCCGGCGGCAGGCAGGTGGTTAAACTGCACCTGCTATCCCCGGCGCGCCGGCCGGTGCAGGTGACCCAGGACCTGGCGAACTTCTGGCGCAGTACCTACGCCGAGGTGAAGAAGGACTTGAAAGGACGATACCCCAAGCTATTCCATAAGCTTGACCCTTGGGTTGAATCGTTTAACAAGAAAAAGGTTGACTGATCTCGTTGCAGATACATCTCATAATCTCTAGGATCTGGCTCATTTCCTTAGGATGAGTCATGTCTTACACCAATCCACGGTACGAGAGTCGCCTGATTCTCATCCACTGTTTGCGTGACGCCTTTGCCTGCCTCCACGTTAGCGGGGCACCTCCTGGGTCAACTACTCACGAACTCGAAGGTGATAGCTCTCGAATTATTTACCAGGTTGATGAAGTCGGTGGCGAAGGCGCGCGGGACCTATTCAACTTCCCTTTTATATTGCACGCAAATGGTGAACCTTGGCACGAAGCAAATGATTACCTGCTAAGCCTAATGCGTGACAAAGCTCCAGCAAATTTGCGGACAGATGATATCCGGCGCCGCGCCAGTAAATTGCTAGATTATCTTTTATACTGTGAAGACAATTACCTAGACTGGCTGGATTTTTCTGGTGCTCGGCCTGCACTCAGGCCAACATATAAATATTTCTATCATCTGATTAGCGAAGGGCTTCGCGGCAATCAGGTTATTAATCAGTACACTTCTGCAGTCTATCATTTTTATAAATACGTAGCTGAGCATTGGCACTCGTTGGATATGAAGCGGGTCGATACGATTAAGCACGTACGGATACTGGTGGGAACTCGTAACGGTTCTAAAATTATTGACGCGGAAAAAAGAAGTCAGACCCGGCGCACCGCACCTGTAAAACCAGTACCGCTCGGATTTGTGCGTGAAGATGGCGAGGATCTTAGGCCGTTGTCGAATCAAGAGCTCCGTTTGTTTCTGGCCATTATTAGAACAGAAAAAGAGTGGTCTACAGTTGAGCGGTTGATTTTATTCACTTCGCTAATGACTGGCGCGAGAAAGCAAAGTGTACTGACAATTCGTTTGAAGCACTTGGTTGGGTTTGCCGGCGATCGTTTGAGAAAGGACGGGACCTATGAATTGCGTGCTGGCCCTCACACCGGTATTGATACAAAATTCGACAAGGTACAAACTCTGTATTTCCCCAAACAGTTGGCAGACGAATTGGTGGCTCTAGCAGGCAGTCCATTAATGAAGAGACGGCGCGCCAAATTTCAAGCCCGGCTCGGTATTGAATATCCTGGATTGGCCATGGATAAGGACGATATGTATCTATTTCTCTCTGATCAGGGAAATTGCTATTATATGGCGACCAGCGATCCTCGATATCCGGTCGTCAAGTCGCCACAGGCTGGACAGGTCACCGACACTATTAAACACAAGCTAATTGATAAAGCCCCCGCTCCTTTTCCTAAAGACTTCACATATCATTGGTTGCGAGCTACTTTTGCTTACCAACTGTATCAACGCTTGCAAGTTTTAGTTAAAAATGGAGTGTTGCAACCAGGAGAAGATATTGATTTTATCCAGCATCGGATGCATCACGAGTCTAGGCAGACGACCGAAAACTACTTAAAACTGTTTAAAATGACCCAAGATAAGGTGATAGCTCAGGAGATATGGGAGGGACTCCTGTTCAGTGGTAGCTACGATATACTGGTGTTGGAGGTTTAAAATCAGTAATAATGGAGAATTCGAACATCGTTCCAACACATTGGCGATTACGCTAAGTGAGTTAAATTCGGAGTTTCCCGAGCCAGAGCTCATTCATTTGCGGCTGTCGATAAAGCGTCGAAAGAAGCCGTTAGATGTTGGCAGCTTCGCTTATTCACTTAGGCGAAAGAATGAAAAGGCTGCTGATGGCCGAGGAACTCCAGTTGTAGTGGAATCATTCGATGAATCTCGTCGCGATCTTATTAAGGGGCTTTTGGAGTCTTTCATAGGCCGACGCGACGAAACCGTGCTATTGAGATTCAATCACACGGAACGGTTTATAGACTGGGTAGACAACGAAGGCTATAAAAATACCTTTACAGATGAGGTGCAAGCGCAGAACGCATATAGAGACTACACGGCGCTTCTTAATCATCAGATAGCCCATCAGCTGTTAAAACCAACAACAGCTTTTCAGATTCAGTCTGTAGCCGCAAAGCTAATCGAGATTGTTTTTCCTGATGCTTATCATAATATACTTGCAGGCGCGATAAAAATAAAGCCGGAGCGGGGGTCGGAATCTGCAAGCGGAGCTCATGTCGCGTTATATACCGACGCTTGTTTGGCAATTGCAGAACAGTGTGGTGACTTTGTTCTAGAAAATAGGCCGTACCCCTGCGTGGTGATCCAGAAGAATCATGACGTTGTCATATTTCCTTCGTTTCACGGTGCGGTAGGGCCATATAGGGCATCTGCACTTTCCTATAACGGTGCCGAGCGAAGAGTTTCGACAGTTGATGAGTATATTTCATCATGTACAAGCCGTGGCCGAAAACCTTCGAATAGGGGGCAAATCGCGGCGGATCTTGCAGGTACTCAAGCGCATATTGACCTTGCTAACGAAGACGATCGTCATTGGCATAGGCTGCATATGGCCTATTTTTCGGCAAAGGCATACATGTGCCTATTTCTTTTAATTACAGGTGCTACACCATCAGAGCTTGCGCAGTTCACCTACGAAGATGCGCAGGGAGTCGAAAAATCTCCACTTAAGAAAGAGCTATCCGCCGTCAAATTCCGAGCCAGCGAGAGGGCTACCGCATATAATATAGGCAGAGACACAGGTTTGCCGTTGCTGAAAAAGTATCTAAAGCTTCGCGATTGGATTCTGAATGGATCGACGCATGATAGACTATTTTTTTCTTTCCCTGACGTAACAAAAAGAAGAGACTTTCACGGAGGATTTTCCGAGATTGCCGTAACTCAGGCGGTAAGTAAATTTTACAAATCTATTAGTGGTGTGTTTCTAGATCCGAGAGTGCCCATGATCTCGGCGCGTAAAATGCGCAAGCATAAGAATAATGGGATGTACGCAGCGCGTATATCACCGTCAACGGTCGCGGCGGCCATGAATCACACTGAGGCTGTAAACCTATCT
Source organism: Pseudomonas sp. 65/3-MNA-CIBAN-0223 (assembly GCF_040310425.1). NCBI lineage: Bacteria > Pseudomonadati > Pseudomonadota > Gammaproteobacteria > Pseudomonadales > Pseudomonadaceae > Pseudomonas > Pseudomonas sp. 65/3-MNA-CIBAN-0223. The sequence goes on from NZ_JBEOPV010000007.1 coordinate 163,585, forward strand.
ACTTACGCTGATGCAACTCCTGAGCAACTGGACACAGAATTTGGGAGATTTTGGCAGTCTATGCGCCATGCAGCCAATGTCGTGCGTGAGCGCAGCCGAGCGAGCAGTGAGAACGAGATTGAGACATCTACAGCGGCTGGCCATTGTGATGCATTCAACAAGCCGAAGCCTGTAGTAGGCGTTCAAGTCAATGTAGAACTTAACTGTCGCACGCAATTCGGCTGTCTATATTGCGAACACTATGTGTGTCACAGTGATCAAGAGGATGTTCACAAGTTGATGAGCCTTCAATACGTTATTGATGCTGTGCGCAGGTCAGCTCCCGACATGGCCCATGCTGAGGAACTGTACAGGGATCTGTCTATTCGTATTGACTTTGTTGTCGAAGCGCTTTCAGAACGCTCGGGAGTCATGAAGCAGGTGGTTGAAGACATCAAGATCAGGGTGTTCCAGTACGGTGAATTAACACCTTTTTGGGAGAATCGCTTGAGCCGCTATGAAAAGCTAGGAGTATCGTTTTGAGCGCTGAAACCAAGTCTATAGGATGCCTCTTCGCCGGCGGAGATTTTCCTACTGATTCCGAGCCAGATAATGCTGTACATTTATATGGTGCACCTAATTCCAATTTCGTGTTGTGCCGCGACGAGAAAGGTAATGCGACGGCGGTATACGGCGAAGCAGTTTGGGATTTTAATCCATATAGATTAAGTGCTAAAAAGGTCAACAAAATCAATTTTGATACAGTTTTTGATTATGTAGGGCAAGAGCAGAAAGCTCTAATCGATGAAGTTAGACATTTACTATATTGTCTCATCTACTTTGCGGGAGGAGGGCGGCGCGGGACATTAAGCGTATCGACCTTGGGGCAATATTGGATGGTCATTCGAATGGCCATGAAGTTTTGCTATGCACAGAAGAGTAAGCCGCTAGTCGGGATGCTAACCTTAGAACAGGTTTTTACAGTTCCTGTATACTTTGCAGCCTTTATACATGAGCAAGATCCAGTAAGAAAGGTTCTGGCGGGGGTTGTGCGAGCCCTGGTTAGCGTCGGCGAGTCTCGGTTGGGATATGCGGTGTTAAATCCGAGTACGTTCTATCTTAAGGGGCCAGAGTCTAAACAGCATCCGGTCATTCCCACTCGGATATATCTCAATCTGATTAACGTCACTGGCGACTTGGTTGAGCAGCTTTACCCTGCTGTAGGGCGATTCGAATTATTTTTGAAATGTTTTGCCGACAAGCAGTACGGGCGCACTCGTAAGAGGAAAAAAGATGTTGGCAGCAAGTCAAAAATGCCTCCGGACATGTGCCAGGCGCTCAAAGATTATGATTTAACTGAAGTGTTTTCCGGTGAGTATGCTTGCCCCCACAAAAGACAATTGCAGACGGTTTTGTTGAAGATGCAATATGCGTTGGCGACGGTGATTCATATGTACACCGGAATGCGCGATCAGGAAGTGATGAGGATGTCCTATAATTGCTTGACTGATCAAGTGGTACGAAAATCAGCTATTGATGATGATGGCGTTACGCGTGATGACTGTCAGTCAGTAACCGTATTGTCGACTAGTACAAAGTTTACTGGCTACAAAAAAGTGGGTGCATGGTTCGCACCTAATGAAGTCGTAAAGGTCATCGAGATCTCTAGAGCCATATGCCGCGGTCTTGCCCAGCTCTATATGATCGAGACGGATGATCGCTGCCCGTTGTTCCTGAATCCATCAATATTAAGCTTCACACGGGGCAAGCCAGAGGTCGGAGTTTCGAATTTCTCGTTTAGGTCGACGCAAGACAGCATATTGCGTTCGCTAGAGATTCAGCCAGGTGACTTAGACGAATTGTCGCTGAGCGATCCGACGAGGGACTTTCGAAATGATCCGGATTTCGAAATCGGCAAGCACTGGCCGCTTACCACTCACCAGTTTCGACGATCGTTAGCATTTTATGGCAGTAGCAGCGGGTTTCTTTCATTGCCGACACTGCGCAAGCAGTTTAAGCATATGAGCATCCAAATGGCACGTTACTACGCTAATAATTTCGAAAATTTGCGGACGATATTCGGATATTATGACGAGACTAAAAAATCATTCATCTTGCCAGGTAATCACTTTGCTTTCGAATACCAGATGGCTATACCAATGTCCGTTGCCAATCAGCTAATCGCCGATCTGCTGTTTAATGGGGAACCTTTGTTTGGCGGCACCGGCTCGTATATGGAAAAGCAAAAAGAGCGTGTAACGGCCGGCGAAGTCCGAATCGAAGATGTTCGAGCTGATACAGAACGGCGGGTGAAAAGCGGGGCTATTAGCTATAAACCGACACTGCTTGGTGGCTGCACGAAGGTCGGTCGCTGCGATTCGTTTCTCCTAGGCGATTATACTGATTGCTTGTCTTGCGAAGGAGCGATTATTAAGCCATTTAAAGTGAGTGCTGCCATCACTGAAGCGATGATCGAGTTGCAGAGTTATCCAGAGGGTTCTGGCGAATACCAAATTATTAAGGGTGATATAGATCGCCTAACGGCATTCAATTCACGATTGATACCGGCGATGGAGGTGTCTTTATGAGCAGCGAGTCTACTGTTAATGGACTGGCTATCTGTGAAAAGGCTTTAGACCGCCTTGTCGGAGGAAACTCCATCGTTCCGGCTCACGTCAGTCTAGACCTGTCGAAGCTAACAGCGAGTATAGTCAGCCTGGAAGCTGGATTTGATCGGGGATATTTGAAAAAGTCTAGAAAGTCGCACCTGCCTTTGCTTGCTAAAATCGAAGCAATCCGTGCATCGGGTGTTAAAGGAACGACATCAAGGAGTAAACAGCTTAGGCAGATAGAGGACCAGTTGAAAAAGCTCGAAAATGAGCTGTCAGTTGCTCAATCTAATCGCGATAAAGCACTTGCGCAGAACATTAAGCTATGGGAACGAGTTCGAGAGTTGGAGCTATTATTAGAGACTAGCGTCTCGGCGAAGGTAGAGCATTTTAGGCGACCGCGCTAACCGGCTTGCCACCTCCGACCAGATGACTTCAGAGGTGTCGAATTTTGCTGGATCGTGCGAAGGTAAGTGTCAAACGCTTTAGCGGATCTCCCTTTTTTTAGTCAATCATTGGCCCCAGATTGACTGTCAAAGCATTCTTGCCGAATTCGGCGAGAGCCAGTAAATACGGGCGTTAGCCGGTGTCAAACGCACGTCGGGTATTTGATACAGCATATTACTGGCCGGATGATCCGTTGGTGGCGGAGGCGACGGCGCGCATAAAACCGCGCAAAAGCTGAGGATCAAAAGTTCGCAGGCTGCGCCAGTTCCTGTGTTGGCGGGCATTCCAATGCGGGAGCCTGCGATCTTTTGACGTTCAAGAGGCCGCCTTGGCCGTCAGCTGCTCCCGACAGTAATCGGCAAACAACTGCGCCGGCTTGGTCAACTGCCCGCGCTTCAACCACGCCGCCACCAGCCCGGAGCCGGTGACTGCCTCGGCGATGTCCACGCACACCACCTTCTTGCCGTCATAAGTGCATTCCGAGTGCGGCCGGGTTACCAGGATCGAGAAGCCGAATCCTTGCCCGACCATGCCCCGGACCATCTCGATCGACGGCGAGCTGAAAGCGATGTGCGGTGTCAGTTCGAGCTCTTCGAACAGGCTGACGAAGTAAGTTCGACTGGGCTGCACGTCCAGCAGAATCATCGGCTCCAGGCACAGGTCCCGCAGCGACACCTGCTTGAGCCGGGCGAAACGATGATCCTCTGGCAGCAATGCATAAGGCCGCTGCGCCGGCATCAGCGGTTCGGTTTCGATGGTCGCATCCAGGTCGTGTTCGTACAGGATCGCCAGGTCGAAAGCGCCTGAGGTCAGACCCTGCACCAGCTCTTGCTGCTCGCCGTCGCGAATGCGGATTTTCACACCGGGGTATAGCGCAGAGAAGCCGGCGATCAACTGCGGCAGGTACAGCGGTGCAACTGTTTCAAAGCAGCCGATATCGATTTGCCCGGCCACCACGTCGTTATCGGCCAGGGCGTTCTGTTCGAACTCCTTGGCCATGCGCAGCAGTTCCTGGGCCTTGCGATAGAAGCGGCCACCGCTGGGCGTCAATGACACGCCCTGAGCGTGATGGCGAATCAGCAACTGCACGCCGAAGCTGTCTTCCAGGCCTTTGATAGCCGTGGAAATCGCGGGCTGGGCGATATACAGCTTGCGTGAAGCCTCGGCGACGCTGCCGCATTCGACGGTGGTGATGAAGTATCTCAGTTGACGCAGATTGTACGCAGCCACGGCAAACCTCGGATTGGATGGGTACGACATCCAGGCAATTTTTGCGCCGACTGCTTCCGTTCTGACGACGGTGTTGTTGTGCCCGAACAATAACCACATAGGGCGTCACCGGGGAGATGGGTTGCCCAGTTTTTTCATGGTCTGCGAAGACATTTTTACTATTTTGGCTCGACACGGGCCTGGGCCACCATCCAAAGCACTGGAAAGCCCATGGAGCATCTGAACCTGCTCCAGACAGCCGCTCATGAGAAAACGGACTGCCCAGCAGTACGGCGTGCTCTGATACCGCAGGCAGGTCCTGCGGACGCTATCGCGAGCAGAGGCTCACTACCAGATTCTGTATCCAGGTTGGATTAAGGCGATGCGGGCAGCAGAAACCGCGCAATCACCGGTAAGTGATCGGAGATGCGCAACGTGTCGTCCTGCCTCACCATCGCTTCGACCCGCTTGATTCGCGGGCTGTAGAACAGGTAATCAACCGTGCGGTCCGGCCCGTTCAGGCCCGGATCATTCGGGTAGTGGGTCAGCCAGAGCGCCCGGTCGGCTCCACTGGCTTCATTGTTGGTCGGGATCATCGGGTACCTGTCCCACAGCACGTGCAGCGCGCTGTCGGCTGAGTAGGGGGTGCGTTGCTCGTTGGGCAGGCGCTGGAATTGACCCAGCGGCAGCAGGTTGAAATCACCGCCCAACAGCCACGGCGTGCCTCGGCTTTCGTAGCGGTCGAGCACCTTGCCCACGGCGCTGACTTGATTCTGCAGGGTTTCGTCAGGCTGGCTGGCGCGGTCCAGGTGCGTGTTGAGCAGGGCGATCTGACCACCGTCGCTCAGCGGCAGATAAGTCACCAGCAGGGCGTTTTTCGGCTCGAACTGGCGGCTGATGAAATTGGCTGGCGCGATGGGCAATTGCAGGCGTTCGGCGTGCTCGATCTGATAACGGCTCAGGGTCGCGAGTTGGCGGCCAACGCTGCCGTAAATATGCGGGTCGGGAACAAATTCGGCTTTCCAGTCGAAGGCGTGGGCGCTGCAGGGGTACAAATCGGCAAGTCGTTCCTGCAACAGTTTGAGCTGGTTCTGGTAGTCGCTGGCTTTGGCGCCATCGTCCAGCTCTTGCAGCAGCACCACATCCGGGAGCTCGTCGCGGATCACCCGGGCCACCTCGTCCAGGCTGAAGGCCATGTCTTCCAGCGTCGGGCCTTCGTCTTCGCCCTGGGCCAGGTCGTTCCAGAACACGTAGCGTTTACCTGCCAGGTACTGCACGTTCCACGTCATCACCTTCAGCGCCTGACCGGGCACCAGCGTGGGGGCCTGGGCATTGCAGCTGACCGGCAACACTTCCTTGGCATCGGGGCGCCAGGTCAGGTTGGCAATCAGGGCGGCCAGGCCGATCAACAGCAGCAGGCCCAGCAGGGTGTAGCGCAGTAGACGGGTCATGGCTCGGCTTTTATCGCGTTACATAAGTTGAGCCCGAGCATAACCGAGCGCAGCAGGTAACCCCAAGGCCCGCGACAGTCAAAGCGGCCCATCGATTTTTTCGGGGGCATCGCTGATCAGCATGAACAAGCGGAACAGCACCACGCTGGTGAACAGTTGCAGGAAGCTGTGGGCACTGTCGATCAGCAGTGAGATCACCGGGTTCTGCGGCTCGGGATAAACCGCCAGGGTCGCGCCCTTGAGGATCCACAACGGGCCCATCACACACAGGATGCACACCAGGATGCGCAGGAAATTGCCGCGGGTCAGGCGCAGGCTTTCCTTCATCGCGGCCAGCGGCGCCAGTCCGCGCAGCACCAGCAGGTACTCGCCAAACGCCAGGGTCACCATCAGCCAGATGCCCGGCAGGAAATACAGCGACAGGCCGAGCAGGATCAACAGGGTGTTTAGTGCGGTGAGCAACGCAAAGCGCGGCCACAAGGTGGCCGACATGGCCAGCAGGTCGCGGGTGCGGGGTGATTCACCCCGGCTGCGCGCGTCCAGAAACAGGATCAGGGCCGCGGTGTAGAGCGGGTAGATCAACAGGCCGACAATCACGCTGATGCCCGGGAAACTGTCCGGCTCGGTGGAGTGGTCGACCACTTGCTGCAGCAGCGCCTCGAAAATCACCAGGGGCAGGCACAGCTGCACGATCTGGCCCAGATTGCGTTTGAAGAAGTACAGGGAGTCACGCAGTACATCGAAGGAATTCATCAGTCGGTATCGCAGGTTGAAAGCAGTGGCCCACTTTAACCGATGATGCGCTTTGCGACGCAAACGTAAACGTTCGGTAAAGGTCATTGAAACATCCTGCATCAGCCTCCATTACCGTCAGGCACCCCATCCACGGCGGATGAGGACGATGAAATTCCCGGCAATCTACGAGGTCGCCATGAACAACGAAGAACAAACCCTGATCGATGGCCTGTTTTCCCGGCTGCAAGAGGCCCAGGCGCAATCTGCCCCGCGTGATGCCCAGGCCGAGGCGCGCATCAATGAGCACCTGGTTCGCCAGCCTGCGGCGGGTTATTACATGGCCCAGTCGATTCTGGTGCAGGAGGCTGCGATCAAAAGCCTCGACCAGCAGAACAAGGACCTGACCCGGCAAGTGCAGCAATTGCAGGCTGAACTGCAGTCGGCCAAAGCGCAGGCGCCGGCGCCGGCGCCGGCCAGCGGTGGCTTTTTATCGAATATCTTTGGCGGCGGTTCCCGTGATCCGCTGCCGGCATCATCGGCGCCTGCCTCCAGCGGTGGCGGCTGGCGCGAGCCCGCCCGGCCGTCGTTCAACGCGCAACCGTCACAGCAGAACTTCGGTGCAGCCCCGCCCCAGCAGAACTATGGCGCGCAGCAGCCTGCCGGCAACAGTTTTCTCGGCGGCGCCCTGAAAACGGCGGCGGGAGTGGCGGGCGGTGTCATGCTGGCGCAGGGTATCAGCAGCCTGTTTCATCACAACCAGCAGCCTGAAGTGGTTGAAGTGATCAAGGAAGAACCGGCCCAGGTCAACGATCAGGGCGATAGCGGCAATGGCTGGGGCGATGAACAGCGGGTGGCTGACAACAATGACCAGGGCGGCTTCAGCGACGCCGACTACAGTGACGACAGCTCGTCGTTCTTCGGCGACGACGACTCCTTCGTCTGACCCTGCGGCGAGGGGCCGGCTCGCGCTGGACTGCGCAGCCGTCCCCCAAGCCAGCCCGAGCGCGACCCTGCGCCCGCGCCACATGGCCGATTATTCGCGGAATACGCCTGCGGGCTGGCATACTGGGCCACTTTTCGGGCCTGCGGCCCGATCCAGCCCGCGCCCTTGTGCGCGAAAGAGGATGCCCGGTGAAAAAAATCGCAGTGTTCGCCGATGTCCAGAACCTCTACTACACCGTGCGTCAGGCCTATGGTTGCCATTTCAACTACGCCGCGTTGTGGGCTGATATCAGCAAGCAGGGCGAGATCGTCGAAGCCTACGCCTACGCCATCGATCGTGGCGACAGCAAGCAGCAGCAGTTCCAGCAGATCCTGCGCAACCTGGGCTTCACCGTGAAACTCAAGCCTTACATCCAGCGCAGCGATGGCTCGGCCAAGGGCGACTGGGACGTGGGGATCACGCTGGACATCATGGACGCTGCCGATCATGTCGACGAGGTGGTGCTGGCGTCCGGGGACGGGGATTTTGACATGTTGCTGGAGCGCATCATCAGCAAACATGGGGTACAAGCGGTGGCTTACGGCGTACCGGGACTCACCGCCAACTCGCTGATCCGCGCCGCCAGCCGCTACGTGCCGATCGAAGGCGCGTTGCTGCTCAAGAATTGATTTTTACGGAGTTGAAACAGGTTTGGAACGCATAGCAGTCATCGACTTTGAAACCACCGGGATCTCCCCGAGCAGCAGCTGCCGGGCCACGGAAATTGCCGTGGTGATCCTTGAACAGGGGCGCATCGTCGAGCGTTACCAGAGCCTGATGAATGCCGGCGTACGAGTGCCGCCCTTCATCGAACAACTGACCGGCATCAGCAACGCCATGTTGCGCACTGCACCCTCGGCGGAAAAAGTGATGAACGAGGTCAACGAGTTCGTTGGCATCACGCCGTTGCTGGCGCACAACGCCGCGTTCGACCAGAAGTTCTGGGACTTCGAGCTGGGGCGCATCAAGCGCACCCGCCTGCAGAACTTCGCCTGCTCGCTGCTGCTGGCCCGCCGCCTGATGCCCGCTGCGCCGAATCATAAGCTGGGCACGCTGACCACCTTCGCCCAACTGCCCCACACCGGCCAGGCTCACCGGGCCATGGCCGACGCCGAGATGGCCGCCAACCTGACGGCACATCTGGCGCAGGAGTTGCGGCAAAAGCATGGGTTGCGAGAGTTGACCCATGATTTGCTGGTGAGCTTGCAGAAAGTGCCGGCGGCGAAGATCAATGAGCATCTGAAGCGTCATCGCGGGTTCTAGGAACAGCGCGGATCTCCCGTAGGAGCTGCCGAGAGAAACGAGGCTGCGATCTTTTGATCTTGATCGGATTGGGCTCTGAATCTCATCCTGGCAGGGCTGCGGCCGCCCACTCTACAATCGATCTGCAAAGATTCTTATGTTGCTTTGAGCGCTCTTCAGCAATTAGCGCCTCTCTGACTTTTCGTAATTTAGTCTTGTGGCCTCGTATACCAGACTGAACAAGGCTAATAAGTAAGTCGGCCCGATTGTATGTTGATTCACTTTGTTTAAGGCAGCCTCCTGCTTTGACGAACGATCCTACAAAACAATAAGGCTTTACTGCCTTGCTGCCCTGCGATGGGACCGTTAACCTCTGGGATGTCGCTCCAATTCAGCGACCGGGACTGCAAGCCCGCCGAAAGTTTGTTAGGCGCATACAACCGCACCTATAATCGCGTCGCGTTATCTAGCGACCATCGATTTATGGTAGCTGTGTGCGGGAGACCCTTGGGTCTGCCGAGGTGCCTAACACTCGGTCTTGCAGGCCTGCACATCGCTGCCACCCATCATCTGCAAGTGATGCTGGTAGCTCCGACTTTTGTTAGGAGATTCACATGGTCAAAGTCACCCCCAATCCGCCTGTCGACTCAGGTCAGTCCTGCGCTATGGAAATCGCCGCGTGGAGACCCGAATTTGTACCCCGCAGCTTCATTCGCCATCACATCCAACTCCGAGCTTTTTTGGTGGACTCAGAGGCTTGGTTCTGTGCCCGAGATATCGGTCGATTAATGGGCGTGGATGTATCTGGAAAAAAAGCGCTCAAGCTCGATGCGGATCAGCGACAAATAATTTGTTTGTCTGAGGGCGATGGGTCCGAGGGGACTCTGGTGCTGAGTGAGTCGGGCGTCTATGCGATGTTGGTATACCATTACTGCCCGGAAAATCGGCAATTAAGGCGTTGGCTGACTCAACATGTGGTGCCGACGTTGCGAGAGGATGCCGGCCCCGTTTCGACTCAAGTGCCGCATATGCAGGCTATGGACTGGGGTGGTGGAACCTTGAACTTGCTTCATTGGAGGAGAGAACCTTGGATTCGCCTGCGTGATATGCCGGGATTTTTGTCCGCCAACTGATGTGGTGTTTGCTCCGCCAATACGCGGGTTCTAGGAACAGCGCGGATCCCCCGTAGGAGCTGCCGAGAGAAACGAGGCTGCGATCTTTTGATCTTGATCTTGATCTTGATCTTAGAAGCGAAAAGATCGCAGCCTCGTTTCACTCGACAGCTCCTACACAGCTCCTACACAGCTCCTACGTAGCGTCTGTGCTCACTCATTTTTGAAAGTGTACCGGCGCTAAAAATCGCTTTTGTAACTTATTTTTACCCGCTCGCTTTCCTAGAATGCCTGTTCTCCCGTCCTGCCCGCGAGCCTCCCAATGTCTGCTCCACGTCGCTTTCCCTTACCGTTGATCGCCGCTTTTTTTGCGTTGTACGTGATTTGGGGCTCGACCTACCTGGTGATTCGCATCGGCGTGGAATACTGGCCGCCGCTTCTGCTCGCCGGGATCCGCTTCGTCATCGCGGGTTCATTGATGTACGCCTTTCTACGCTGGCGCGGGGTCCCGGCGCCGACGTGGACACAGTGGAAGGCGGCGGGAATCATCGGGATTTTGCTGCTGACCTGCGGTAACGGCGCAGTCAGTGTCGCCGAGCACACCGGGGTTGCCTCGGGCGTGGCGGCCCTGGCGGTGGCGACGGTGCCGTTGTTTACCTTGCTCTGCGGCTATTTCTGGGGCGCGCGTAACACGCGTCTTGAATGGGCCGGGATCCTGCTCGGGTTGATCGGCATCGCCATGTTAAATCTGGGTTCCAACCTGCAATCGAGCCCGCTGGGCGCCGCCCTGCTGATCTTCGCGGCAGCGGCCTGGGCCTTCGGCTCGGTGTGGAGCAAGCATCTGCCGCTGCCCCAGGGCGCGATGGCCAGCGCCGTGGAAATGCTGGTCGGCGGCGTGGCGTTGTTAATCGCCAGTGCACTCAGCGGTGAACACCTGGACAGCCTGCCACCGATCGAAGGCTGGGCCGCGCTGGCCTACCTGACGTTCTTCGGCTCGATCATCGCGTTTAACGCCTACATGTACCTGTTGAAAAATGTCCGTCCCGCTGCCGCAACCAGTTATGCCTACGTCAACCCGGCCGTCGCGGTGTTGCTGGGCATCGTGTTTGTGGGCGAGACCATCGGAATAGAGGAGGCGCTGGCGATGGCTGTGATCATCAGTGCGGTGGTATTGATCGGCTTGCCGCAGTGGCGCCGCCCGCCAGTCAAACCCGCTGCAGCGGTGCCGACAGAATCCCGAGTGAATTAGGGTAAACTGCGCGGTATTGCACACTCGTTTTGCACAACCGCGCTGAATTTTCCTACGGTAATCCCATGACTTTCGCCTCCCTTGGCCTGATCGAACCCTTGCTGCGCTCTTTAGAGACGCTCGGCTACCAGACTCCTACGCCGGTTCAGGCGCAAGCCATTCCGGCGGTGCTGGCCGGTCGCGACCTGATGGCTGCGGCCCAGACCGGCACTGGCAAAACGGCCGGTTTCGCCCTGCCGCTCCTGCAACTGCTGGCCATGGAAGGGCCGAAAGTCACGGCCAACTCGGTACGCGCGCTGATCCTGGTGCCGACTCGCGAACTGGCGGAGCAGGTTCACGAGGCCGTGCGTCAGTACGCCGAAAACCTGCCGTTGAGTACGTATGCCGTGTACGGCGGCGTCAGTATCAACCCGCAGATGATGAAGCTGCGCAAAGGCGTGGACCTGTTGGTCGCAACACCGGGCCGTTTGCTGGACCTGTTCCGCCAGAACGCGCTCAAGTTCAACCAGCTGCAAACCCTGGTGCTGGACGAAGCCGATCGCATGCTCGACCTCGGCTTTTCCGAGGAGCTGGGCAACATCTACAAAGCGTTGCCGAAGAAGCGCCAGACGCTGCTGTTCTCCGCGACCTTCTCGGATGCAATTCGCACACTGGCCGGGCAAATGCTCAACGACCCGCTGCTCATCGAAGTCAGCCCGCGCAACGTGGCGGCCAACACGGTCAAGCAATGGGTGGTGACGGTCGACAAGAAGCGCAAGCCGGAGCTGTTCATTCATTTGCTGCGCAAGGGCAAGTGGAAACAGGTGCTGGTGTTCGCCAAGACCCGTAACGGTGTTGACGCGCTGGTGGAAAAACTCCAGGGCCTGGGCGTCAACGCCGACGGTATCCACGGCGACAAGCCGCAAGCGACCCGCCAGCGCGCGCTGGACCGGTTCAAGGCCAGCGAAGTGCAGATCCTGGTGGCCACCGATGTCGCGGCCCGTGGCCTGGACATCGAAGACCTGCCGCTGGTGGTCAACTTCGACCTGCCCATCGTTGCTGAAGACTATATTCACCGCATCGGTCGTACCGGCCGTGCGGGTGCGACCGGGCAGGCCATTTCCCTGGTCTGCGCCGATGAAGTGAATTTGCTGTCGGCCATCGAGACGTTGACGCGTCAGACGCTGCCACGGCAGATGGAGCATGATTTCGAACCGGAGCATCGCGTGCCGGACACCGATGCCAGCGGCCAGGTGGTCAAGAAGCCGAAAAAGCCGAAGAAGCCCAAGACTTCCGGCGGCGGCAAACGCAATCTGGGCAAGTGGGTCGAGAGCGGAGAAGCATCGACGCCAGAGCCTTCGATCAAGCCTGTGCGCAAGGTGCCGGTGTTTAATACCGGGCCGCGCAAGAAGAAACCTTAACGGGTGCGGTGTTAGTCAGGCCGCCATCGCGAGCAGGCTCGCGATGGACGCGCCTCGGTCTTCAATACTTGCGCTGCAACCACTCCAGCATCCCCAGCCCCGCCGCGCGGCCGCTGGCGAAGCACGCGGTCAGCAGGTAGCCGCCAGTCGGCGCCTCCCAGTCCAGCATCTCACCGGCGCAAAACACCCCGGGGAGTTGCTTGAGCATCAGTCGCTCGTCCATCGCTTCGAACCGCACGCCACCGGCGCTGCTGATCGCCTCGTCCAGCGGACGGGTTTTCACCAGGGTCACGGGCAGCGCCTTGATGGCCTGGGCCAGCCGCGCAGTGTCGGCAAAATCCACAGCGGCAACCTGCTCTCGCAGCAATGCCGCTTTCACCCCATCGATCCCCAGCTGACTGTGCAGGTGCTTGGACATGGAGCGCGAGCCGCGGGGTTTATCCAGTGCTGCCTGGATTTTATCCACAGGCCGTCCCGGCAGCAGATCAATATGCACAGTGGCCGCGCCATCTCGATTGATGGCCTGGCGAATCGGCGCTGACAGGGCGTAGATCAGGCTGCCTTCAATTCCGGTCGCCGTGATCACGCATTCGCCCAGGCGCGGCACGTCGTCATCCAGGCCAATGGCGATGTTTTTCAGCGGCGCGCCGGCGAATTTACTGACCATCAAATCGCTCCAGGCCTGCACCTCGAAGCCGCAATTGCTCGGTTGCAACGGTGCCAGTTGCACCCCGCACTGTTCCAGCGGCAGCATCCAGGCGCCATCCGAGCCGAGTCGCGCCCAGCTGCCACCGCCCATGGCGAGCAGCGTAGCGTCTGGCGTAATGGTTTTTTCGCCCTCGGGGCTGTCGATGCGCGATCCACCCTGCGCATCCCAGCCGAGCCAGCGGTGGCGGGTGTGGATAACTACGCCGGCTTCGCGCAGACGTTTGAGCCAGGCGCGCAGCAGCGGGGCGGCTTTCATGTCTGTGGGAAATACTCGGCCGGAGCTGCCGACAAAGGTCTCAATGCCCAGGTCATGTATCCATTGGCACAGCGCGTCGGCGCCAAATGCGCGCAGCAGTGGTGCGATTTGCGGAGCGCGTTCGGCATAGCGCGACAGAAAGGCCGGATAGGCTTCGGAATGGGTGATGTTCATGCCCCCGACCCCGGCCAACAGGAATTTGCGCCCCACCGACGGCATGCCGTCGTACAGGTCGACCTTGCAACCGGCCCGGCTCAACATTTCGGCGGCCATCAAGCCGGCGGGGCCGCCGCCGATGATGGCGACTTGCGGGGGGAGGGTGGTCGAGGGTTGGGTCATCTTCAACGCTGCGCAGTGGCGGGATAGGGCGGGCATTCTACCAGCCCGACACACGCTCTTGTGGGCCCGGGCCAAGCCCGCTTGCACGGGCGATTAATTGTGTGTTCGAGAGTGGTCAAAAAACAACCAGGGCTTTGCGCGCCATAGCCAGTATGGCTTGCAGCGCCTTTCACTCAGGTTATCCACAGGCAGTTCCACAGGCATTGTGGGTAACCAGCCACACCTCAGTGACAACCTGATGACTGCCAGACCCGCTGGGCGCTGTGATGCAGAATCCCATGGCGCCGCGCCAGGGCCTTGCGGTCTTTGCTGTAGCCCCCACCAATGACTCCGACCACGGGAATGTCCCGGCCCAGGCAGTGGCGCATCACGCTTTCGTCGCGGGCGGCGACGCCTTCGTCCGTCAGCTTCAGGTAGCCAAGGGCGTCGTCCTTGTGCACGTCGACCCCGGCGTCATACAGCACCAGGTCCGGCTGGTAGAGCGGCAGCAGATAATTGAGCGCATCGTCCACGACCTTCAGGTAAGCGGCATCGCCCATGCCCATCGGTAATGGAATGTCCCAGTCACTTTCGGCTTTGCGTGCAGGAAAATTCTTTTCGCAGTGCAGGGAAACAGTGACCGCATCCGGGGTGTTGTGCAGGATGCGTGCAGTCCCGTCGCCCTGGTGTACGTCGCAATCGAAGATCAGCACCCGATTCACCCGGCCACTTTCCAGCAAATAGCGGCTGATAACCGCCAGATCGTTAAAAATGCAGAATCCGGCTGGATAATCGTAGTGCGCATGGTGGGTGCCACCGGCCAGGTGGCACGCGAGCCCGTGTTCCAGCGCCTGCTCCGCTGCCAGCAGCGAACCGCCGACTGCCCGCACGGTGCGCCGGGCCAGGGCTTCGCTCCAGGGCAGGCCAAGGCGGCGCTGGTCTTCGCGGGACAACTCGCCTTCCATGTAGCGCGCGATGTATCCGGGGTCATGTGCCAGGGCGAGAATTTGCGACGGGCACAGTTGCGGGCGCAGCAGGTCGGCGTCCCGGGTCAGGCCGCTGTCCACCAGGTGGTCACGCAGCAAGCGGAACTTGTCCATAGGGAAGCGGTGGTCCGCCGGGAAGTCGGGGCTGTAGTCTTCGTGGTAGATCAACGGCAGCGGCATGGCGGTTTTATCTGGAAGGAACGCAGGAAAGAATCAGGGATCCTACCAGCGATCTAGACTTGCGACATGGAAAGGGGAGCACGATGGAGCCGATACTGGAACTCGAGAGCGCGCGACTGTTGTTGCGACAATGGAGCGATGCGGATTTGCCTGAGTTTGCGGCCATGTGCGCCGATCCGCAGGTGATGCGCTATTTTCCGGCGCCGTTGAGCCGTCTGGAAAGTGCGTCGCTGATCGGGCGCATTCGTGGCCACTTTGCCGAGCACGGGTTCGGCCTGTGGGCGCTGGAGCGCAAGGACACCGGTGCGTTTATCGGCTTTACCGGCCTGGGCGTGGTGGGTTTCGATGCGCCATTTACCCCGGCGGTCGAGATAGGCTGGCGCCTGGCGCGTGAACATTGGGGGCTGGGTTACGCCAGCGAAGCGGCCTGGACCGCTCTGCGCTGCGGCTTTGACCGCCTCGGGCTGAACGAGGTGGTGGCGTTTACCGCGCAAGCCAATCTGCCGTCGGAGAAAGTCATGCAAGCCATCGGAATGCACCATGATTCAGCCGATGACTTCGATCATCCCAAGCTCGCCGCCGGACATCCACTGGAGCACCATGTGTTGTATCGCATCAGCCGTGAACAATGGCTGCAAACCCTGCATGGCTAAGCCGGCGCGGACGTTTACAATGGCTCCCATGATGGCGCTGGCCAGAAATTGAATTGTTCGTCGCAGCCAAGACTGCGCGGCATTGTGTTGTGTTAGGAGAGTCTGAATGAGCCAAGTGTTGGATGATCTGGTCGACCTGTTGACCCTGGAATCAATCGAAGAAAACCTGTTTCGCGGCCGCAGCCAGGATTTGGGTTTTCGCCAGTTGTTCGGCGGCCAGGTCATCGGGCAGTCCCTTTCGGCAGCCAGTCAGACAGTGGAAGAGGCGCGCCATGTGCACTCGATGCACGGTTACTTCCTGCGCCCGGGGGACTCTGCGCTGCCGGTGGTGTATCAGGTCGATCGAGTGCGTGATGGCGGCAGTTTCAGCACCCGCCGGGTGACGGCAATCCAGAAGGGCAACCCGATTTTCACCTGCAGCGCCTCGTTCCAGTACGACGAAAAGGGCTTCGAGCACCAGGCACAGATGCCGGTGGTGGTCGGCCCGGAAAACCTGCCGTCGGAGCTCGAACTCACCCAGCAGCGTGCTCACCTGATTCCGGAACACATGCGCGAAAAGCTGCTGTGCCCAAAGCCCATCGAATTTCGTCCGGTGACCGAGGAAGACCCCTACAACCCGCAACCCTCAGATCCCGTCAAGTACGTCTGGTTTCGCGCCGACGGCGCCTTGGCCGACACCCCGGCGCTGCATAAATATCTGATGGCCTACGCCTCGGATTTCGGCTTGTTGACCACCTCGATGCAGCCCCATGGCAAGTCGGTGTGGCATCAGGACATGCAGGTGGCCAGCCTTGATCACGCGCTGTGGTTCCACGCCGACCTGCGTGCCGATGACTGGCTGCTGTACGCGATGGACAGCCCTTGGGCGGGCAATTCCCGCGGTTTCTCCCGGGGCAGCGTGTTCAATCGCGCCGGGCAACTGGTGGCCTCGGTGACCCAGGAAGGCCTGATCCGTCACCGCAAGGACTGGGCATGAGCCTGGCGGCGGTGCGGCACTGGGTGTTCGACATGGACGGCACCCTGACGGTGGCCGTGCATGACTTCGCGGCTATCCGCGTGGCATTGGCCATCCCCGCCGAGGACGACATCCTGACTCATCTCGCGGCGCTGCCGGCGCAGGAAGCCGCCGCCAAGCACGCGTGGTTGCTGGAGCACGAGCGCGACCTGGCCCTGGGTTCGAAACCGGCACCGGGTGCCGTGGAACTGGTGCGCGAGTTGGCCGGACGCGGCTATCGCCTGGCTATCCTGACGCGCAATGCCCGCGAGCTGGCGCACGTCACGCTGGAGGCGATCGGCCTGGCCGACTGCTTTGCGGTCGAGGATGTGCTGGGGCGCGACGAAGCGCCGCCGAAACCTCATCCAGGAGGCCTGCTCAAATTAGCCGATGCGTGGAAGGTCCCGACAAGCGAGATGGTGATGGTTGGCGATTACCGGTTTGACCTGGATTGTGGGAGAGCGGCCGGAGCGCGCACGGTGCTGGTGAACTTGCCGGATAATCCGTGGCCGGAGTTGACCGATTGGCATGCGGTGGATTGTGTGGCGTTGCGCGAAATGCTTTCGGCTTGAGGTGCCCATCGCGGGCAAGCCTTGCTGCCTACTGACCAAAGAGCGCTTTGCGCCCCTCAGGCGAGGTAAACATCCCATCCCCATCATGCCCGACGCCGGGCACTTCGATCAGTTGCTGATTCAAACCCTGGGGATGGTCGCGCTTCAAATACTCAAAATAACTGCGCCCGCGCGCCAAACGATTCGCACCCTGGGCTTTGGCTTCGCAGCTTTTATCCAGGGCTGGATGATTCGGATCGATATCCTGCTGGCCCAGCAAGTAAATGACATCGCGTTTGACGTAACTGGCCTCCAGCGTCGCGGGCGTCTGGCCCTCGGCATACGCGGGCAGATCCGCCAGCCCGTATTTCCAGCGATTGTAATCCGCACAGCCGGCGTGGCTGAACGCCACCGGCCGACGTTCATCGAAATAGGCGTAGGAAGACGGGTTGGCAATCACATAACGCACCCGAACTCCGGCGGCGTCGAGTTCCGGCTGATCATGACCCAGCAGCGCATAACGCTGGACCACCTGAGCCCCGCCAGAGTGTCCGGCGACCACCACTTCCTTGAGCGCCGGAAACTGTTGCCGGTCAGCGAACCGGCCAATGATCTGGTCCATTGCCCCGTACGAACTGAGGGCAAAAGGCGCCGTGGACAATCCACCGGCCATCCATTCATTGCCTTGCCAACGCAAAACCGTGTCGGCCAATGGATGTAGCGCGACGTCGGATTCATTGAGAAATTGCGGGGCGATCACCAACGTGGTCGACGCCTGTCCCGCTTGCTCGGCCGCGTGTTCAGCGGTTTTGCGGTAAGTTTCGGCGTTGCGTAGCCGGCCATGGACGATGATCAGCACGCGCTCGATGGTCGCCGGTGCCGGGCCGATACCGACTGCCATTTCGCCTTCCTTCAACAACAGGCGACCGGGGCTGATGTCTCGCACACCGTGGTCGGCAGCCTGGGAACTGGTGCAGGTGATCAACAGGACCAGCCACCACTTGTTCATCTACAGGTTTTTCGCGGCGAAGGTGTCGCACTGGCTGATCTGGCCCCGGGCGAACCCGGTTTTGAACCAGCGTACCCGTTGCGCCGAAGTGCCATGGGTGAACGAGTCCGGAACCACGCGACCCTGGCCGCGCTGTTGCAGGCGGTCGTCGCCAATGGCGTTGGCCGCATTCAAGGCTTCTTCGATGTCGCCGGGTTCGAGCCAGTTCAGCCGTTGCTGGGCATTATTGGCCCACACGCCGGCCAGGCAATCGGCCTGAAGTTCCTGGCGTACCAGCAAACCGCCATCGCCTTCCATTTGCCGCCCTTGCTGGCGAGCAGCCTGGATTTTTGCCGAGACGCCGAGCAGGGTCTGCACATGGTGGCCAACTTCGTGAGCGATCACATAGGCCTGCGCAAAGTCACCGGCTGCGGAAAAACGCTGCGACATTTCCTGGAAGAAGCTGGTGTCCAGATAGACCTTCTGATCCGCCGGGCAATAGAACGGCCCGGTGGCCGAGGTGGCCATCCCGCAGGCAGAGTTGACCCTGCCGCTGAACATCACCAGGGTCGGATCCTTGTACTGCCGGCCGGCCTGCTGAAAAATCTGGCCCCAGGTGTCTTCGGTATCGCCGAGAATCGAGCGTACAAATTCGGCGCCTTCGTCATTGGCCGGTGGCGCATTGCGGCTCTGGTTGGTGGCGGGTGCCGACTGTTCGCTCATCTGCCCGGTCAATTGCCCGAGAATCTGCAGTGGGTCCTGGCCGGTGATCCAGCCTATGCCGACAATCAGGATGATCGCCGTCAGGCTCAGCCCTTTGCCGCCACCGAAGCGCATCCCACCGCCACCACCGCCCACGTCATCTCCACGGGCGTCGACCACATTGTCGCTGCGCCGGCCTTTTTTCCATAGCATGGGTGAGCCCTCTTTCCTTAATCTGATGAAGATGCGTGGTGATGAGTGTTGCTGGTGTGCAGGAGCCGCGCCAGTCCAGTCGTCTGACAGCTCCGGGCAGAACCGGTTCCAGATTTCGCATTCGCAGCATTGTCTTTTAGAATCGATAAAACCTTTCTCGTGGAACCTCTCATGGCCGGCAGTCAGATCGAACGCGTTTTCAGCGTGCTGGAAACCCTTACCGGTGAACCCAAGGGCGTACCGATGCAGGTATTGGCCGAACAGCTGGGAATTCCCAAGAGTGCCACCCACCGTTTGCTGACCGAGCTGATCCGCCTGGGTTATGTGCGGCAGAATCCGGATAACCTGCGCTATCACTTATCGACCAGGCTGGTCGCCATGGGCTTTCGCTACCTGTCTCGCAGCGGCGGCGATATCGTCCAGCCGGTACTCGATCGACTGGCCGAGGAAACGGGCGAACTGGTTCGCCTGGGTGTGATCTCGGGGGAGCGACTGACCTGGATCGCCAAATCCCAGGGCGCTCGTTCCGGCTTGCGTTATGACCCCGACATGGGGCGCGATGCCCCACTGTTCTATACCGCCTCGGGGCATGCGTGGCTGGCGAGCCTGTCCGATGCCGAAGCCCTGGCGCTGGTCGAGCGCCAGGGCGGCGACACATTGCCAGCACCCGGGCCGAACGCGCCGCGTTCGAACATTGAACTGCTGGAGCGTCTGCGCCAGGGACGCGAACAGGGTTATGCCTGGGTAGAGGAGAGTTCGGGGGTGGGGACCTCGGCCATTGCCGCAGTGGTGCGCCATCCGCTGGATGCGCGGGTGATAGGCGTGCTGAGTCTTGCCGGCCCCAGCGCTCGGTTGCCAGGTGCGCGGTTGCACGATCTGGCGCCGCTGCTGTTGCAGTTCACCGAAGAGCTGTCGGCGGCCAGCCAGGCGTCGGAGTTTTTCAACGGTTGATTGTTCCAGGCGAGCGCAATGGCCGTAATGGAAAAACTGTACGCTGTTCGCACGCTTTCTCGGCCTGTTAGTTTGAAAAAATGGAACAAGGTTCTAGAATATTGATCCATTGGCTTGTTATTCCTTTCAGAGAGTATCGCCTTGACGTCACGTATCAGCACTCCGCTCTCCGGCGTCAACCAACCCTTCAAGGGCATCTTGCTGATCGTTGTCGCGACCTTCCTGTTTTCCAGTCACGACGCGTTGTCAAAATACCTGTCGGGTTTCTATCCAATCGTCATGGTGGTGTGGGCCCGTTATATGGTGCACACCTTGTTGATGGCGGGGATCTTCCTGCCGCAGTCGGGCTTGCGCGTGCTGCGTACCAAACGCCCGCTGCTGCAGCTGGTCAGGGCCTTGTGCCTGCTCGGCACCAGTCTGTTTTTTACCACCGGCCTGCAGTACATCCCCCTGGCGGAAGCTACGGCAGTCAACTTTCTGGCCCCGGTGCTGGTCACGGCACTGTCGGTACCACTGCTGCGCGAGCACGTGACCCGCGGCCAGTGGATCGCGGTGATCTGCGGATTCATCGGCGTGTTGATCATCGTTCACCCGGGTGGTGAGCTGTTCACGCCGGCGGTGCTGCTGCCCTTGTGCTCGGCGCTGTTTTTCTGTTTTTACCAGTTGTTGACCCGCAAGCTCAGCGAGATCGACAGCCCGACCACCAGCAACTTCTTCGCCGGTTTGTGTAACACCCTGGTGATGAGCGCGCTGGTACCGTTTTTCTGGCAGGTACCGACCCTGGGTCATGGGTTGCTCATGGTGGCGCTGGGGGCTTGCGGGATGACCGCGCACTTGTTCCTGACCCAGGCATTCCGCTACGCGGCCCCGGCGTTGCTGGCGCCTTTCGGTTATTGCCAGATCGTCTTTGCCGGGTTGCTGGGCTGGCTGCTGTTCTCCCACACACCGACCCTGACCACGATCATCGGGATTGCGGTGATCTGTTGCAGCGGGTTGGCAGCGGTGTGGCAACAGAGTCGCCGCTAGAGAGCGTGGGCAGGCCTGGAATCAGGCCTGCCGCGGGAGATTTCAGTCGATAACGGAAGGGATCTTGCGCGGCGCCATGAAGTACATCCAGATCAGCGCGATGAAGTACATCGCCGGAATCATGGTGAACAGTACGGTGTAGTTGTTGTTGGTGATGGTCAGGATATGGCCGACCAGCTGGGTCATGAACATCCCGCCAATCGCGGCGCACATGCCGCCGAAACCGAACACGGTACTCATCATGTGCTTGGGCGTGTAGTCCATCACCAGGCTCCAGATATTCGCCGTCCAGGCCTGGTGCGCGCCGATGGCCAGCGAGATCGCGGCTACGGCAACCCACAAACTGCTGGAACCTGCCGCCATGACCACGCCGACGATGCAGCAGGCAAACAGGAACATGGACATCAGTCGCGCCTTGATCGGATTGATCCCGCGGCCAATCAGGAACGAAGACAGGATCCCGCCGCCGACGCTGCCGAAGTCAGCCGTCACATAGATGATGATCAGCGGGATGCCCATCTGGGTCACGTTGATCCCCAGGTTGTATTGCTGGTTAAGGAACGGTGGCAGCCAGTACAGGTAGAACCAGAACACCGGCGCGGTCATCGAGTAAGCGAGGGCGAAGGCCCACGTGCCGCGCATGCGCAGGATTTTCGAGAAGGGCACGCGGGTTTGTTCCGGCTCGACCTCCTGCTGGATGTAGTCCAGTTCCGATTGTCTGACGCCTGGATGATCTTCCGGGTTGAAGTACTTCAAACCCCAGAACAACAACCAGATCCCGCCCAGTGCCGACATGCACAGGAATGCGGCCTGCCAGCCCCACACGTGCAGAATCAGCGGCAGCAGCATCGGGGTGAACATCGCGCCGACGTTGGTCCCGGCATTGAAGATCCCGGTGGCCACGGCGCGTTCGCCGGCGGGAAACCACAGCCGGGTGGTCTTGACGCAGGCCGGATAGTTGGCGGCTTCGGTTAGCCCGAGGATGAACCTGCAGACCATGAAGCCGACCGCCGAAGTGGCCAGGCCATGCGCGCCGGTCGCCAGGCTCCACAACAGGACGGCGCAGAAGAACACCCGTTTTACGCCGACCCGATCAATCAACCGGCCCTGCAGGACAAAGCCGATGGCGTAGCCGACCTGGAACCAGAAGTTGATGTTGGCGTAATCCATCGCCGTCCAGCTCATCTCCTTGGCCAGGATCGGCTGCATGACGCCCAGTGCGGCGCGGTCGATATAGTTCAGCGTTGTAGCGAAAAACACCAGTGCCAGCATGCCCCAGCGGGTCTTGCCGACTGCCATGGCGCCTCGAACCTTGTCGCCAATGCCACCGGTGGCAGGAATCATGGAGGAACGCTCCACGGAAGAGCTTTGAGAAGGAGTCATTTAAGCCACCGATTATTTTTATGTGGTGTTTTGAATCTATGTTCATCGGGCCGACCTGTGACCGCACCCAATGTGGAGTCGATGTTGGGCAGTGGACGAAAAATCGTCAATTCGCCAAGCGGCATTTTGTTCGATAATCGCACATAAAACTAACCGGATAGTACACTTTGAATTGCTGTGCGAGACTGCCAGCCTAATAATTCCCCTCAACAGAAATATACGGTCTCCCTGTAGGAGCTGCCGAGTGAAACGAGGCTGCGATCTTTTGAATTTGTTTTGATCGCCAGATCAAAAGATCGCAGCCTCGTTTCACTCGACAGCTCCTACGCTGGGAGCATGCAATACCCCCAATAAGATCTCCACCACCGGGAGTCGAAAGATGCAGCGTTCCATTGCCACCGTGTCCTTGAGCGGTACCCTGCCGGAAAAACTCGAAGCCATTGCCGCCGCCGGCTTTGACGGGGTGGAGATTTTCGAGAACGACCTTCTCTACTACGACGGCAGTCCGCGGGAAATTAAACAGATGTGTGCCGATCTCGGCATCGCCATCACACTGTTCCAGCCTTTTCGCGACTTCGAAGGATGCCGCCGCGACCGCCTGCCGCGCAACCTGGAGCGGGCCGAGCGCAAGTTCGACCTGATGCAGGAACTGGGTACCGACCTGGTGCTGGTGTGCAGCAACGCCTCGGCCGACTCCCTGGGTGATGAACAGATTCTGGTCGACGACTTGCGCCTGCTGGCCGAGCGCGCAGGTGCCCGAGGCCTGCGCATCGGCTACGAAGCGCTCGCCTGGGGACGGCACGTCAACACCTGGCAGCAGGTCTGGAACATTGTGCGTCAGGCCGATCATCCGAGTCTCGGCGTGCTGCTTGACAGCTTCCACACCCTGTCACTCAAGGGTGATCCTGCGGCGATCGCGCAGATTCCCGGCGACAAGATCTTCTTTGTGCAGATGGCCGACGCGCCGATCCTGGCCATGGATGTGCTGGAATGGAGCCGGCACTTCCGTTGCTTCCCAGGCCAGGGTGAATTCGATCTTCCCGGCTTCCTCGCACCGATCATCAAGAGCGGTTACACCGGGCCAATTTCGCTGGAAATTTTCAACGACGGCTTCCGCGCCGCGCCACCTCGGGCCAACGCCGCCGATGGCCTGCGCTCGCTGCTGTATCTTGAAGAGAAAACCCGCGAGCGCCTCTCGCAGGAGGCCAAGCCGGTGGCCAGCCCTGAAATTTTGTTCGAAACGCCCAAGGCCAGCGAGTACAACGGCATCGAATTTCTCGAATTCGCCGTGGACGAAAGCCTTGGCGCCAAGCTTTCCCATTGGCTGGAGCGGCTGGGCTTCGTCAAGGCCGGGCAGCATCGCTCCAAGAGCGTGAGCCTGTTGCGTCAAGGCGACATCAACCTGATCCTCAACTCCGAGCCTTACTCCTTCGCCCACAGTTTTTTCGAAGCCCACGGCCCTTCGCTGTGCGCCACCGCCGTGCGGGTAAAAGACAGCGGCAGTGCCCTGGCTCGCGCGGTCGCCTACAAGGGCCAGCCCTATCGTGGGCTGGTAGGCCCCAACGAACTTGAACTGGCCGCAGTGCGCGCGCCGGATGGCAGCCTGATCTATCTGGTCGACCAGCATGCCGACGTCTATGGCACCGACTTCAACCTGCAACCGGTCGCCCAGGCGAGCGGCGGGCTCAAGCGTATCGACCATATGGCCATGGCGCTGCCGGCTGACAGCCTCGACAGCTGGGTGCTGTTCTACAAGAGCCTGCTGGATTTTGAAGCGGACGACGAAGTGGTGCTGCCCGATCCTTATGGCCTGGTGAAAAGCCGGGCATTGCGCAGCCGCGACAGCTCGATCCGTCTGCCGCTCAATATCTCCGAGAACCGCAACACCGCGATCTCCCACGCTTTGTCGAGTTATCGCGGTTCCGGTGTGCATCACATCGCGTTTGACTGCGATGATATTTTTGCTGAGGTCAGTCGTGCGAAAGAGGCCGGGGTGCCGCTGCTGGATATTCCGCTCAACTATTACGATGACCTGGCTGCGCGCTTCGATTTCGACGACGAATTCCTCAGCGAACTGGCGTACTTCAACGTGCTGTACGACCGTGATGCCCAGGGTGGCGAGCTGTTTCACGTGTACACCGAGCCGTTTGAAGGGCGATTTTTCTTCGAGATCATCCAGCGCAAGAACGGCTATGCCGGATACGGCGCGGCCAACGTCGCCGTGCGTTTGGCTGCCATGGCCAAGTCGCGCAGCGGGGCCGTGCGTCAGGCAAAGTTGTAGGAAATTGGTAAGCCCCAGTGCAAACCCATGCCGTGCGGCTTCCTTCGCCGTGCGGCGCGGCCCATAATCGCCGCCTGTGCAGTGATGGCCGTGAGCCCGCGATGACAATAACTTCAGAACTCTCCGCAGCGCCTGACAAATCCCTTGCCGAGCCGCGCAAGAGCCGAAAGAACAACCCGGAAAAGACCCGCGAGAACATTCTTCAAGAGGCCATTGTCGAGTTCGTGCAGCAGGGGCTTTCCGGTGCGCGAGTCGATGCGATCGCCGAGCGCATCCACACCTCCAAGCGCATGATCTATTACTACTTCGGGAGTAAGGAACAGCTCTACGTCGAGGTGCTGGAAAAGTTGTACGGCGACATCCGCAGCACTGAAAACCGCCTGCACCTGACCGAACTGCCCCCGGTGGAAGCGATCCGGCGCCTGGTGGAGTTCACGTTCGACCACCATGACCGCAACGTCGATTTCGTGCGCATCGTGAGCATCGAGAACATTCACAACGCCGAATACGTGAAGCGCTCCGATGCGATCAAGACCATGAACAACACGGTGCTCGATTCACTGGGCGTCATTCTGCGCCGTGGTGCCGAGGAGGGGGTGTTCCGTGCGGGTCTCGACCCGCTGGACGTGCATCTGCTGATGAGTTCGTTCTGCTTCTACCGAGTGTCGAACCGCCATACTTTCGGCGAGATT
The DNA here is from genome assembly GCF_040310425.1 of Pseudomonas sp. 65/3-MNA-CIBAN-0223. Lineage (NCBI taxonomy): Bacteria > Pseudomonadati > Pseudomonadota > Gammaproteobacteria > Pseudomonadales > Pseudomonadaceae > Pseudomonas > Pseudomonas sp. 65/3-MNA-CIBAN-0223. Next base: position 188,882 of record NZ_JBEOPV010000007.1, read on the forward strand.
TTCCAGATCGACCTGCCGGATGAAGGCATCAAGCAGCGCCATCGGGAAATGATCTGCGAGTCGGTCCTGCGCTACCTCAAGGCATGAACCCAGGATCGCAGCCTCTGCCGAACGCTGCGATCTGTTCTTCCTGTGTCTATCCGACCATCCCCTGGAAATGCGCCAGCATCCGCTGCGCATCGGGCGCCACGCCACTGAACAGCTCAAACGCCTTCACCGCCTGAAACACCGCCATGTTGCCGCCGTCCAGGGTCCGGCATCCCAGGGCGCGGGCCTGGCGCAGCAGTTCAGTCTCCAGCGGGAAGTATACGATCTCCGCCACCCACAATTCCCGGCGCAGCAATTCCACCGGCACCGGCGTGCCCGGCAGTTTTTTCATGCCCATGGGCGTGGTGTTCACCAGGCCGTCGGCCACGGCGAGGGCGCCAGGTAAATCTTGCCCGGCAACTGCGCGGCCAGCACCGAAATGCTGGTTGAGATTATCTGCCAGCGCTTGGGCGCGACGGATCTCCACATCAAAAATGCTCAGCAGCTGTGCGCCTTCGCTCAGCAGCGCGTGGGCCACCGCCGCACCGGCTCCGCCAGCACCCATCTGCACCACGCGTGCCACGCCAACGTCCGGCAAGCCGCGGCGAAAACCTTCGGCAAATCCCAGGCAGTCGGTGTTGTGGCCGATGCGTTTACCTTCCTTCAGCACCACTGTGTTTACCGCGCCAATTCCCCGGGCTTCCGGCGACAGTTCGTCGAGCAGGGGAATGATGGTTTGCTTGCAGGGGAAGGTGATGTTCAGCCCCGTGAAGTTCATGCGCTCGGCGGCCAGCAGCAAGTCGGGCAGGGCGCCGCTGTCGAGTTGCAACTGGTCGAGATCGATCAGGCGATAGAGGTAGCGCAAGCCCTGGGCATCGCCCTCCTGTTCGTGCAGCGCCGGGGTGCGCGACGCCTGGATGCCAGCGCCGATCAGGCCGGCCAGTACCACGTTATGCGGGTCCATGGTGCTCACCCTTTCAACTGCTGGCGAAAGTGCTCCAGTGCCAGGCGATAACCATGGCTGCCGAAACCGGCCATCACCGCCATGGCCACCGCAGAGACGAACGAGTGGTGACGAAAGGGTTCACGGGCATGAACGTTGGACAGATGAACCTCGATCACTGGCAATTCACTGGCTACCAGGGCATCACGGATCGCGACCGAGGTATGGGTCCAGGCTGCCGGATTGATCACGATGCCTGCGCAGCGCCCGCGGGCGGCGTGAATCCAGTCCAGCAGTTCACCTTCATGATTGGTCTGGCGGAATTCCACTCGCAGTCCGAATTCTTCTGCGGCGCGACCGCACAGCGCGGAAATGTCTGCCAGGGTCTCATGGCCATAGGTGGCCGGTTCGCGGGTGCCGAGCAGATTCAGGTTTGGGCCGTTAAGCACCAGGACGATAGGGTCCATGGGTATCTCCACTTATTATTGTTGGCGTTGGCCGATGGTCTCAGCCTGTGGAGATAAAATGTACTAGATGGTTAATTTGGTCAATTGACGAGGTGCGCCCGTTAGCATTTGTGTGCGGTGATCGGACGACTTTTCATCGCGGCAGCTGCTCCACCAGGAAATCGATGAACGCCCGCAGCCGCAGTGGTACATGGCGGCTCTGGGGATAGAGCAGGGTAAACGGCCTTGAACGTCCACCGAAGGGTTTGAGCACTTCCACCAGCGAGCCGTCGGCCAACTCCTTTTCAACGATAAAGCGATAAGTCTGAAACAACCCCGCGCCGTGTTTTGCCAGGGTCACGCCGCCCAGCACGTCGTCGGAGCAACTGAGATTGCCTTGGGCCAGAAGCTCGACAGGCGTGCCACCGTCATTGAACAACCAGGCAATGCGCCGGCCGCTGCTGGGTAATTCGTACTGAATGCATTCGTGCCGTGACAGGTCGTCCAGGGTCTGCGGCACGCCCGCCTGCTTGAGGTAGTCGGGGCTGGCAATCATCACCAGGGCGGCATCTTCAAGTGGTCGGGCGATCAGGCCGGAGTCCGGGATGGCCCGCACGCGAATCGCCATGTCATAACCTTCTCCTACGAAATCGATATTGCGGTTACTGATGTGCACTTGCACCTTCACATCGGGAAAGCGCGCTCTGAAGGCTGGCAGTAACGGCAGGATGCGGTGATGGCCATACGTGGTGGGAATGCTGATGCGCAACGTGCCTGAAGGTTGCTGCTGCTGGCCCATGACCTCGCGCTGCGCCTCAACAAGCTGTGCCAGCGCCTGGCGACATTCTTCGTAGTAGCGCCGGCCGCTGTCGGTGAGCTTGACGCTACGAGTGGTACGCGCGAACAACCGCACCCCAAGGCGCTCTTCCATGCGCGACACCGAGCGACTCACCGCCGCCGGCGTCACCCCCGCCACCAGCGCCGCCGCGGTAAAACTGCCAGCCTCGGCAGCCAGGCAAAACAGCTCAATGCTGCCCAACTGGAGATCGTCAAAGAGTCGCTGCATGGTTAATTACACCGTGGATCAAGTGAAGCTGATTCTGTACCGATCATGCTGGGGGGTGAAAGGACTGGCACAAAAAAGCCGTCACAATGACGGCTTGTTTGATGTTGGCTGTTGAACTCAGCGCCGGGTCAGCATGACGCCGGATTCCATGTGATGGGTCCATGGGAACTGGTCGAACATTGCGCAACGGGTGATGCGGTGCGTGTCGTGCAACTGGGCGATGTTGGCTGCCAGGGTTTCCGGGTTGCAGGAAATGTACAGAATGTTGTCGAAACGCCGAGTCAGTTCGCAGGTGTCCGGGTCCATGCCGGCGCGCGGCGGGTCGACGAAGACACTGCCAAATTCGTAACTCTTGAGGTCGATGCCTTGCAGGCGACGGAATGGCCGCACTTCGTTCAAGGCTTCGGTCAGTTCTTCGGCAGACAGGCGCACCAGGGTGACGTTATCCACCGCGTTTTCGCTGAGATTGCTCAGTGCCGCATTGACTGAAGACTTGCTGATTTCGGTCGCCAGTGCCTTGCGCACGCGGGTCGCGAGGGGCAGGGTGAAGTTGCCGTTGCCGCAATACAGTTCGAGCAAATCGTCCGGGCGATCGCCCAGGGATTCATACGCCCAGTTGAGCATCTTCTGGTTCACGGTGCCGTTGGGCTGGGTGAATGCGCCTTCGGGCTGGCGGTAGCTGAAGGTGCGACCGCCCACTTCGAGCTTCTCCACCACGTAATCGCGACCAATGACTTCGCGCTTACCCTTTGAGCGGCCAATCACACTGACATTCAGGTCGGCTGCCAATTTCGACGCGGCGGCGTGCCAGTGCTCGTCCAGCGGACGGTGATAACACAGAGTGATCATCGCGTCGCCGGCCAGGGTGGTCAAAAACTCCACCTGGAACAACTTGTTACTCAAGGGCGCGCTGGCTTGCCAGGCGGCTTTAAGTTGCGGCATCAGTTGATTGATGCGCAGGCTGGCGATCGGAAAGGCTTCGATCAGGATCGGCGTGCGTTTGTCTTCCGGGGAAAACATGGCGTAATGACGTTCGCCGGCTTCGCGCCACAAGCGAAACTCGGCACGCAGCCGGAAGTTCTGCAGCGGCGAGTCGAACACGGTCGGTTCAGGTGCATCGAACGGGGCCAGCAGGTCACGCAGGCGTGTGACCTTGTCTTCGAGCTGAGCAGCGTAGGCCTGGGAATCAAAAGTCATGCGTTGAACCAACCCAACTTGATCACGAACAGAATCGACAGAATCACCAGCGCCGGATTGAGCTCACGGGCGCGGCCGGACAGCAACTTGATCGCGGTCCAGGAGATGAAACCGAAGGCGATGCCGTTGGCGATGGAATAAGTGAACGGCATGGCCAGGGTGGTCACCACGACCGGTGCCGCTACGGTGATGTCGTCCCAGTCTATTTCGGCCAGGCCGGATGTCATCAGCACTGCGACGAACAGCAGTGCCGGAGCGGTTGCGAACGCCGGAACGCTGGCGGCCAGTGGCGAGAAGAACAGCGCCAGCAGGAACAGGATCGCCACCACCACGGCCGTCAGGCCAGTACGGCCACCAGCACTCACACCGGCTGCGGATTCGATGTAGCTGGTGGTCGTCGAGGTGCCCAGCAGCGAACCGGCCATGGCCGCGGTGCTGTCGGCGATGAGCGCACGGCCCATCTTCGGCATGTGGCCGTCTTTGCCCATCAGGCCGGCGCGCTTGGCGACGCCGATCAGGGTGCCGGAGTTGTCGAACAGATCGACGAACAGGAAGGCGAAAATAACGCTGACCAGACCGATGTCCAGTGCGCCCTTGATATCCAGTTGCAGGAAGGTTGGCGCCAGGGATGGCGGCATCGACATCACGCCACCAAAGGGCGTGAACCCCAAGGCGATGGAGGCGATGGTGACCACCAGGATGCCGATCAGCACCGCGCCACGGATTTTCAGGGCTTCGAGGGCAACGATCAGGGCAAAGCCCAGGGTCGCGAGAATCGGTGCCGGCTGCTTCAGGTCGCCAAGGCCGACCATGGTCGCCGGGTTACTGACCACGATGCCGGCGTTATGCAGGGCAATCAACGCCAGGAACAGGCCGATGCCGGCGGCAATGGCTGAACGCAGTGGCAACGGGATGCTGTTGATGATCCATTCGCGGATGCGGAAGATCGACAGCAGGAAGAACAGCACCGCCGAGATGAATACCGCGCCCAACGCCACTTGCCAGGTGTGGCCCATGTGCAGCACGACGGTATAGGTGAAGAAGGCATTCAGGCCCATGCCCGGTGCCAGCGCGATCGGGTAGTTGGCGATCAGGCCCATCACGGTGGAGCCGATGGCTGCGGCCAGGCAGGTCGCGACGAACACCGCGCCCTTGTCCATGCCGGTCTCGCCGAGAATGCTCGGGTTGACGAACAGGATGTAGGCCATGGCCAGGAAGGTCGTGATGCCCGCAAGAATCTCGGTCCGCACGTTAGTGTTGTGTGCCTTGAGTTGAAACAGCCTTTCCAGCATGTCTGCTCCCCGTGGCGCGCCGGGCGCCGTGAATGTATCGACCTCAACAGCAAAGCACAGACCGTGAAAGGGGCCCGTTAATTTTCTGTGGGTCGGAAAAAGCCGCGCATCATACCAGCAGTGTGGGGCTGTGGCTGCTTATGGCTGCGATCGTCGTCGATGTTTTGCGTTCAGGCCAAGTGCGCCATACTGCGCGCCGGCATTCGGGACAATGGGACTTGCATGAACAGGCGTCTGGCGGGGGTATTCGCGATGGTCATCGCCTCTTTGGCGGGGGGGCAGGCGGTGTGGGCTGCTTCGGCGCCGGCGCTGAGCCAGGTCAAGGTGGTCAAGGTCGAGTCGCCGGCCTGTGGCTTTGAAGACATTGCACCCGGCCAGGAACAGACCCGCTGTAATCACAGCGGGCCGAGCATCAAGGTGTATGTGCTGGAAGTCGGCTACGGACGCGCGGCGCGGGTCGGTCTGGACGGGTTTGATCTCAACGGTACCCGTACGCCGGTCTGCGCCTTTGATAACGGCAACCTGACAGAATGCACCGTCGGCAGGAAAACCGTAGGCTACCTCTACGTCTTCGATCTGGCGGGCAAGCAGGAGGGAACGTTCACCTTTAGCAACACCTCAATCAACGCGCCGGGCAATACCCTGGCGACGCAGCTTTACATCAAGTAACCGCCCGCCCAGACAGCAGGCGCGAAAGCTGACTACGCTCTAAAGATCTTTCAGTGGATGTCGCCCATGACCTTTAGAACCCTGATTACCCTCGCCGAGGGCATCGATGATCTGCAAGCAGTGACGTTGGTCGATGTGCTGCGCCGCGCCAAGGTGGAAGTGGTGGTGGCCAGTATCGAGGGCCGGCGCATGCTGACCTGTGCCCGTGGTACCCGCTTGACCGCCGATGCCATGCTGGTGGATTTGCTCGCGCAGCCCTTCGACCTCATCGCACTGCCCGGCGGCGCGGTGGGCGCGCAGCATCTGGCGGCCCATCAGCCCCTGCAACAACTGATCAAGGATCAGGCGGCCGCCGGTCGCCTGTTCGCCGCTATTGCCGAGTCTCCGGCGCTGGCGCTGCAAAATGCGGGGGTGTTGCGACAGCGCCGTATGACCTGCCTGCCCTCAGCCAGCCATCAATTGTCGGGCTGCAATTTTGTCGATCAGCCGGTGGTGGTCGACGGTAACTGCATCACCGCCCAAGGGTCGGGCGCGGCGCTGGCATTTGCCCTGGCCCTGGTGGAGCAGCTCTGTGGCAAGGCCATACGCACGGCGGTGGCGGCAGAATTGCTGGTTTGACACCGCAGATCAATCCCCTTGAACGCTGTTCGCCACGCGAAGTCGTACCCCTTATGACGGCGGTTTGCCAAAACGCCGCGACTAGACGACCAATCGTGAGGTGTATATGAGCGCAACCAATGACGACGCCACGCCAGCGTCATATGCCCGCCATCCACTGGGTTTGACGCTCAATGGCCAGGCGCGTCAGCTTGAGGTCCTGCCCTGGACCACCTTGCTGGACCTGCTGCGGGAACAACTGGACCTGATCGGCACGAAAAAAGGCTGTGACCACGGCCAATGCGGTGCCTGCACCGTATTGCTCAACGGCAAGCGGGTGAATGCCTGCCTGACGTTGGCGGTGATGTGCGACGGTGCCGAGTTGACCACTATCGAAGGCCTTGCCGAGGGTGAACAGCTGCATCCGATGCAACAGGCGTTCATCAAGCACGATGCCTTCCAGTGCGGGTATTGCTCGCCAGGGCAGATCTGCTCTGCCGTCGGGCTGGCCAACGAAGGACGGGCCAACAGCCAGGCAGACATCAAGGAGTTGATGAGCGGCAACCTGTGCCGCTGCGGCGCCTACAGTAATATTCGCGATGCCATCGAAGAGGCGCTTCCTGTCTGCCGCGCCAACGCCGGGCAAGGGGGTGGCCAATGAATCCCTTCCAGTACAGCAAGCCTGAATCGGTGCAGGACGCGGTGTATCTCGCCGGTCCCGCATCCCGCTTCATTGCCGGCGGCACCAACCTGCTGGACCTGATGAAAGAAAACGTCACTCGTCCCGAGCACCTGATCGACATCACCGGCCTGCCACTGCGCGAAGTGCGCGAAACGGCTGGAGGCGGGCTGATGATTGGCGCGCTGGTCAGCAATGCCGACCTGGCCTGGCACCCGTTGATCGAACAACGTTACCCGCTGTTGTCCCAGGCGATACTGGCCGGGGCATCGCCGCAGTTGCGCAACATGGCCAGCACGGGTGGCAACCTGCTGCAGCGCACGCGCTGTTATTACTTCTACGATGCCAGCGTGCCGTGCAACAAGCGCGAACCCGGCAGCGGCTGTCCGGCGCGGGACGGGTTGAACCGTATCCATGCGATCTTCGGTGCCAGCGCCCAGTGCGTCGCTACTCACCCGTCGGATATGTGCGTGGCATTGGCGGCACTGGAAGCCGTGGTGCATGTGCAGGGTCGTGGCGGGCCGCGCACGATCGAATTTGCCGACTTCCACCGCCTGCCAGGCGATGCGCCCGAGCGCGACAATCAACTGGCCGACGATGAATTGATCACGAGCATTGAACTGCCTGCCACCGGATTCGCCGACTGCAGCCATTACCTCAAGATTCGCGACCGCGCCTCCTATGCTTTTGCCCTGGTTTCGGTGGCCGCTGCACTGGAGCTGGACGGGCCGGTCATTCGTCAGGCACGCCTGGTGCTGGGCGGCGTGGCGCACAAGCCGTGGCGCGACAAGTCGGTGGAAAACGCCCTGGTGGGCAAGACCGTCAGCCGCGAAACCTTCACCGCTGCCGCCGATACGCTGCTGCGAAACGCCGAACCGCTTGAGCACAACGCTTTCAAAGTCAAACTGGCGCGCCGGGCGATTGTCCGTGCGCTGAGCGACGCCGCGCTGGGAGGGCAAGCTTGATGAATACTTTCACTCAACCGATGGGCCAGCCGCTGGACCGGGTCGATGGCCACCTCAAGGTCACCGGCCAGGCACGGTATGCCGGGGAGTTTCCCGAGCAGGGCCTGCTGCATGGGAGCGTGGTCTCGAGCCCTGTCGCTTGCGGGCGCGTGCTGACGATTGATGCGTCGGCAGCCCTGGCATTGCCCGGCGTCGTTGCCGTGATCGATCATACGAACCGTCCCCAAATAGCCAGCTATGACAAGGATTATGAGGACGCGGACTCCGCCGAAGGCTCACCGTTTCGTCCACTCTACAACGATCAAATCCTCTACAGCGGTCAGCCGCTCGCGCTGGTGATAGCCGACAATCTGGAACTGGCGCGACATGCCGGTTCGCTGGTGCGGATCGAATATGAGAGCGCGGGCCATCAAACCGATCTCCTGTCGATGCAGGGTGAAGCTCATCCTGCGCCCGCCGAGTTGCCCAAGCCCCGCGGGAATTTCCAGGCGGAGTTCGCCGGTGCGGCGCTGAGTCTCGACCTGCACTACAGCACGCCGATAGAGCATCACAACCCGATGGAGCCGCACGCCAGTACCGTGCTCTATCAGGCCGATGGCACCCTGCACATTCACGACAAGACCCAGGGGCCGCAGAACTGTCAGTCCTATGTGCAAAAAGTCTTTGACCTGGAAAAAGAGCAGGTGCGGATTTTCGCCGCCTTTGTCGGTGGTGCCTTTGGTTCGGGCTTGCGTCCGCAATACCAATTGCCACTGGCTGTGATGGCCGCGCTCAAACTCAAGCGTTCGGTACGCGTGACCCTGACTCGCCAGCAGATGTTCACCTTTGGCTACCGGCCTCGCACCTTGCAGCGCCTGCAACTGGGTGCTGCGGCTAACGGCCGTTTGTTGGCCGTGGGGCACACTGCAATCGGCCAGACCTCGCGCTTTGAAGACTTCACCGAGCACGTGGTGGAGTGGAGCGGCATGCTTTATCACTGCGACAACGTGCAGCTGACTTACAAGCTGGTGCCACTGGATGTCTTCACGCCGCTGGACATGCGCGCCCCAGGCGCGGCACTCGGCCTGATCGGCCTGGAGTGCGCCATGGACGAGCTGGCCTGCGCCCTGGCGATCGACCCGGTACAGCTGCGGTTGATCAACTATGCAGAGCGCAACCAGAACGAAGATAAGCCGTACTCGAGCAAGGAGCTGCGTGCCTGCTACGAGCAGGGTGCCGAACGCTTCGGCTGGAACCAGCGCAACCCCGAACCGCGCAGCATGCGTCACGATCGGCAGTTGGTCGGCTGGGGCATGGCCGGGGGTGTCTGGGAAGCCATGCAACAGAAAGCCAGCGCCAAGGCCAGTATCGACCACAACGGCAAGCTGACCGTCAGCAGCGCAACCACTGACATCGGTACCGGGACCTACACCGTCATGACTCAGATCGCCGCCCAGGCCTCAGGTGTTGCGGTGCAGGACGTCACCTTTGTGCTCGGTGACTCTTCACTGCCCACCGCGCCACTGCAGGGCGGCTCCTTTACCGTTTCCTCGGTCGGCACAGCGGTTCAGCAGGCGTGCGCGGCACTGCAGGAAAAACTGCTGGCAGTTGCCCGGCAGACCCATCCGGCATTCGCTGCCGTCACTTCTGAACAGGCCGTGTTCGAAGCCGGGCAGTTGCGTTATGGGGAGTCGCGCACCTCCCTGGCCGAGCTGGTGCGCAGCAGCGGCGAAGCGACCCTGGAGGTCCAGGTGGATGCCGAGCCCGACAAGAAGCGCGAAGCGTACGCCACGGCCACGCATTCGGCGGTGTTCGTCGAAGTATTGGTCGATGAAGACCTGGGCACCGTGAAGGTCAATCGCGTGGTCAGTGCCATCGCCGCCGGCCGGGTGGTGAACCCGAAAATGGCCCGCAGCCAGATCCTCGGCGGTGTGGTCTGGGGGATCGGCATGGCGCTGCACGAGGAAACCCAGACTGATCATGCACTGGGTCGGCACATGAACCACAGCCTCGCCGAATACCACATTCCGGTGAATGCCGACATCGGTGACATCGACGTACTGTTCGTCGAAGAGCACGACGAGATCGTCAATGCCCTGGGTTCCAAGGGCGTGGGGGAAATCGGCATCGTGGGTGTCGCGGCAGCGGTGGCCAACGCGATTTACCATGCCACGGGCAAAAGGGTGCGCGACTTCCCCATCACCCTCGACAAGCTGCTCTAAACCCTGGCCTCTTGCGCCGGTACATGCATGCGGTCGCGGTTGGCCAGGGTCGGGAACAGTTTGATCCAGACCCCGGTCACCACCAGCGTACCGATTCCGCCCATGACCACGGCGGGAACGGTGCCGAACCAGTGAGCTGTGAGGCCGGATTCGAACTCGCCCAACTGATTCGAAGCGCCGATGAACAACCCGTTCACGGCGCTCACCCGGCCGCGCATTTCGTCAGGGGTTTCAAGCTGTACGAAGGAAGCGCGGATGACCATGCTGATCATGTCCGCTGCGCCGAGCACCACCAGTACAGCCAGGGAAAACCAGAATGAGGTCGACAGGCCGAAGGCTATGGTGGCGACGCCAAACACGCCCACCGCCGTGAACATCACCCGGCCAACCTGGCGATCCACGGAAAACCGTGCGAGCCACAGCGACATCAGCAGCGCGCCCACCGCCGGCGCAGAGCGCAACAGGCCCAAGCCCCAGGGCCCGGTCAGCAGGATGTCCTTGGCAAATACCGGTAGCAGGGCGGTCGCACCTCCAAGCAGCACGGCAAACAGATCCAGGGAAATCGCCCCGAGGATGTCCGGTCGACTGCGAATGAAACGAATACCCGCCAATAACGAGTCGAGTGTCGCCTTGCCCTTGTTCAGTGGAGTCTGCCGGGCCGGCAGGTTGAGCATCAGGGCGCAGGCAATGATGTACAGGATAACCGTGGGGCCATAGACCCAGACGCTGCCGAACGCGTACAGCAAGCCGCCCAGCGCGGGAGCGACGATGGTTGCCGATTGCTGCGCCGACTGGGCGGCGGCCACCGCGCGGGGAAACAGCGCGCTGGGCACGATGCTTGGCAGCAGCGCCTGGGTCGTGGGCATTTCGAAGGAGCGGGCGGCGCCCAGCAGGAACGCCAGTATGAAGATCATTTCCCGGGTGACATGCCCGGTCGCACTGCTGATCGCCAGCGCCAGGGCGATCAATGCCTGCAACGACTGACAGAGTGCGGCCACCTTGCGCCGGTCGTAGCGATCGGCGACGTGCCCGGTGTGCAACATGAACAGCACCCGCGGGGCGAACTCCACCAGGCCCACGAGGCCGAGGTCAAGTACGTTGCCGGTGAGCTGGTAGAGATTCCAGCCGATGGCCACGGTCAGCATCTGGAAGCCGCTGGCGGTGAAGATCCGGGCCAGCCAGAACGCGATGAACGGGCGATGGTGACGTAACAGCAAGGGCGGTTGGCTGGGCATCTGGCGGCGTATCTTGAACGGGGATAACGTCGAGACTACCACCAACCTGTAACCAGAAGTTGCAGGCCCGGAAAATTAGTTAGCTAGACACCAATCGCTCAGGCAGTCCCATTCATGTGGGAGCGAGCCTGCTCGCGATGACTGCGTGTCAGTAGAAGACAAAGTGACCTGGCTAACCGCTATCGCGAGCAGGCTCACTCCCGCCACGAATGTGTTACGGCTGATTGCCATGCCTGTGAGGCAACCTGTCACGCGGCAAAAGACCACACCGGTTACCTGCAAAAATGGGACTACTCTTTCAATCATGCTTGATCCAGATCAAAACCTTTCGTGGAGATGATCCGGCGGCCAATTGGCCAGACTCCCTACGTGTGATGCAGGTAAAAAAAGAACGAATTTGAATTCGCCACACTCCATATCCGTGGGGGCAGTGGGTGCAGGCCGCAGGCCTTCAGCCGGAATTACCTGACAGAGGAAGACTTATGTTCGGTTTGGAGGCGCTTGATCTCGCCCGAATTCAGTTCGCGTTCACCATTTCATTCCACATTCTGTTCCCGGCCATCACCATCGGCCTGGCGAGTTACCTGGCGGTGCTTGAAGGCTTGTGGCTGAAAACCAAAAACGACACTTACCGCGATCTGTACCACTTCTGGTCGAAGATCTTTGCCGTCAACTTCGGTATGGGCGTGGTCTCCGGGCTGGTCATGGCTTATCAGTTCGGCACCAACTGGAGTCGTTTCTCGGACTTCGCCGGTGCCGTGACGGGTCCTTTGCTGACGTACGAAGTGCTCACCGCCTTCTTTCTGGAAGCCGGCTTCCTCGGGGTCATGCTGTTCGGCTGGAACAAGGTCGGACGCAACCTGCACTTCTTTTCAACGGTGATGGTGGCCATTGGCACGCTGATCTCAACGTTCTGGATCCTCGCATCCAACAGCTGGATGCAGACCCCCCAGGGCTTTGAAATCATCAACGGCCAGGTGATTCCCACTGACTGGTTTGCGGTCATCTTCAACCCGTCATTCCCGTACCGCCTGGCGCACATGGCAACGGCAGCGTTCGTCGCGACGGCGTTTTTCGTCGGTTCCTCGGCTGCCTGGCACTTGCTGCGGGGCAAGGACAACCCGGCCATTCGCACCATGCTGTCGATGGCCATGTGGATGGCGTTGATCGTTGCGCCCATCCAGGCCGTGATCGGCGATTTCCATGGCCTGAATACGCTCAAGCACCAGCCGGCGAAAATTGCGGCAATTGAAGGTCACTGGGAAAATCATGGCGATGAACCGACCCCGCTGATCCTGTTCGGCTGGCCGGACATGAAAGCTGAAAAAACCAAATATGCGGTCGAAATTCCCTATCTGGGCAGCCTGATCCTCACCCATTCGCTGGACAAACAGGTCCCGGCGCTCAAGGATTTTCCGCCTGAAGATCGGCCCAATTCAACCATCGTGTTCTGGTCGTTCCGGATCATGGTCGGCCTGGGTTTCCTGATGATCTTCACCGGTTTGTGGAGCCTGTGGCTGCGCAAGCGCGACAGGCTGTACACCTCGCGTCCGTTCCTCTATCTGGCACTGTGGATGGGGCCTTCGGGTCTGGTCGCGATCCTTGCGGGTTGGTTCACCACGGAAATCGGCCGCCAGCCTTGGGTGGTCTACGGATTGATGCGCACGGCGGATGCTTCCTCAAACCACAGCTTCATGCAGATGAGCATTACCCTGATCATGTTCGTCGTGGTGTATTTCGCCCTGTTCGGTGCCGGCCTTGGCTACATGATGCGCCTGGTGCGCAAAGGGCCGAAGATCGACGAAGGCAAGGAAACCAACGACGGTGGTCCTGGCAAGCAGCGCACCCCGGCGCGTCCGCTGTCGGCAGCTGACGACAGTGCCGACAACGACCACAGCCTGACCAAGGAGATTTGAGTCATGGGTATTGATCTTCCGCTGATCTGGGCCGTGATCATCATCTTCGGCATCATGATGTATGTGGTCATGGACGGGTTCGACCTGGGAATCGGCATTCTCTTCCCCTTTATCCCGGGCAAGACCGACCGCGATGTCATGATGAACACCGTTGCACCGGTCTGGGACGGCAACGAAACATGGCTGGTCCTGGGCGGGGCCGCCTTGTTCGGCGCCTTTCCCCTGGCGTACTCAGTGGTGTTGTCGGCGCTGTACCTGCCGCTGATATTCATGTTGATCGGCCTGATCTTCCGCGGCGTGGCGTTCGAGTTTCGCTTCAAGGCCAAGGATGACAAGCGCCACCTCTGGGACAAGGCGTTCATCGGCGGTTCGGTGGCGGCCACCTTCTTCCAGGGGGTGGCACTCGGCGCGTTCATCGATGGGTTACCGGTGGTTAACCGGCAATTCGCCGGTGGCTCGCTGGACTGGCTGACTCCGTTCACCCTGTTCTGTGGCGCCGCACTGGTCGTGGCCTATGCGTTGCTCGGTTGCACCTGGCTGATCATGAAGACCGAGGGCAAGTTGCAGGAGCAGATGCATAACCTCGCGCGCCCCTTGGCTTTCGTGCTGCTGGCGGTGATCGGTATCGTCAGTATCTGGACGCCGCTGGCGCATCCGGAAATTGCCTCGCGCTGGTTCACGTTGCCAAACCTGTTCTGGTTCCTGCCGGTGCCGATCCTGGTGCTGGTAACGATGTACGGACTGATTCGTGCCGTGGCGCGCAATGCCAACTACATGCCCTTCCTGCTGACGCTGGTCCTGATTTTCCTGGGCTACAGCGGTCTTGGAATCAGCCTGTGGCCGAACATCGTGCCACCGTCGATCTCGATCTGGGACGCTGCCGCACCGCCGCAGAGCCAGGGCTTCATGCTGGTGGGTACGCTGTTCATTATCCCTTTCATCCTGGGGTACACCTTCTGGAGCTATTACGTGTTCCGCGGCAAGGTCACCCACGAGGATGGCTATCACTAGGGCTACGCGCGTGTGAAAAGCCTGTGGGAGCAAAGCTTGCTCGCGATGGCGTCGATACAGGCGCCATCAACCTAGAATAGGAGGGTAGAAAGTCATGGCCGGTAAACATTCATTGCAGGAAATCGAAGCCGCAGAGAAGAAGCCGCTGTGGCAACGCGTTGGCTGGCTGGCAATGATCTGGGTCGGCAGCGTCGGCGCATTGTTCATCGTCGCCAGCCTGATGCGCATGTTCATGAACGCAGCAGGCCTGAGCACGCATTGAGATGGGCCCATAAAAAAACCTCCTGGAAGGGAGGTTTTTTTTTGCCTGGATTATTTTCGCGCTTTGAGAATCACGAACTTCGGCGTCGCCGCCACCTGTTCGACGCCGCGAAACAGCCGCGCGAGTTTGCTGTGATAGCCCAGGTGACGGTTGCCCACGATGTACAGCGCACCACCGACCACCAGCGCTTCACGGGCCTGTTGGAACATGCGCCAGGCGAGGAAGTCGCCGACGACTTGCTGCTGGTGGAACGGTGGGTTGCACAGCACTACATCCAGCGACTGCGCGGCCTGTTCGGCCAGGCCATCACCGGCGCGCACCAGGACTTCCCGGTCACCTAGCGCTGCGCGCCAGTTTTCGCTCGCCGATTGCACCGCCATGAACGACTCGTCGACCAGCGTGTAGTGCGCCTCAGGGTTCTGCAGCGCGCTGGCGATCGCCAGCACGCCATTGCCACAGCCCAGGTCTGCGACCCGCGCTGTGCCGAGATCGTTCGGCAAGTGCGCAAGAAAAGCCCGGGTGCCGATGTCGAGGCCTTCGCGGCAGAACACGTTGGCGTGATTGAGCAACTCGATGGCCGGTGCATCCAGCTGATAACGGGTCGGGTAGGGCGACACCGCCGCAGGCTTGGGTTCGGCAGTGGCGATCAACAACCGGGCCTTCTTGACCGCCAGCGAGGCCTGTACCGGGCCAATGTAACGTTCGAGCAGATCACCCGCAGCGCGGGGCAGATGCTTGATCATGGCGGCGGCCACCACCTGGGCGCCGGGCGCCAGTTGCCCTTGCAGGCGGATCAGTTGCTCTTCCAGCAGGGCCAGGGTTTTCGGGACCCGGATCAACACCTGATCGAACGGGCCGGCAAAAGACTGATGGGCGGGTACTGTCGGCACTGCATCGAAGGCATGGCCATTGCGGACCAGATTTTTTTCCAAGCCCTGGAATGCCAGGAACGAGTCGCCACTGCTGGTGACCTGAACTTTACCGGCCAGGCTCGCAGCCAGTGCCCCAAAGCTGTCATTAAGCACCAGAACCCGCGTCTGAGCGGCCGGTTGCAGCTGCGCCAGGTGATTGAGCAAGTACTCGTCGGCGGCATCAAATGCCTGCAGCGGTTCATTCGACTGTTCGGGTTGGCGGATCAGGTCGAGGCGGGCGAAGGGTGTTTCGAGCAAAGGCATGGAGTGTGGCTCTTGGTAATCAACGGGGTTCCCGCCGCCAAGGGCCTGTTGCGGGCTGATCCGGCCGAGTGCACTGCGTCATGCGGGAGGGCATGTCATCACTCAGGAAGGACCGCAAATGGTACTTTTTTTTCTTAAGGATTACTCGCGGCATTTTTCAACGAACAGCCGAAGGCGCGAGAAACCCCGCAGTACTCCCTGCAATCAGTGTCCCATGACCATGGACTGCGGGAAAAAAGCTCCACGGTTCTTGCCATGGGTAACATTGCGCAATTGCAATATGCCACTATTGGGTCACGGTCTTCTGCTCTTTCCTTATCGCATCTAGTCCCAGCTTGTGGGGTAGCCGAGGTCCAGCACGTTGCAGGGTGTAGGGTGTAGGATTATTACCTCAGAAGTTTCACTATTATGTCGGCGCAATTACACATATTTCAAACGGTAGGTTCTAAGACAATTTGGATTGTGCAAAGGAGGTTTAGATGCTGCGTTTAATACGAGGCGTGACTAACGAACCGGTTAAACATTCTGTTGGTGCTCCGTTTAAAGCCATTACCCATCGTCGGTGTTTAATTTTGCGTTTTTGCGGGAAACTGCAAGCCTCTGTTTAATGGAGCGACCCATGACTGCCAGTGCAGAAAAATTTACCCGCCAGACCTTGCTCGACGTTCAGCCCCTGACGCCGAACCTGTTCACCTTGCGCACTACAAGGGATCCCGGGTTCCGCTTTCGCGCGGGCCAGTTTGCGCGCCTGGGCGTTACCAAAGCCGACGGCAGCACGGTGTGGCGTGCGTATTCGATGGTCTCCTCGCCCCATGACGAGTTTCTCGAATTCTTTTCCATCGTGGTGCCCAATGGCGAATTCACCAGCGAGCTGAGCCGGCTGGTCAAAGGAGACTCGCTGCTGATAGATCGCCAGGCATTCGGTTACCTCACACTCGATCGTTTTGTGGACGGCCGTGACCTTTGGTTACTGGCCACCGGTACCGGCGTCGCGCCGTTCCTGTCGATCCTGCAGGACTTTGAGGTGTGGGAGCGGTTCGAACGCATCATCCTGGTCTACAGCGTGCGAGAAGCTGCAGAGTTGGCGTATCAGGAGCTGATCGCCGGGCTGGCGCAGCGCGACTACCTGGCCGAGCATGCGCACAAGCTACAGTTCATCCCCATTGTCACGCGCGAGTCTCACGCGGGTGCCCTGAATGGACGAATCACCACACTGATAGAAAACGGCGACCTGGAGGGCGCGGCGGGGCTGACTCTCACGCCGGAACATTCGAGGGTGATGCTGTGCGGCAACCCGCAAATGATCGATGACACGCGTCAACTGCTGAAGCGCAGGGGCATGCACCTGAGTCTCAGCCGCCGCCCCGGGCAAGTGGCGGTGGAAACCTACTGGTGAGAAAACGGCGCCGAAAAGGCGCCGTTTTTCTGGTTATTCCAGGTTCCGCGGCCGCTCGTTCTGCACCTTCAGGAGGTCGCGAATTTCCCCCAGCAACACTTCTTCCTTGGTCGGAACAGGCGGCACGGTCGGGGCAACGGCTTCTTCGCGCTTGAGGCGGTTGATGGCTTTCACACCCATGAAGATCGCGAAGGCGACGATGATGAAGTCGATCACGCTCTGAATGAACTTGCCGTAGGCCAGCATCACGGCCGGGGTGGTTCCCTCTCCAGCCTTCAGGGTGACGGCCAGGTCACTGAAATCAACACCCCCGATCAACAGGCCGAGCGGCGGCATGATCACGTCGCCGACGAACGACGAAACGATCTTGCCAAAGGCCGCACCGATGATGATGCCGACCGCCATGTCGACCACATTTCCCTTGACCGCGAAGGCCTTGAACTCACTGATCACGCCCATTGGTTGATTCCTTGTACGGATTGGTTGGTAGCCGCAGTGTAATTCAGTAATTCGGTTTTTGCTCGAAACGGCTGCTTTAGAGCTTGCCAGCAGTCGACCCGGCTGCCGGCGAAAAGTTTACAAAAACCTCATGATTGTTGGGCGCTCGGCGTGTTTTAGCGAACTACTGTTTCAGTGAGTTACTTCTGAAAGTGCATGTTGGGTTAGTAGATGGTGATTTTCCTTGTTGGCGATGGTGCTGATGTTTTGAGTATTAATTAGGACGCGGCGGATACTGATCAGGAGGTCTGGTACAAGTTAATAGATTGCAGTTGGATGGCAGTCGGGTAACTTGTCCAAAGGCAACTAAGGCTCTCGACTGTTCCGTATTGCTGCGCGCGTATCCGTTCCAGCTGCGCTATCATCCCGGTTTTTGCCGGGAGTCAAGATGGCCAAGGCCAAACGCATGTACGGCTGCACCGAGTGCGGCTCAACTTTCCCCAAGTGGGCCGGACAGTGCGGCGAGTGCGGCGCTTGGAACACCTTGACTGAAACCATGGTCGAGAGCGGTGGGGCGGCACCTCCCAGCGGTCGCACCGGCTGGACTGGCCAGCAAGCGCAAATCAAGACGCTGGCCGAAGTCAGCGTTGAAGAAATCCCGCGGTTCTCCACTGCCTCCAGTGAACTCGATCGAGTCCTGGGCGGTGGTCTGGTCGACGGTTCGGTGGTGCTGATCGGCGGTGACCCGGGGATCGGCAAGTCGACCATCCTCCTGCAGACCCTGTGCAATCTGGCCAAGAGCATGCCGGCGCTGTATGTCACCGGTGAGGAATCGCAGCAGCAAGTGGCCATGCGTGCCCGGCGCCTGGGATTGCCCCAGGACCAGCTACGCGTGATGACCGAGACCTGCATCGAAACCATCATCGCCACGGCGCGGGTGGAAAAGCCCAAGGTCATGGTAATCGACTCGATCCAGACGATTTTCACCGAGCAGCTGCAGTCGGCCCCGGGTGGTGTGTCCCAGGTCCGGGAGAGCGCCGCGTTGCTGGTGCGTTATGCCAAGCAGAGCGGCACGGCGATCTTCCTGGTCGGCCACGTCACCAAGGAAGGCGCGCTGGCGGGGCCGCGGGTGCTCGAGCACATGGTCGACACCGTGCTGTATTTCGAGGGCGAATCCGATGGCCGCCTGCGGCTGTTGCGTGCAGTGAAGAACCGCTTTGGCGCGGTCAATGAACTGGGCGTGTTCGGCATGACGGACAAAGGGCTCAAGGAAGTCTCCAACCCTTCGGCGATTTTTCTCACGCGTGCCCAGGAAGAAGTACCGGGCAGCGTGGTCATGGCGACGTGGGAAGGCACCCGGCCGATGCTGGTGGAAGTCCAGGCGCTGGTAGACGACAGCCATCTGGCTAACCCGCGCCGGGTGACCCTGGGCCTGGATCAGAACAGGCTCGCAATGTTGCTCGCCGTGCTGCACCGCCATGGTGGTATTCCAACCCACGACCAGGATGTGTTCCTCAACGTGGTAGGCGGCGTGAAAGTGCTGGAAACCGCGTCGGACCTGGCGCTGATGGCGGCGGTGATGTCCAGCTTGCGCAATCGTCCCTTGCCCCATGACCTGCTGGTGTTCGGTGAAGTTGGGTTGTCCGGTGAAGTACGTCCGGTGCCCAGCGGTCAGGAACGCTTGAAGGAAGCGGCCAAGCATGGCTTCAAACGCGCCATCGTGCCCAAGGGGAATGCGCCCAAGGAAGCACCGGCAGGGTTGCAGATAATTGCAGTGACGCGGCTGGAGCAGGCGTTGGATGCGTTGTTCGAGTGATTTTTGGCAGTTGGGTCTTCCCTGTGGGAGCGTCAGACTTCAATCAGTGCGCCCAGCTCCCGCTCCAGCTCCTGCGGGTCTCCCAGGTTGAACTCGATCAACCGCCGCAGGCGCTCGATGGATTCCAGGCTGATGTGGCGGCAGACAAACCCCAGTTGGCCGCGCTCCTGATGGGTGAGCTGCACATCCATCTTGATCTCGACCTCATCGGTCAGGTGAATTTCGACGGAAAAATCCTGTTGTGCATCACCCAGCCATGGTTCAGGACGCTCGATCAGCAGCCCCTTGAGTGAAAGATCGATCAGCTTTACTGGCCAGATGGACTGCCCTTGGCCCAGCTCGGTTCTGGCATCGAACGCAATACGTGTGAAGCGGCGGCGTTCGGCGGGTTGCTGGCTCATGGCGCGTTCCTCGAAATGTTTGCTGACTATAGACCCGCAGGGTGCGCGGCCGCCAGCAGGGACATGGCTCTAGACCAATGTCGGGGTATGGCCTTTGCCGTCAGGCCAGCTAAACTCGGGGTGGCTGTCTTTCTTGTCCACCCTGGCTGGAATCATAAAATGAAAAATAATAATAGCCTGCTACGCCACATACCCTGGCTGCTGCTGGCGATCGTAGGAGCGTGCGCCCTGGGCGTAGTGGCATTGCGTCGAGGCGAGGCGATCAACGCCTTGTGGATTGTGGTCGCGGCAGTGGCCATCTATCTGGTCGCGTACCGTTACTACAGCCTGTTCATCGCTAATAATGTGATGCAGCTTGATCCGCGACGGGCCACCCCCGCCGTGCTCAACAATGACGGTCTGGACTACGTCCCTACCAACAAACACATCCTGTTTGGTCACCACTTCGCGGCCATCGCCGGCGCGGGGCCTTTGGTCGGTCCAGTCCTGGCGGCGCAGATGGGCTATTTGCCCGGTACCCTGTGGCTGATCGCCGGGGTGGTGCTGGCCGGTGCGGTGCAGGACTTCATGATCCTGTTCCTGTCCACCCGTCGTAACGGCCGCTCCCTGGGGGATATGGTCCGTGAAGAGATGGGCCGCATACCGGGAACCATCGCACTGTTCGGCTGCTTCCTGATCATGATCATCATCCTCGCGGTGCTGGCGCTGATCGTGGTCAAGGCCCTGGCCGAGAGCCCTTGGGGCATCTTCACGGTGATGGCGACCATCCCGATTGCGATGTTCATGGGCATCTACATGCGCTACATCCGCCCCGGTCGCATCGGTGAAATTTCCATCATCGGCGTGCTGTTGCTGCTGGGGTCGATCTGGCTCGGCGGGCAGATTGCTGCCGATCCGTTCTGGGCCAAGGCGTTTACCTTCACCGGGATCCAGATTACCTGGATGCTGATTGGTTACGGTTTTGTCGCTGCGGTGCTGCCGGTGTGGCTGATCCTGGCACCCCGTGACTACCTGTCGACCTTCCTGAAGATCGGCACCATCATTGCCTTGGCAATCGGCATCCTGGTCACCATGCCGGATCTGAAAATGCCGGCATTGACCCAGTTCATCGATGGCACCGGCCCGGTGTGGAAGGGCGGTCTGTTCCCGTTCCTGTTCATCACCATTGCCTGTGGCGCGGTCTCGGGTTTCCACGCGCTGATCTCTTCCGGCACCACGCCGAAGCTGTTGGCGAATGAAAGCCATGCCCGCTACATCGGTTACGGCGGCATGCTGATGGAATCCTTCGTGGCAATCATGGCGATGGTTGCCGCCTCGGTGATCGAACCGGGTGTGTACTTCGCCATGAACAGCCCGGCGGCCATCGTCGGTTCGGATGTGGTCACCGTCGCGCAAACCGTCAGCAGCTGGGGTTTTGCGATCACGCCGGAAGCCTTGCAGGCGGTAGCCAAGGACATTGGTGAAACCACCATCCTGGCACGTGCCGGTGGTGCGCCGACCCTCGCGGTGGGTATCGCGCAAATCCTGCACAGTGTGCTGCCAGGTGAAAACACCATGGCGTTCTGGTACCACTTCGCGATCCTCTTCGAGGCGCTGTTCATCCTGACGGCCGTGGATGCCGGTACCCGTGCCGGACGCTTCATGCTGCAGGATCTGCTCGGCTCATTCGTGCCGGCACTGAAGCGCACCGAGTCCTGGACCGCCAACCTGATTGCCACCGCCGGCTGTGTGGCGATGTGGGGGTATCTGCTGTACCAGGGCGTGATCGATCCACTGGGCGGCATCAACACCCTGTGGCCGCTGTTCGGTATCTCCAACCAGATGCTGGCGGGTATCGCGCTGATGCTGGCGACGGTCGTGTTGATTAAAATGAAACGTCAACGCTACATCTGGGTGACCATGCTGCCAGCGGTCTGGCTGCTGATCTGCACCGTGACCGCAGGTTTCATCAAGCTGTTTGATGCCAACCCGGCGATCGGTTTCCTGTCCCTGGCGAAAAAATACAGCGATGCGTTGGCCAACGGCCAGATCCTCGCACCAGCCAAGGACATCAACCAGATGCAGCACGTGATCTACAACGCATACACCAACGCAACGCTGACGGCATTGTTCCTGTTCGTGGTATTCAGCATCCTGTTCTATGCCATCAAGGTCGGTATTGCCGCCTGGGGTAAAAAGGAACGTACGGATAAAGAAGCGCCATTCCAGGCCCTGCCGGATGCGTAATCGAGGATTGCAAACATGTTCAATGACCTGAGTCGCCTCGGTAAATACCTCGGTCAGGCCGCGCGCCTGATGGTCGGCATGCCCGACTACGACAACTACGTCGAGCATATGCAAACCAATCACCCGGACAAGCCGGTGATGAGCTACGAGATGTTCTTCAGGGAACGTCAGGAAGCGCGTTACGGCGGCAAGGGTGGGCCGAAGTGCTGTTGATGCACAGGGTCTAGGCAACACACACACACACACACTGTGGGAGCAAGGCCTGCCCGCGATGGCGATCTTTCGGACGCCATCGCGGGCAAGCCTTGCTCCTACAGTTTTTTTTCGAGTCCGGGAGACCTTATTTTGTCAGCCCCTATCCCAGTCACCATCCTCAGCGGCTTCCTCGGCGCCGGGAAGACCACACTTTTGCGCCACCTGCTCAAAACCGAGCACGGTCTGAAAATCGCCGTGATCGAGAACGAATTCAGCGATGCCGGCATCGACACCCAGCTGCTGGGCGAGGAGCCGGTGCAAGTGATGACGCTGTCCAACGGCTGCGTCTGCTGCACTATCCACACCGATCTGACCAAAGCCCTGTTCCTGCTGCTTGAACGCCTGGACAGTGGTGAGATCGCCTTCGATCGCCTGGTGATCGAATGCACCGGGCTCGCCGATCCGGCACCTGTGGCGCAAACTTTCTTCATCGATGAAGAGCTGCGCGAGCGCTACATTCTCGACGGCATTATCACCCTGGTGGATGCAGCCCACGCCGATACGCACCTGGCCCAGACTATCGCCCAGGCGCAAATCGGGTTTGCCGACCGTCTGCTGGTGAGCAAGCGAGACCTCGTGGACGAGGCAACTTTCACCGCGTTGAGCGAACGCCTGACCCGCATCAATCGTCGTGCACCCATTCGCCTGGTCGACCACGGCAAGATCGACCTGGCTGAACTGCTCGACGTCCGGGGCTTCAATCTCAATGCCGACCTCGGCAGTGGCTTGAGCCTGCGCCCGGTGAGCAAGGCCCCCTCCATCGACCGCATTTCCAGCCTGGTCCTGCGGACCGACAAGCCGCTGGATATCGACAAGCTCAGCGAGTTCATGAATGAACTGCTGGAAGCGCATGGCAAGCAATTGCTGCGTTACAAAGGCGTTTTGAGCATCGCCGGCGAACCGCGGCGGATGGTGTTCCAAGGGGTGCTGAAGTTGTATGGCTTCGACTGGGACACCGAGTGGGCGCCTGGTGAGCCGCGCGAAAGCGTGATCGTCTTTATTGCGGATGATCTGCCGGAAGAGAAGATTCGGGAAGGATTTGCGCGGGTGGCGGCGGAGTAAACACAGTGATCTTCAGCGTGTTTGCGGGCCTGTTCGCGAGCAAGCCCGCTCCCACATTCTGACCTGTGTCTGCCACAAGCTTTGGGTCATGCACGCATCCCCTGCAGGAGCGGGCTCGCTCGCGAAGGCGGCCTAACCGGCAGCGCGATTGCGGCCGGTCATGGAGGGCATGTTCATCAAAAGCTCCTCCAGTTGATCCAGGTGTCGGTTCAGCAGTGTCGTCGCCATCGTTTCATTCCCGCACTCCACCGCGTCCAGGATTCCCTGATGTGCCTGCCAATCGCAACAATTCGCTGGGTGTGCATCAGCCTGTGCAATCGCCAGCGAGGTCAAGGGCACCAGACTGCCCAGGAAATGCGCCAAAGGTGCATTCCCCGCCATCTCTGCCAACAGCAAATGAAACTCTCCTGACAGCCGAATAGCTGGAGCCTGTTCGGTACAGCTGTGCTCCTGTTCGAGCAGCGCGTGCAACCGTTTGAAATCCTGGCGGCCACTGTTCCGACAGGCGAGTTGCACCAGCGTGGTTTCCGTCAACCGCCGTGCATGCAAAGTCTGGCGGATCTGTTCGCGATCGAGCAAAGCGACCCGAGGCCGATGATTGGGCCGCAGAATAATGATCTGCTGATGCGAAAGGCCGCTCAGCACACCACGAATGTCGCTGCGACGGGCGCTGAACATTTGCGCCAGGCTGTCTTCAGTAAACCGACTGCCCGCATTGATGCGCTGGTCGAGAATGGCATCGAACACCCGCGCATAAAGATCATTGAGCGGCAGGGCGCAGGGCAGGGCGCCGAGATTCTGAGGTGAAGCGAAGCTGTTCATGGCCGGTCTCCAGTTCCAGGCGTGTTCAACTGCGAAGGTTGTCGTCTGGAATATTCAATTCGATGCCCATGCGCTGACCTTCCCGAAGAATGTGACGACGCATCTCGGCACTGGCCTGGGCGCTGTTCTTGCTGCGGATCGCCCGCACCACGGCTTCGTTCTCTTCGAGACGTTCAGCCAGGTGTTCCGGGGAATTGCGCAGCACCTCGGCGCTTTGCTTGAGGGCGTTGCTGGTTTGCTGCACCACACTCTGGAAAATCGGATTCGACGTCAGGGTGAACAGCTCTTCATGGAACGCGATGTAGGCATTCACCCCGGCTTCGCTGTCGTTGGCTTCCAGGGCTTCGCGCATGTCCATCAGCGTGAGACGCAACTGCCCGACTTCCTTGCTGCTGATGGACTGCGCGACCAGCCCGACAATGAACGGCTCAAGGGTGTAGCGCAGTTGCAGCACGTCTTCCAGGCTCGCCCCCGCCACCGCACTGTCATGGGACTGGCTGTCGCTGAGATTAGCCTCCAGGACCACAACACCCTTGCCCGGCATGGACCGCACCAGACCTAGCGTTTCCAGGACGATGACGGCCTCACGCAAACTCGGGCGGCTGATGCCCAATTGTTCTGCCAGTTCCCGTTGCCCCGGGAGCATTTCGCCGGAGCGCCACTGGCCGCGGGCCAGAGCGGCCCGAAGTTTTTCCACGACTGAGTTCACAACGGTCGACGAGGTAATCACTGTTCGCTCCATGAGCATTCAAAACGTTTGATGACCGTGCCCGCCCCTGGGCGGGCACGGCAGTGATTCAAAATTCCTGCTGGTGCGCGGGACCGACTGGTTTTCTCGGCTGGAAGGTATAACCCACCTGGCCGGAAAGCACCTTGTTTGCGCGCTGGATATCGATGTCTTTTTCCCAGCGGGCAATGGCCACTGTTGCCACGCAATTGCCGATCAGGTTGGTCAGGGCTCGGCCGATCCCCATGAACCAGTCGACCGCGAGGACGAGCACCAGACCCACCACCGGAATCGCCGGGATCGCCGTGAGTGTTGCCGCCAGGATCACCAGCGCCGAGCCGGGTATCCCGTGGGCACCTTTGGAGGTGATCAGCGAGACCAGCAGAATCGTCAGCAGATCGGTCATTGCCAGTGGCGTGCCGGTCGCATTGGCAATAAAGACGATGGCGAGGGTCAGGTAGATCGAGAAACCGTCGAGGTTGAACGAGTAACCCGTAGGGATCACCAACCCTACCGTCGAGCTGCCGATGCCCAGGTGCTCGAGCTTGCGCATGATCTGCGGCAGTACGGCGTCGGAGGAGGCGGTGCCCATGACGATCAGCAGTTCTTCACGCAGGTACTTGAGCAGCGGCCACATCCGCAGGCCGGACACGCGCATCACCAGGCCGAGGATCAGCGAGACGAAGGCCACGCAGGTCAGGTAGAACAAACCCACCAGGCTGCCCAGATGCTGCAGGGAGTCCAGGCCGTATTTGCTGGTGGTGAACGCGATGGCGCCGAACACGCCGATCGGCGCCAGGCGCACGATCATGCCCATGATGCGAAAGATCACATGGCTCAGCTCGTTGATCAGCCGGGAGATGCCCGACGCCGCTTCACCCACCAGGTTGAGTGCGCTGCCAAACAGAACCGAGAACAGCAGCACTTGCAGGATGTTGTTGTCGGCAAAGGCACCTACCACCGACGTGGGAATCAGGTCCATCAGGAACTG
This sequence comes from Pseudomonas sp. 65/3-MNA-CIBAN-0223, assembly GCF_040310425.1. Lineage (NCBI taxonomy): Bacteria > Pseudomonadati > Pseudomonadota > Gammaproteobacteria > Pseudomonadales > Pseudomonadaceae > Pseudomonas > Pseudomonas sp. 65/3-MNA-CIBAN-0223. Next base: position 214,697 of record NZ_JBEOPV010000007.1, read on the forward strand.
CGTGGTGGTGTGCATATGCTCGCCGCGCTGGGCGATGTCACCCATGTCGGCGGCGGAAAGCTGATCCAGGTGAATGTTGGCGCCGCTGCCAATGCCGGTGCTGAAGGCGAATACCAGGCCGATGACCAAGGCGATGGTGGTCAGGATTTCGAAGTAGATCACCGATTTGAGGCCAATGCGTCCGACCTTCTTCAGGTCGCCGGCACCGCTGATGCCACTGACCACCACGCAGAACACGATCAGGCCGATGAGCATCTTGATCAGTTTGATGAAACCATCGCCCAGCGGTTTGAGCTGTGCAGAGTATTCAGGGAGGGTCAGCCCGCAGACGATGCCGAGCACCAGTCCGAGAACCACTTGGAGGAAGATTGAACGCGAGCACCATCTGAGCATGGGAGGAATCCTGGTCGGTGTCCTGGCTGCCGGCGCTTGGGCGCTCAGATTCAGGACTTAATTATTGTGGTCTTACCGGTATGTCCAGTGCAGGCGCAGTCTACGCTGGGTTTTTTCGTGAATACAAGTGGAAATAGCAAAATTGGCATGACCGGTCTTACCAGCGGCGTAAGCCGCGCTACGGGGGAATATCGGGGGCGAAAAAAAACCGGCCAATCACTTGGCCGGTTTTTCATCCTGCGGGTTTAACGTCGCAATTAAGCGCCGTACACCGGCAGCTTCTTGCAGATGGCCTTGACCTTCTCACGAACGGAGTCGATCACCGCTTCGTTGTTCAGGTCTGCCAGGATGTCGCAGATCCAGCCGGCCAGTTCCTTGCACTCAGCTTCCTTGAAGCCGCGAGTGGTCACGGCCGGAGTGCCGAAGCGCAGGCCGGAAGTGACGAACGGGGAGCGTGGATCGTTAGGCACGGAGTTCTTGTTCACGGTGATGAAAGCCTTGCCCAAAGCGGCGTCGGCATCTTTACCGGAGATTTCCTGCTTGATCAGCGACAGCAGGAACAGGTGGTTTTCAGTACCGCCCGATACCACGTCAAAACCGCGCTCGATGAACACGCCGGCCATGGCCTTCGCGTTCTTCACCACTTGTTGCTGGTAGGTCTTGAACTCAGGCTGCAACGCTTCCTTGAAGCAAATCGCCTTAGCGGCGATCACGTGCTCCAGCGGGCCACCCTGGGCGCCCGGGAATACCGCGGAGTTGAGCTTCTTCTCGATGTCGGCGTTGGCGCGAGCCAGGATCAGGCCGCCACGTGGACCACGCAGGGTCTTGTGCGTGGTGGTGGTCACCACGTCGGCGAATGGCACCGGGTTCGGGTAGACGCCAGCGGCGACCAGACCGGCCACGTGAGCCATGTCAACGAACAGGTAGGCGCCAACCTTGTCGGCGATCTCGCGGAAACGCGGGAAGTCGAGGATCTGCGAGTAGGCGGAGAAACCGGCCACGATCATTTTAGGCTTGTGTTCAACGGCCAGGCGCTCGACTTCGTCGTAGTCGATCAGGCCATTGGCGTCGATGCCGTACTGAACGGCGTTGTACAGCTTGCCGGAGGAAGAAACGCTGGCGCCGTGGGTCAGGTGACCACCGTGTGCCAGGCTCATGCCCAGGATGGTGTCGCCCGCTTGCAGCAGAGCCAGGTAAACGGCGCTGTTGGCTTGCGAACCGGCGTGTGGCTGAACGTTGGCGTAATCAGCGCCGAACAGTTCCTTGGCGCGATCGATAGCAAGCTGCTCGACCACGTCGACGAACTCGCAGCCACCGTAGTAGCGCTTGCCCGGGTAGCCTTCGGCGTACTTGTTGGTCAGTACCGAGCCTTGAGCTTCCATCACCGCAGGGCTGGTGTAGTTTTCCGAAGCGATCAGCTCAATGTGCTCTTCCTGGCGCTGAGCTTCTTGCTCCATGGCGGCAAAGAGATCGGCGTCGTACTTGGCAATAGTCAAATCACGGCTGAACATGGCGGTCCTCAAGGATCGGGGCAGAAAAGGGGGGCATTCTAACCTAACGAGTTTTAGATGGCATATGAAAGGACATCATGTCGCAGACAAGTGGGCTTCATGACGGGATCAGCGGTGATCGTGCGGCCCCATCGCCAGCAGGCTGGCTCCCACAGTAATTGCGATAGCCTGCAAACTTCCTGACCGACCACAAATTCTTGTGGGAGCCAGCCTGCTGGCCATGGCCTCCCTGCAAAAATCTCAGTCGAACTCGAACAACGCCTCGCGCCCAAACTGCGCCTCAAACCCGCTGGCCGGCATCGGCCTCCCGAACAAATACCCTTGAACTTCATCGCACCCATGCTCACGCAGGAAATCCAGCTGCTCCTGGGTTTCCACGCCTTCGGCGATCACCGCCAGGTTGAGGCTGTGGGCCATGGCGATGATCGCCCGGGCAATCTGTGCGTCCTGTTCGCCGGACGGCAGGCCATCGACAAACGTGCGGTCAATTTTCAGCACGTCGATCGGGAATTGCTTGAGGTAGTTAAGCGATGAATAGCCAGTGCCGAAGTCGTCGACCGCAATGCTCAGGCCGAGATTCTTCAAGCCGTCGAGGATCTGCATCGCCTCGCTGACTTCGCGCATCAGAATACTCTCGGTCAGTTCCAGCTCCAGGCACGCCGGGGGCAGGCCGGTTTCCTTGAGGATGTTGGCGATGCGCGTGCCCAGTTGGCCGTCGGAGAACTGCCGCGCCGAGATATTCACCGACACTTTTGGCACGCGAACCTTGGCCAGGTGCCAGGACTTGAGCTGGCGGCAGGCTTCGCTGATGACCCAGTCGCCGACATCAACCACCAGGCCAAGCTCCTCGAGCACCGGAATGAAATCTCCCGGCGGTACCAGCCCGCGTCGAGGGTGGCGCCAGCGCAGCAAGGCTTCGGCGCCCGTCAGGCGCTTGCCGTCGCCGCTGAACTGCGGCTGGTAATACAACACGAATTCGTCTTGCTCCAGGGCATGGCGCAAATCGCTCTCGAGCTCCAGGCGCTCCAGGGCACTGGCGTTCATGTCGGCCTGATAGAACTGGAAGTTGTTCTTGCCGCGCTCCTTGGCGTGGTACATCGCGGTGTCGGCGTTTTTCATCAGCTGACTGAGCTCGTTGCCGTCTTGCGGGCTCAGGGCGATGCCGATACTGGCGGTGACGAAAAACTCCCGGCCTTCAAGCACGAAGGGTTTCACCAGGCTGCCAAGAATCTGTTCGGCCACATGAATCGCCCGGTTCAACGCCATCTCGCGGTTGGCCCGCGGTTGCAGGAGCAAGGTGAACTCGTCGCCGCCCATGCGGGCCACAGTGTCATCATCGTCGACGCAGCCGAGCAGGCGCGTGGCCATTTCCTTGAGCATGCGATCGCCGGCCGCATGGCCCAGGGAGTCGTTGATCGGCTTGAACCGGTCGAGGTCGAGGAACATCAGCACCACCCAGCCTTTCTGCCGTTCCGCCGATTGCAGAGCGGTGTGCAGGCGATCCTGGAACAGCGTGCGGTTGGGCAGGTGAGTCAGGGCGTCGTAGTAGGCGAGGCGATGGATTCGCTGCTCGCTGGCCTTGCGCTCGCTGATGTCGCTGAAGAAGCACACATAGCTGGCCAGGTCGCCTTCGTCATCCAGCACGGCGGTGATGCCGACCCAGGCCGGGTAATGCTCGCCGTTACGCCGCTTGAGCCACACTTCGCCTTCCCAGGTGCTGTGCTGGTTAAGCTGTTTGAGCACGTAGCGCAGGTGCGCGTCCTGTTGCTCGTCGACGGTCAGCATGTTCGGCAACTGGTCGAGCACTTGTTCGACCGCGTAACCGCTGACCCGGCTGAAGGCTTCGTTGGCCTGCACGATGTAACCGGCTGGGTCGGTGATCAGGATGGCCGAGGTCGAGTGCTCGAACACCGTCGCCGCCATGCGTAGATCTTTCTCGGCGCGGCGTTGCTGACTGATGTCGCGACCGACCCCCAGCAAGCCTTCGAAGGCTCCCTGGTCGTCCCAGACCAGCACCAGGCGCAGCTCGATGGGGACCTTGCGACCGTCGGCGCGCAGGCAGTCGAACAGGAACAGTTGGGTTTGCACCTGGTCGCGCAACAGCGCCAGTCTGTCAGGTTTGTTCAGCGCCTTGCTGATCCGGTCCATCAGGCTGTAGATACCGGTCAGTTGCTGCGGGTTGGCAATGGTCGATTGCCAGCCGTTCTGGAAGATCCATTCGACGTCATAGCCCAGCACGGCATGCACCGAGGGGCTGACGTAATTGAGTGCCATTGCGCTGTCGGTGGAAAAAATCACGTCGCTGATGCTTTCGGCGAGCATGCGATAACGCTGCTCGCTGTCGCGCAGGGATTCGCTGGCTTCGATCTGCTCGGTGATGTCCTTGGCCACGCCGATGATGCGCGTGACCTGGTCATGTTTGTCCCGCGCCAGGGCTTGTTCGCGCACTTCGAACCGGCGCCATTTGCCGTCCCGGTGGCGAAAGCGTAACTGGCATTGCATCAGCTGGCTGTAACCGCCGTGGCGCTGGGCCTGGCGCGATCGATGATACACGTCGGCATCATCGGCGTGCAGCAGGACTTCCCAGAAGTAATCGCCCATCTGGTGCAGCTCGGTACGGTTGTAGCCGAGGGTCTGGCCCAGATGGTGGTTGCTGAAGATCATTCTCTGGCTGATGACGTCTTGCACATACAGGTGATCCGGAACCGTGCGTACCACATCGGACCAGAATCCTTCACGTTCCAGCAGCGACAGCTCGATAAGCTTGCGGCTGGTGACGTCCGTGATGCTCAGGATCACTGCCTTATAGTCGCTCTGGTCCTCGGGCAGGCGCAGCACCAGCCACAAGTGCTGATCACGGCCGCTGGCGTCCTGCAGGCGGATCTCCAGTTCGAGCTGTTTGTGCCGCTGCAGAACGGCTTCGAGTATGGGCTGGCCGATGGCCGAGCTGGTCAGTGGATTACCGTCGATCAGGCGCTTCCAGGCCTCCTCCGGAGCATTGACGTCCAGTAGCAGAAGGGCTACCTCATTGACTTCGGTGATGCGCATTTCGCGCAGCAGCTGTTCACGTTGCGTTGGCACTGCCAGCCAGCTTTGCAACTGTTCGGTGTCAAGGATGCGGGCCTTGTCGAATGCACTCTTGAGCCCGGACAGATCCAGTACGCACAGGGCGACCCCGGTGCCTTCGAAGATGTCCTGATAGCGTCGACGCCCCTCATGCAACTGGCGCTGGCGGCGGCGCATGTTCAGCAGCGCGATGAAGGGCAGCAGGGAAAAGGCCAGCCCGAGCAGGCATTTGCCGATGAATGCGGGCAACAAATGCTCGATCACGCGCTGGCGGTCGAACAGCCCGCGCAGTTGCCAGTCGCTGCTGCTCAGAGGCACCGTCAATACGCTGTTGGCCAGGTCCTCTGCCGTCAGTTCACTTGGCTCCGACACCGGCACGGCGTTATCGCGGCTGACAATTTGCCGATTGATGCGGTTTTCCACCAGCCACAGTGGGCGGATGCCGGCCTCATTTTGCTTGGCCAGCGATGCGAAGAAGGCCGGAGACAGGCGCAGCGCCCAGTAACCGCGAGTGCTGCCGCTGGGCTGGTGCAGCAGCAAATGGACCACCGAGCCGTCGTCGGCATTGCTGAAATAGTGCGCCTGGGCGCGGCTGCGCTGAACCAGCTGGCTCAGGTAGTCGGCATCGTTACTGTCCACGGCGCTGTCGCTGAGCACTTTCCCAGACGGACTGAGCAGTGCCAGGCTGCGTACATCAGGCAGCGACTGCTGGATTTTGCGCAGCAGCGCCTGCTGTTCTTCGCGAGTCTGTGGCTGCTCGACGATCGGCAGCAGGTTCAGGGCGATCTGCGCGTTCAGCGCCATATTCAGGCTGATTTGAGAAGCCAGGTCGGCGGTGAAGTCGATGGTGTACTGGCGCTGGTTCTTCTGGGTTTCGCGCAGTTGGTCGAGCAGTTGCCAGAAGAGTAGGGCCAGCAGCAGTAATGCGAGTGTGGCCAGCCCACCTTTTAACGTCCCGCGCAGGGGAGAGCCGGCCGCAGAACGGGCATCGTTCACAGAAGACGGTGGAGGCACGTTAGTCAAGCTGTGTAATCCTGCGCAAGGGCTGGGCTGGCGCGACGCGCACTATAAGCCGGACGCCCGAAGGGCGGCTAGCATGCCTTGAGTTGTGGCAAAGTGCCAGTCCCGCTCGGCTGGACTGCCATCCATCATTAAGGTAGCTTTGCCGGTTACGTGGGAGCGTTCCAGCTCCTAGAATCAGACTTTCTTCAGCGCGCACGCATTGGTCCCTATCAAGCGGTCAGCGCGCACGGTCTGGCCGGGCCTCGCCCGCGCTCCAATCATTCATCTGTCACTGACCCAAGGTTCTCCATGGCTCAATACGTCTTCACCATGCATCGGCTGGGAAAAGTTGTTCCGCCGAAGCGGGAAATCCTGAAAAACATTTCGCTGTCTTTCTTCCCTGGCGCCAAGATCGGCGTGCTCGGCCTCAACGGTTCGGGTAAGTCCACGCTGCTGAAAATCATGGCGGGCGTCGACACCGAATTCGAGGGCGAAGCCCGTCCGATGCCGGAACTGAACATCGGCTACCTGCCGCAGGAACCGATCCTGGATCCGACCAAGACTGTGCGCGAAGTGGTCGAGGAAGCGGTCAGCGTGATCAAGAACGCCCAGGCTCGCCTGGACGAGGTCTACGCCGCTTACGCCGAGGAAGATGCCGACTTCGACAAGCTGGCTGCTGAACAGGCCAAGCTCGAGGCGATTCTGCAGGCCAGCGATGGTCACAACCTGGATCGTCAGCTGGAAGTGGCGGCCGATGCACTGCGTTTGCCCGCCTGGGACGCCAAGGTCGAATTCCTCTCCGGTGGTGAAAAACGTCGTGTGGCGCTGTGCCGCCTGCTGTTGTCGGCTCCGGACATGTTGCTCCTGGACGAACCGACCAACCACCTGGACGCCGATTCCGTCGCCTGGCTGGAGCACTTCCTCCATGACTTCCCGGGCACCGTGGTAGCGATCACGCACGACCGGTACTTCCTGGACAACGTTGCCGGCTGGATTCTCGAACTCGACCGCGGCGCCGGTATCCCGTACGAGGGCAACTATTCGGGCTGGCTTGAAGCCAAGTCCAATCGTCTGGCTGCAGAATCCAAGCAGCAGTCGGCCCATGAAAAAGCCATGAAGGAAGAACTGGAGTGGGTGCGCAAAGGCGCCAAGGCCCGCCAGTCCAAGTCCAAGGCTCGTCTGCAACGCTTCGAAGAAATGCAGTCGCAGGAATTCCAGAAGCGTAGCGAAACCAACGAGATCTACATCCCGGCCGGTCCGCGCCTGGGTGACAAGGTCATCGAGTTCAAGAACGTCTCCAAGGGTTACGGCGATCGCGTGCTGATCGACAACCTGTCGTTCTCCATGCCCAAAGGCGCCATCGTGGGTGTGATCGGCGGTAACGGCGCGGGTAAATCCACGCTGTTCCGCATGTTGATGGGCAAGGAGACTCCGGATTCGGGCACCATCGAAGTCGGGGAAACCGTGCAACTGGCTTGCGTTGACCAGAGCCGTGAGGACCTGGATGGCAGCAAGACGGTATTCCAGCAAATCTCCGACGGTTCCGACCAGATCCGCATCGGCAACTACGAGATCCCGTCGCGTACCTACGTGGGTCGCTTCAACTTCAAGGGTGGCGATCAGCAGAAGTTCGTCAAGGACCTGTCCGGTGGTGAGCGCGGTCGCCTGCACCTGGCCCTGACCCTGAAGGAGGGTGGCAACGTCCTGCTGCTCGACGAACCGTCCAACGACCTCGACGTTGAAACCCTGCGCTCCCTGGAAGAAGCCCTGCTGGACTTCCCGGGCGCCGCCATTGTGATCTCTCACGATCGGTGGTTCCTGGACCGCGTGGCGACGCACATCCTTGCGTACGAAGATGACTCGCAAGCAGTGTTCTTCGAAGGTAACTACACCGAGTACGAAGCCGATCGCAAAAAGCGTCTCGGCGAAGCAGCTGCCCAGCCGCATCGTGTACGGCACAAGAAACTGGCCTGATTCTGGGTTGGTTGCATGAAAGAACGGAGCCTTCAGGCTCCGTTTTTTTTTGCTCTGTTTTTCAGGGATACCGAGTGGAATTCATCGCCGGCAGGCCAGCTCCCACAAAGTTTTGTGCAGGCAATAAATCTCGATTCACCACCCATCCCCTGTGGGAGCTAGCCTGCTAGCGATGGCGGTATAACTGTTGGTGCATTTCGTCGAGTCGATCTCCCTATTCAGGTGCAAAATCGGCCGAAAAACAGGCTTATTTATATCCTGTGCACCATTTAATTTCATAAAGGCGACATGTTGCGCTGTTCCTGTGCGCGATTCGTTTGTTAAAGTCCGGCTCAATCTCTCCAACGACAATAAATTTGCCGAGACTTTCCATGATCGAATCCGTTGAATCCTTCCTTGCCCGCCTGAAAAAACGTGACCCCGACCAGCCCGAGTTTCATCAGGCTGTGGAAGAAGTCTTGCGCAGCCTCTGGCCGTTTCTGGAAGCCAATCCGCGCTACCTGACTTCCGGCATCCTGGAGCGTATCTGTGAGCCGGAGCGGGCGGTTGTGTTTCGTGTGTCATGGGTCGACGATCACGGCAAGGTGCAGGTCAATCGGGGCTTCCGCATCCAGATGAACAGTGCCATCGGTCCGTACAAGGGCGGTCTGCGCTTCCATCCGTCAGTGAACCTGGGCGTGCTGAAATTCCTCGCGTTCGAACAGACGTTCAAGAACTCCCTGACCTCGTTGCCCATGGGGGGCGGCAAGGGCGGCTCGGACTTCGACCCCAAAGGCAAAAGCGATGCTGAAGTCATGCGCTTCTGCCAGTCCTTCATGAGCGAACTGTACCGGCACATCGGTGCAGACGTTGACGTGCCGGCGGGCGATATCGGCGTCGGTGCCCGGGAGATTGGCTTTTTGTTCGGCCAATACAAGCGCCTGAGCAACCAGTTCACCAGCGTGCTCACAGGCAAGGGCCCGAGCTACGGCGGCAGCCTGATTCGCCCCGAAGCCACCGGTTTCGGCTGTGTCTATTTCGCCGAGGAAATGCTCAAGCGCCAAGGCGCAACCGTCGAAGGCAAGCGCGTGGCGATCTCGGGTTCTGGCAACGTCGCGCAGTACGCGGCCCGCAAGGTCATGGACCTGGGCGGCCAGGTCATTTCGCTGTCGGACTCCGAGGGCACGCTGTACTGCGAAGCTGGTTTGACTGAAGAGCAATGGCTGGCGGTACTGGAACTGAAAAACGTCCAGCGCGGGCGAATCAGTGAGTTGGCTGCGCGCTTCGGCCTGGAGTTCCGCGCCGGTCAGAGCCCATGGGATCTGGCCTGCGACATCGCGCTGCCATGCGCAACGCAGAATGAACTCGATGCCGAGGCCGCCCGCGCATTGCTGCGCAACGGCTGCATCTGCGTGGCCGAAGGCGCCAACATGCCGACCACGCTGGAAGCCGTGGACCTGTTCATCGAGGCAGGGATTCTGTTTGCGCCAGGCAAGGCGTCCAACGCTGGCGGCGTCGCCGTAAGTGGCCTGGAAATGTCGCAGAACGCCATGCGCCTGCTGTGGACCGGCGGCGAGGTGGACAGCAAACTGCACGCCATCATGCAGTCGATTCACCACGCTTGCGTGCACTACGGCGAAGAGGATGGCCGGATCAACTACGTCAAAGGGGCAAACATCGCCGGCTTCGTCAAAGTCGCCGATGCCATGCTCGCCCAAGGTGTGGTCTAAGCCGGTTCGATGCGGATGATCTCGATCAGTTGATCGCCGGCCGGGCGTTGCCACAGCACCTCATCCCCGAGTTGCGCCCCAAGCAGCGCCCGGCCCAGCGGCGAGCCCCAGTTGATCAGGCCCGCCGATGCGTCCGCCTGATCCTCGCCCACCAGCTGGACGGTCTGTTCGGCGTTGTGCTCGTCGGCAAACGTCACTCGACTGCCAATCTGCACCTTTTGCGTCGAGCTCGCGGGTGTGATCACTTGCGCGCTGAGCACGCGCTGGTTGAAATAGCGTAAATCCCGTTGCAGATCCGCCTGGCGCTGCTTATCCGCCTGTTCTCCCTTGGCCGACTCAGCGCTTAGCTGCTGCTGCAGTTCGGCAACCTTGGCCTGCAACTGGATCAGTCCAGTGGGTGTGACGTAGTTGGGCTGCGCGCTGACCTGCCGTTCGACAGGCTGATCGGCTTGCGCAGCGGCGTTATCTTCATTGACGAAGGCGCGACTCATGGTTTTCTCCCGTAATAGGGTTTGGGCCATGGTCGCAGGCATTTAGTTTCGACGGATGCCCGTGAGCGATTCATTGCGAGCGATAGGCGTGCGCCGCATCCTGGTCCTTCTGTTGTTGCCAGGCCTTATCGCGGTCATCCCAATGGTGGCTGCGATAGTCTGCGCGCTCCTGATTTTCCAGCATCGCCTGGCATTGGCGAAAGCCATCGCTCCAGCCTTCGGCATAGTGCGGGTCCTTGAGATAGCGCGGGACGTTTTTGCGAAATTCACCGGTGATCGCCCCGGCCGCCTGGCGACCACTGACGCAACCGTCATCGAAACCGTCGGCGAAGGCCGGCGGATAGCCCTTGGCGATCAGGTCTTCGTGGGTCGACTGGCAACCCGCGCACAACAGCAGCAATCCCAACATACCTGCGCAACGCCACATCTCAGACTCCTGACCGTTCGACGGCCTATGCAGTCAGTCTAGAAGTCGAGTCGTTGTCGGGATGTGAAAGGAAGATCAAAAGATCGTCCGAACGCGGCTCGAGCCTTCGGCAGCACCTACAGGTGTGCGCGATCGAATGTAGGAGCTGCCGAAGGCTGCGATCTTTTGATCTAGTAGTGATACCACTTCACTTCAAGCATCACCTCATTCTCAGGCGATGCCATGTGGCTGAACTCGCGCTGCGCACTCAGGCGCAGCCCCAGGTTTCGCGACAGCTCCCACTGCTGATTCAAGCTCACACTGCGCCGCACCTCGCCATTGGTGAAAAAATCACCTTTGGTTTCCAGGCTGAAATTACCCAGCGGGTTTTTCCACAGCACCCCGGTATTAAATCCGGCGGCGGGGGCGATGAATTCGGCGAAGTCATTGTTGTGCTCAACCCGCACGGTGCCCATGACAAACCCGAGCATGTCTTCGCTCAATTGCCATGTCCCACCGCCACCACCGTTGACGTGACTGACCAGGTTCTCGTCATCGTGCTTGCCCGGAACGCGTTCCAGGCCGCCGGTGACTTGCCAGGACAATGGTTGCAGCAGCTCGTTGCGCGGGGTCAGCGATCGAATCGTCGCCAGGTCCAACTGCTGGAACTGCCAGCGGTTGCCTTCGTACTGGCGCAATTTCATCTGCAGAATTTCGATCTGCGCGCCCAGGGGGAAGCTTTCGGCGTTGTCGTTGAGGTCATGGTAGGCCATGCGCAAGCCGTACTCGGCGAAGGCTTCATCGCCCCGAGTGCCGATGCCGGCCTGCCAGGTGCGCGATTCATGACCGTCCTCGGGCAGGCCCGGTCGCGCAATATCAAGCGCCGGCGCCGGGTTCTGATTGATCGCCCGCAGCAGTTCGAAACTGCGCTGGGAGCGCTCAGGGTCACGTTCCTGGCCGTTGGCGCGGTAACGTTCCAGGCGATACGCGGCGTCGATGACCAGCGCCTGGCGATCGCGCGGCAGTGCCTTGAAATCTGCGCTCTGAAGCTGCTTCTGATCGGCGCTGACTTTCAGTACCCATTGCTGCTCTTCATCAGTCAGCGGCTCGGCACGGCTCAGCAGCTCACGCTCCCTGGACGGACGATACTGGATGGACTCGACCAGGCCGGCCTCTTTCACGGCCTTGACGGTGTCGGTAGGGATGGCCGTGAGGGGGAATTGTTCGGTCAGGCGCAGGCTCGGTCGCGCCACTTGCAGCAGCTCAAGCAAGCGATAGGAGCAGTTTTCGTCGAAGAAAAAATAGTCGAACTGGATCTGTTTCAGTTCCCAGACGTGCTCGACCATGCGCGCTGTTTCTGCCTGGGTAAGGTTCAGCCGGTATTCCCACAGGTCGCGGTTCTCCAGACTGCGGTATTCCGAGAGCTTTTCCTGGTAGGGCACCAGCGCAAACAGCCCCGGGTAGCCCCCCATAAGGCCTTTCCAGGCGTAAAGGATGCTGTTGTCGGCACCTTCGATGTAGGCGCCGAAGTTGATCGCATAACTGAGCAGTGAAGTCTTGTCGCTCTGCACGCCAGCCTGGTCAATGCGCAGCAGGGTGTGACCAAACATCGACGACGGGCTGTTCAGGTAGGCCGCTGGAAAGATCATCACCGCACTGTCGGGGGAAACGTCCTTGAACCATTGCTTGAATTCAGTACATTGCGGGGCCGGCAAGTCCGTCAGGTTCAGTTGCGCCTTGAGCCAGCGGGTGCGTGCCGGGTAGACGCATTGCGCGTGTTGTTCGCCTTTGCTTGCCGGGGCGTACAAGGCCTGCACAGTGGCGGCCAGTTCGCGGTCCGGATGTTCGTTGCCGTCCGGCGCGAGGAAAAACTTGCGGTCACTGACATAGCTGCGCCAGCCACCGAGCTTGGCAGTTTCGTAGTGGCCCAGGGAGATCCAGAATGGGTCGTTAGCCAGTTGCTGCAAACGTTCAGAGTCGATGTTTGGCGCGGCGGACAGCGGGGCGCAGGCACAGAGCGCCAACCAGGCAAGGCGTTTGAGCATAGTGGGCAACTTAATGGAAAGAAACAAAGACCCAAGGGGGCGCAGGTCCAAAAAATAAAACCCGCCCCCCAAGAGGAGCGGGTGGGTCGAGCTTATGCTTGAGTGGCGTATTTGGCCAGGCGAGCATCGTTCTTGATAACGGACAGGGTGTTGGTATGCACGTCTTCAGCGGTCACATCAGCCTTGCTGAAGATCTGCTGGAAGTGCTCGTGGGTAACTGCTGCGAAATGCTCACGATCTTCCGGCGCCACGCCCAATACCACGGCATAGGTCGTCAGCGCTTCGCCGTTGCCTTTAGCCATGTCTTCGGACAACTCATTCATCATGCCATTCATGGCCAGCCAGGATTTGCCGCCATAGGTCAGCGACGCGTTAGTCGAGCAACCGTTGGTACCCGATGTCATACCGAACGTTGCGTTACCGGAAGTGCCGTTGGTGGTGGATGCCAGGAAGTGAGCCGGGGTGCCACGCTGACCTTCGAACAGCATGTTGCCCCAACCGCAATCCGGACCGCCTGGCGCCTGAGCCATGGCGTTGATGGATACAGCGGTGAAGAGAGTACCGAGAAGAATCCGTTTCATAGCTTTGTTCTCTTTATGTGCATACCAATGGACAGGGTCTGGCCCGATCTGGCGCCAGTGGGCCGGTTATTGTTCCAGCCGCGCAATTTGGAGTTTAGGCACGTTCCAAGGGTTCCGTTACTTTTTGCTAAATATTCGTCAAAACATCGATTTAGCCCCGGCCAGCCTGACGATGGCGGTTTGGCTACGCTTTGACTGAAGGCGCGCCTTGCAAGTGGAGTGGAGGCAGCGCCAGAATGCCGCTATCTGCCCCGCCTGATGTAAGGAAGCCCGATGCCTGATCCTGTTGCTGCCAGCTTGCGTCTAGCGCCCGAAGCGCTGACCCGTCCGTTTTCCGCTGAACAGTTCAGCTTCTCTACCACCAATGATCTGGAGCCCTTTCGCGGTGTGCTTGGCCAGGAACGTGCGGTCGAAGCATTGCAGTTCGGCGTGGCCATGCCACGCCCCGGCTACAACGTATTTGTCATGGGTGAGCCCGGCACCGGCCGGTTCTCGTTCGTCAAGCGCTACCTGAAAGCCGAAGGCAAACGCCTGCAGACCCCGGCAGACTGGGTCTATGTCAATAATTTCGACGAGCCGCGCGAACCCCGGGCCCTGGAACTGCCTTCAGGCACCGCCGGCGCGTTTATCGGCGATATCAACACCTTGATCGACAATCTGGTGGCGACGTTCCCTGCGGTGTTTGAACACCCGTCCTACCAGCAAAAGAAAAGTGCCATCGACCGTGCATTCAACCAGCGCTACGACAAGGCGCTGGATATCATTGAGCGTCTGGCGCTGGAGAAGGACGTCGCGCTGTACCGCGACGCCAGCAACATTGCGTTCACCCCGATGGGGGATGGTAAGGCCCTGGACGAAGCAGAGTTCGCCCAACTGCCCGAAGCCGATCGCGAGCGTTTTCACGATGACATTTCCGGCCTCGAGGAACGGCTCAACGAAGAGCTCGCCAGCTTGCCGCAATGGAAGCGTGAGTCGAGCAATCAACTGCGCCACCTTAATGAAGAAACCATCACCCTGGCCTTGCAGCCATTGCTGTCACCGTTGTCGGAGAAGTATGCCGAGAACGCCGCGGTCTGCGGTTACCTGCAGGCGATGCAGGTCTACCTGCTGAAAACGGTTGTCGAGCAATTGGTCGACGACAGCAAGATCGACGCTGTCGCCCGCAAGATGCTGGAAGAACAATACGCCCCGAGCCTGGTGGTCGGTCATTCGGCCAGCGGCGGCGCACCGGTGGTGTTCGAGCCGCACCCGACTTATGAAAACCTGTTCGGGCGCATCGAGTACAGCACTGACCAGGGCGCGCTCTACACCACGTATCGGCAGCTGCGCCCGGGTGCACTGCACCGCGCGAACGGCGGTTTTCTCATCCTGGAAGCGGAGAAAATGCTCAGCGAGCCATTCGTATGGGATGCGCTCAAGCGGGCCCTGCAGTCGCGCAAGCTGAAGATGGAATCGCCACTGGGTGAGCTGGGCCGCCTGGCCACCGTGACGCTGACCCCGCAAAACATCCCGCTGCAGGTCAAGGTCGTCATCATCGGGGCTCGGCAGCTGTACTACACGCTGCAGGACCTCGATCCAGACTTCCAGGAGATGTTCCGCGTGCTGGTGGATTTCGACGAAGACATTCCGATGGTCGACGAAAGCCTGGAACAGTTTGCCCAACTGCTGAAAACCCGCACCTCGGAAGAGGGCATGGCGCCCTTGACTGCCGATGCGGTGGCGCGCCTGGCGACCTACAGCGCGCGTCTGGCTGAACACCAGGGGCGCTTGTCGGCGCGCATCGGCGACCTGTTCCAGCTGGTCAGCGAGGCGGATTTCATTCGTCACCTGGCGGCGGATGAAATGACCGACGCCGGGCATATCGAACGAGCCCTCAAGGCCAAGGCCACCCGTACCGGGCGGGTCTCGGCGCGAATCCTCGATGACATGCTGGCCGGAATCATCCTGATCGACACCGATGGCGCGGCCGTGGGCAAGTGCAACGGCCTGACGGTGCTGGAAGTCGGCGATTCGGCCTTCGGTGTGCCAGCGCGTATTTCTGCCACGGTTTACCCGGGTGGCAGCGGCATCGTCGACATCGAGCGTGAGGTCAATCTGGGCCAGCCGATTCACTCCAAGGGCGTGATGATCCTGACCGGTTACCTCGGCAGCCGCTACGCCCAGGAATTTCCGCTGGCGATTTCCGCGAGCATCGCGCTGGAGCAGTCCTACGGTTACGTGGACGGTGACAGCGCGTCGCTGGGCGAAGCTTGCACGCTGATTTCGGCGTTGTCGAAAACACCGCTCAAGCAGTGCTTTGCGATCACCGGCTCGATCAACCAGTTCGGTGAAGTGCAGGCGGTAGGCGGGGTCAACGAGAAGATCGAGGGCTTTTTCCGACTCTGCGAGGCCCGCGGCCTGACGGGTGAACAAGGTGCAATCATTCCGCAGGCCAACGTGGCCACGCTGATGCTCGATGAGAAGGTCCTGGCGGCGGTGCGCGCCGGGCAGTTCCATGTGTACGCAGTGCGCCAGGCCGATGAGGCCCTGAGCCTGCTGGTCGGCGAACCAGCCGGTGCACCGGACGAGAATGGCGAGTTCCCGGAGGGCAGCGTCAACGCCCGGGTAGTGGAGCGCCTGCGGGTGATTGCGGAAATGATCAGCGAAGAGGACATGAGGGAGGCGGAGAAGGAAGCGGCGCAGGAAGCCTTGGTGGAGGCCAAGCCGGCCTGATAGGCCCCTGAGGTTTCACCACTTACCTGTGGGAGCGAGCCTGCTCGCGATGACGGAGTGTCAACCAGCTGATATTTTGGACGACACACCGCCATCGCGAGCAGCCTCGCTCCCACCTGTGCATCCGATTAAACTGTGCAAAGTGCCATCACTCTGGCGCCAATATTCACACAATGACCATTCGGCGCCTTGTGGTTCTACCTGGCATGCTTTCCAGACTTTTCTTCTATTCTCAGGTCAAGGATATCGACAGTATCACTGGATCGAAACAGTCTTCTGATGGAGGCTGAATACCGGATCTACCGAGGGTCGCCGCCATGTCGCGCAACCTCTGCCTCACCCGACAATGCCTGGGCCTTGTGACCCGTATCGAATGCGCCGTGCGCCCCCTGGCAGGAGACAAGGGCATGTGGACCTTGCTGTTTGCTGCCGGAATGGCGGGCGAACAACCTTCTGCCATCAAGGCACAGGGACCTTTCCATGGCCCATTTGTGGCTGAATCAATCCTCGACACTATCGTTGAAAGCCTGACCTTGCATGGTTATCAACTGGCCGACGACCCGCAAATCTGGTGCCTGCACTTGCAAGCCCAGCTGCGGGAAATCAATGGCGGACGCACGCGCAACCTGGCCGGTTTCGAGTTCCGCCCGGATCACTGAGTGGGCTATTGATCAAGGCTGGCGGTATCAGCCTTGTCGAGCTTGACCTCAAACCCATATTGCACGGTGGTGAGATCGATCCGCTGATAGGTTTCCAGGCGGGCAGGCCGGCCATAGAAGTAGTGCACGCCCGTCAAAGCCGGGCCCTCCGGGCTCGCATCGTGACTCACAGCAAGTATTTCCTTCAGGTAATTACCACTGTCGTCCCGGGCGTAGAAACGCCAGTCCTGCTCCGGGAATGCCTTCAGGTCGACCAGCAGGGCATTGCCTTTGAGCTCCAGGCCCTTGGGCAGTTGACCAGCGTCCAGGTTTTTCTTCTCGATGCTGGCCAGGAACAGCGGGATCGAGCCTACGGTATAGGCAGGCGTCTGCGGGAACAGGTTCAGGTCATAGGTGATGGTGCCGCGCAGAGGATCGACCTGGAACGCTTCGGGTGGCAATTCGATCGGCTCGTCACGTTTTCCACTGGCGTCTTCGGTGAAGAAGCTGACCGGGCTGTCACCGGGGTTGAAGGAGCTGCCCAGCAGTTCGTCGTTAAAACTTCTCCTGTGATCGAACTCGATCTGCGCGGCGCTCGGGTCATCGACCGACTGACGGATGCTCACGCCTTTTTTCAGTTGGTCTTCACTGAGGGTCGCGCCTTTGAGCCAGTTCGCAGCCTGGTCGTCGTACACCACCACTGGTAGCTCAAGGGTCTGGATGGTTTTTTCCGTGGTGCGAGGATCGAACCGGCGTACCGGCAAATCGAGGTCCTTGCGGGTCACTGTGGCGGTGGAGAAATCCAGTACGCTAACTTCCAGGGCGTCGATCGGCCCGTTGAAATAGACCTTCGAGTAATGCCTGGTTTGCTGCTTCTCAAAGGCCCGCTGCTGCGATTCGAGTTGTTTCTCGAAGGCCTCGCTCCAGGTTTTCTGCTGCTGCAATAACGCCAATTGCTTTTGATAAAACGCAATTTGCTCGGCCGTTTGGTTGATCGAGCCCGAACGCGAGAGAAACTGCCCGGTGCTGTCCCTGGCCTGGACGATCAATGGATTCAGGGGCGTGTCAGCCACCTCGGCAGCCATTGGGGCGCTATTGCTGAACTCGATTTCGGCGTAATTTTTTTCAAGCTTCAACAGTTTGACGCTGAGGTTGTCGTTACTGCGAGTCTGGCCGACGTCCTTTTTGGTCAGATTGAAGCTGTACAAACGACGCGGCGCGATAACTTCCACTTTGCCCTGCAGGCTGACGGGCTGAGGCTGGTGTTTGTTGTCGACGTCAAGGCCATCGATGAAGGGGTAGGTGACGGTCAGGTCATCGGGATTGGTCAGGTTGGAGCTCGAGGGGCTCAACTGGATGCCGGGATCGGTCTCCGACCACTCCGGCTGGAACCCGATGACGCGTTTGTTGCTCAGTGTCACCGACAGCCATTCCACTCCATGGGGGAACACAAAGGTATCCGGAATGTTGAAATTGAAGGGGAACACCGGCTGCAGGTCGGTCAGGTAGTCGGAGCTGGAATCCTTGTGCAGCACGAACAGGCCGTTGATGTAGGTGTCGACCAGCGCCTGAGGCGTGGGGTAGTGCTTGAGCACGGCGAGCGCATCGTCGCTGTATTCGGTTTCCAGCGGCTTGCTGTCGAGCTTGAGTTGCGCACGTTCGAGCAATAACAGCGAGCCACCCAATTCGGCGACGGCATCCTTGAGTTTGGGATCTTCGATGGCGTCCAGGGACTTTTCGAACCGGGCCGTTTTCTCTTCGAGGCTGACCTGGGCTTTTTCATCGCTGGGCGAGCAGGCGCTCATCAGTAAAGCCAGGCACATTCCGGCGCCCGTCAAAGGCAATCGCACATCCATTTTCCCGTCTTCCTGTCCGATGTCGCTGAGCTGTCAATTGTTTCGACACTAGCAGAAAAAACTTGTCACATATGTGCAGGTTGTGGATTTTCCGCCTGTTTCTGGGTGTAACAGCGGACTGTTATACTCGCGACCATTTCAGCCCAGGTGTGAGATTTAATGGAACGCTTTATCGAAAATGCAATGTACGCCTCGCGCTGGCTGCTGGCGCCGATCTATTTTGGCTTGTCGTTGGGATTGCTGGCTTTGGGGCTGAAATTCTTTCAGGAGGTCTTCCACGTCATTCCCAGCGTGTTCTCAATGGCCGAATCGGATGTGATCCTGGTGCTGCTGTCGCTGATCGACATGGCGCTGGTGGGTGGCCTGCTGGTGATGGTGATGATTTCCGGGTACGAGAACTTCGTTTCCCAACTGGACATCGACGACCACAAAGAGAAGCTCAACTGGCTGGGCACCATGGACTCGTCTTCGCTGAAGATGAAAGTGGCAGCGTCGATCGTGGCGATTTCCTCGATCCACCTGCTGCGGATCTTCATGGACGCCAAGAACGTCGACCCCGAGCACCTGAAGTGGTACGTGATCATTCACATGACTTTCGTGGTGTCGGCCTTCGCCATGGGTTACCTCGACAAGCTCACCAAGCACTGATCACGGCCACTGTGGGAGCGAGCTTGCTCGCGATGGACTTCAACGATAACGCGGGGTTCTGAATGAGCGCGGGCCTTGAGTTCTCCGTCGGAACGCCGCCCGGAGCGAGCTCGCTCCTGCAGTCTCAGGCAGTGAACCGGACGAGCGGTGTGGTTTTTGGCTTGTGCTTTGAAGCGACGAAGCCTATCCCTGTAAAGGTACTGGCCCGCCACCGTTCGAGGTGCATCAATGAACCTGCAAGAGCTCAATGCCTTTGCCATCGCCCACAAGGTCGATGAGCTGAACCTGATTTCCCTTGAAGGCGGCATCTACCTGTTGGAGGCGCGCATGCACGGCGCAGCCTATCCATTGAGTGATGCCCGCGGCAAAGTGCTTCATCTGCGCTCGGTGGAGCATGCCCGTGAAGTGCTGCATGCTTTTCCCACCTTGCCATTCAACCTGGTGCACACCTCGGTACATGACGAAATGTGCGGCCTGGGCGCCAGTGCCGAGGAGAGCCTGAAGGTGCCGATCGCCTTCCGTTCTGCCTGGCAGGGCTGAGGGCTCTAATCAACCGATTGGCAACTGTGCTAGTCTGCTGGCCCTTTTGGTTCCGGGCGCTCCGGGACGCGCTGTGTACGCACGGCATGTTCCGGGGCCGTCCGCACAGCGGAGCAGTGTCATGTCCGAAGTAAATCTGTCCACCGACGAAACCCGCGTCAGCTACGGTATCGGCCGTCAGCTGGGCGACCAGCTGCGCGACAACCCGCCACCGGGCGTTAACCTGGACGCGATCCTGGCAGGTCTGACCGACGCCTTTTCTGGCAAGGAAAGCCGTGTAGGCCAGGAAGAAATGTCCGCCAGCTTCAAGGTCATTCGCGAAATCATGCAAGCTGAAGCCGCTGCCAAGGCTGAAGCTGCAGCAGGCGAAGGCCTGGCCTTCCTGGCTGAAAACGCCAAGCGTGACGGCATCACCACCCTGGCTTCGGGCCTGCAATTCGAAGTGCTGACCCAGGGCGAAGGCGCCAAGCCAACCCGTGAAGATCAGGTTCGTACTCACTACCACGGCACCTTGATCGACGGCACTGTGTTCGACAGCTCCTACGAGCGCGGCCAGCCTGCAGAATTCCCGGTTGGCGGCGTGATCGCTGGCTGGACCGAAGCCCTGCAACTGATGAACGCTGGCAGCAAATGGCGTCTGTACGTGCCGAGCGAATTGGCTTACGGCGCTCAAGGCGTTGGCAGCATTGCGCCGCACAGCGTTCTGGTGTTCGACGTCGAGCTGCTCGACGTTCTGTAAGCCTATGCCTGTCCCTGTGACAGGCTAATGTGGGAGCCAGCCTGCTGGCGATGGGGCGACCGGGTTTTGTTCAAGACCGAGTTGACACCATCGCCAGCAGGCTGGCTTCCACAGTTTTTATCGTACAGGTCATATTTCGATCTTGTGTTGCAGCTCATGCGCAGGGCGCAATGCCCGGGCGTAGCAGAACAGAAACAGGTTACGCACCAGCTCCTTGAGTACGACCGGTTCGCTGGAACTCAGGCCGTTGACGTCCAGATCCCCCTGGTCCTGCAGTTCGTTCAGGGCTTCTTCTTCAAGCACCGCACAGACTTCACCGGTTTCCCGATGCAGGATCCTGAGGTAAGGGTGTGGACGGTCAAGCCAGGCATCGATCAAATAAGTCATCAGTCTCATCTCCATTGATTTGGGATTCAATGAGAATAATTCTTATTCATTAAATAGCAAGGACCTATTGGCGGTTTGCGCTTTTTTTCGGGTTAAGATTGCGTAAGGTCAATACGGCTGGCGCCTGGCCATCGCGGGGGGAGGGGCGCCATCCGGCGCAGAGCGCAGGATGGGCTACAGCAGGATCAGACTTTTCTGACGAACTCGGATTTGAGTTTCATCGGGCCAATGCCGTCGATCTTGCAATCGATATCGTGGTCGCCATCGCACAGGCGGATGTTCTTGACCTTGGTGCCGACCTTGACCACCAGCGAAGTGCCCTTCACCTTGAGGTCCTTGATCACGGTGATGGTATCGCCGTCCTGCAGGACGTTGCCGACCGAATCTTTCTTCACGGTGTCATCGGCCGCCACTTCGATTTCGCCGCCAGTCGACCACTCGTGGGCACACTCAGGGCAGATCAGCTGCGCGCCGTCTTCGTAGGTGTATTCGGAATTGCATTTCGGGCAGGGTGGCAACGTGCTCACTAGGGCTCCTTGGATTGAGGATCGCTAAAAGTCGCACATTATATAGGGTTTTGTTCGAAGAGGGTGTCACGGCAAAAGATCGCAGCCTTCGGCAGCTCCTACAGGGTTTTGTGTACACCTGTAGGAGCTGCCGAAGGCTGCGATCTTTTGATTTTGCGTTTGCCTTTAATGCGTGCGGGCTACCGCAAACTCGCTCAGCTCAACCAATGCATCGCGGTATTCGCTGGCTGGCAGCGCCTCGAGGCATTTGATCGCGCGGGCTACGTAGTCCCGTGCGAGTTGCGCTGTGTATTCCAGCGAGCCCGACGCCTCCACTGCTTCTCGGATGCTTTCCAGGTCTTCGATACCGCCTTTCTGGATCGCCTTGCGTACCAGGGCCGCCTGTTCCGGCGTACCTTCGCGCATGGTGTAGATCAGCGGCAGGGTCGGCTTGCCTTCAGCGAGGTCGTCGCCGACGTTCTTGCCCAGGGTCTCGGCATCGCCCTTGTAGTCGAGCAGGTCGTCGACCAGCTGGAAGGCAACCCCCAGGTGATCACCGAAAGTGCGCAGGGCTTCGCTCTGCTCCGGTGTCGCACCTGCCAGGGCCGCAGCGCTGTGGGTCGAGGCCTCGAAGAGCATGGCGGTCTTGCCGCGGATGACTTCCATGTAGGTTTCTTCGGTGGTGCTGGCGTCGCGGACCTTCGACAGCTGCAACACTTCGCCTTCGGCGATGATGCGGGTCGCTTGCGAAAGGATTTTCATCACCGGCATGGAGCCCAGTTCGACCATCATTTCGAAGGAGCGCGAATACAGGAAGTCGCCCACCAGTACGCTCGGGGCGTTGCCCCACATGGCGTTGGCGGTCGAGCGGCCACGGCGCATGCCGGACATGTCGACCACGTCGTCGTGCAGCAGGGTGGCGGTGTGCAGGAACTCGATGGTCGCGGCCAGCAGACGCATGTCATCGCCTTCGCGGCCGAGGGCCTTGCCACACAGCAACACTAATAAGGGTCGCAGGCGTTTGCCGCCAGCCGAGGTAATGTAATCGCCGATTTTCGATACCAGCGGCACTCGGGAAGTCAGCTGCTTCTTGATGATGCCGTCGACGGCGCTAAAATCGTCCGCCACCGCGCGGTAGAAAGCTTGGGGTTGCATCAGCGACAGTTGCTCCAGAAGGGTTGCGCGGCATGCTAGGACCCACGTCGGCGGGTGTCAAGGCACGATGGACGGCCTCTTGCATCAGCCCGGCAGCTTGCGTACAATCGCGCACCCTGAACTTCCTGGGCAGCACCTGCCTTACGCAATTGCAATCGGGCCTTCCAGCCCAATGCAGCCATGCCAGCCAATACCTCTTCTTATAAAGAGCTGGGTGAGCAGGATTATCGGAGAAATACCATGTCTTATGCAGTAATCGTTACTGGTGGCAAGCAGTACAAAGTTGCTCCAGGTGAATACCTGAAGATCGAAAAACTGGAAATCGCTACCGGCGAATCCGTTACTTTTGATCGCGTTCTGTTGGTTGCCAATGGCGACGACGTGAATATCGGCGCTCCAGTTGTTGCTGGCGCTACCGTTGTGGCTGAAGTGATCTCCCAAGGTCGTCACGATAAAGTCCGTATCATCAAGTTCCGTCGTCGTAAGCACCACATGAAGCGTATGGGCCACCGCCAGTGGTACACCGAGATCAAAATCACCGGTATTCAGGCTTAATTTCAGCCTAATTCCTCACTAGGAGAATTGACTCATGGCACACAAAAAAGCTGGTGGTAGTACCCGTAACGGTCGCGACTCAGAAGCCAAACGCCTTGGCGTGAAGATGTATGGCGGCCAGAAAATCATTCCGGGCAACATCATCGTGCGTCAGCGCGGCACCCAATTCCACGCCGGTTATGGCGTTGGCATGGGTAAGGATCACACCCTCTTCGCGAAAATCGAAGGCGTGATCAAGTTTGAAGTAAAGGGCGCTTTCAACCGCCGTTACGTGAGCGTTGTCGCCGCTTAATTGCGCGATCGCTGGAAAAGCCCTGTCTCGCGACGGGGCTTTTTCGTTTGTGGGGTGAGTCTCTTGCAAAGCTGTTTGTAATGAGCTCCAGCGCTGTATTTGCGGTCGTTGATTGAGGTCGCTGCGCTCATTTTTGCAAGAGTCTTATGTCTGGATTTTTTCGGCTCGTCCGCATGACGAGAGGCGTTTTGTTATGAAGTTTGTTGATGAAGTATCGATTCGAGTAAAGGCCGGTGACGGCGGCAACGGTTGCATGAGCTTCCGTCGCGAAAAATTCATTGAGAATGGTGGTCCTAACGGCGGTGACGGTGGTGATGGCGGCTCGGTCTACATGGTCGCCGACGAAAACCTCAACACCCTGGTGGACTACCGCTACACCCGCCACTTCGATGCCGAGCGTGGCTCCAACGGTGGCAGCACCGACTGCACCGGCAAGAAAGGTGAAGAGCTGGTGCTGCGCGTTCCGGTAGGCACGACGGTTATCGATTCGGCGACCCAGGAAGTCATTGGCGACCTGACCAAGGCTGGCCAGAAACTGCTGGTGGCTCATGGTGGCTGGCACGGTCTGGGTAACACCCGTTTCAAATCCAGTACCAACCGTGCTCCGCGCCAGACCACTCCGGGCAAGCCGGGTGAGGCGCGTGACCTGAAGCTGGAGATGAAGGTGTTGGCTGACGTGGGCCTGCTGGGTCTGCCGAATGCTGGCAAAAGTACTTTCATCCGCTCGGTTTCGGCCGCCAAGCCGAAAGTCGCCGACTACCCGTTCACCACGCTGGTACCGAACCTGGGTGTGGTCAGTGTCGATCGCTGGAAAAGTTTTGTGGTTGCGGACATTCCGGGTCTGATCGAAGGTGCTTCCGACGGTGCTGGCCTGGGGATTCGCTTCCTCAAGCACTTGTCGCGTACCCGTCTGCTGCTGCATCTCGTGGACATGGCGCCGCTGGATGACGCCAGTGCTCCGGATGCTGCTGAAGTGATCGTCAGCGAGCTGACCAAATTCAGCCCGTCCCTGGCGGAGCGTGATCGCTGGCTGGTGCTGAACAAGTGCGACCAGATTCTTGAAGAAGAGCATGATGAGCGCGTCAAGGAGATCGTTGATCGCCTGGAGTGGACGGGTCCGGTTTACGTGATTTCCGCCATTTCCAAGCTGGGCACCGAGCGCCTTTGCCATGACATCATGCGTTACATGGAAGATCGTGCAGATCGTCTGGCCAATGATCCAGCCTACAAGGAAGAGCTGGCCGAGCTCGATCAGCGCATCGAAGACGAAGCCCGTGCCCAGCTGCAGGCTCTGGATGACCAGCGTGCCCTGCGTCGCAGTGGCGTGAAGTCGGTCCATGATATCGGTGACGATGATTGGGACGAAGAAGACGTGGATGATGAAGACGGTCCGGAAATCATTTACGTGCGCGACTGATCTGTTGCTATAAACTTGAACGCCGCTCAATCGAGCGGCGTTTTAGTATCTGGAAATCGATTGTTGGTCACGAATAACCACGAATAACGTCACGGGCAGTGCCAGGTCGCGCTGTCCTCAAGCTAAGGTTGAAGATGATGCGGAGCAAGGTGACAGGTGCGCAGCGTTGGGTCGTGAAGATCGGCAGCGCTTTGCTGACGGCGGATGGCAAGGGCCTGGATCGCGCGGCAATGGGTGTCTGGGTCGAGCAGATGGTGGCTTTGCATGAGGCTGGCGTTGAGCTGGTGCTGGTGTCCTCAGGGGCGGTAGCAGCGGGGATGAGTCGCCTGGGCTGGAGCGTACGACCCAGTGCCATGCACGAACTCCAGGCGGCGGCGGCCATCGGCCAGATGGGCCTGGTACAGGCGTGGGAGTCGAGCTTCGCCGAGCATGGCAGGCACACCGCGCAGATCCTCCTGACCCACGACGACCTGTCCGACCGCAAGCGCTACCTCAACGCCCGCAGTACCTTGCGTGCATTGGTCGAGCTGAAAGTCATCCCGGTGATCAATGAAAACGACACCGTGGTCACTGATGAAATCCGTTTCGGCGACAACGACACCCTGGCGGCGCTGGTGGCCAATCTGGTCGAGGCTGATCTGCTGGTGATCCTGACTGATCGCGACGGTATGTTCGACGCTGATCCGCGCAACAACCCCGATGCCAACCTTATCTACGAGGCGCGGGCCGATGATCCGGCGCTGGATGCGGTTGCTGGCGGCACGGGTGGTGCCCTGGGTCGTGGCGGCATGCAAACCAAGTTGCGTGCCGCACGACTGGCCGCGCGCTCTGGTGCTCACACTATCATTGTTGGTGGGCGTATCGAGCGCGTGCTGGATCGTCTGAAGGCGGGCGAGCGCATTGGCACGTTGTTGTCACCTGAGCGCGGCATGCTGGCGGCGCGCAAGCAGTGGCTGGCCGGGCATCTGCAAACCCGTGGCACCCTGGTGCTGGACGCGGGTGCGGTGACCGCTTTGTCCCAGGGCAACAAGAGTTTGCTGCCGGTGGGTGTCAAGCGGGTGCAGGGCAGTTTCCGGCGCGGCGAAATGGTGGTGTGCGTAGCGCCGGATGGTCGTGAGATCGCCCGCGGCCTGGCCAACTACAGCGCGCTGGAGGCACAAAAAATCATTGGTCAGTCGTCTGAGGCGATTGTCGGTCTGTTGGGTTACATGGCGGAGCCGGAGCTGGTTCACCGCGATAACCTGATTCTGGTCTGAGGGAATATTCGAATGCGTGTGGCAAAAGGATTGTTGGGTCTGCTGTTGGCGATGCCGCTGCTGGCCTCGGCCGAAGAGATTGGCCAAGTGTCGACGGTGTTCAAGATCGTCGGCCCGAACGACCGCATCGTCGTCGAGGCGTTTGATGATCCGAAGGTTGAGGGCGTGACTTGCTACCTGTCGCGCGCCAAGACTGGCGGAGTGAAGGGTGGGCTGGGATTGGCGGAGGATCGCGCTGAGGCGTCTATCGCCTGCCGCCAGGTCGGGCCGATCAGCTTCAAGGGTGAGTTGAAGGATGGCGATGAGGTGTTCAAGGAGCGCACCTCGCTGGTATTCAAGACCATGCAGGTGGTGCGTTTCCTCGACAAGAAGCGCAATACCCTGGTGTATCTGGTCTACAGCGATCGCCTGATCGAAGGCAGTCCGCAGAATGCGGTGACGGCTATCCCGATCCTGCCGTGGGCCCAGTAGGAGCGAGCTTGCTCGCGAAAACCAGAGTGCGCCGCGTACATTCAGGCGGCGCACGTAATAGTTGACGACCTTCGCGAGCAAGCTCGCTCCTACAGTTTTTTTCGCTCCCATCAAATCGCAGGCAATAAAAAACCGACCCTGAGGTCGGTTTTTCAACAAGCTTATCGCTTAAGCGGCAACAGCAAGGTTCAGAGCCTTGACGTGACCGTTCAGGCGGCTCTTATGACGAGCTGCCTTGTTCTTGTGGATGATGCCTTTATCGGCCATACGGTCGATAACTGGCACGGCCAGAACGTAAGCAGCTTGAGCTTTTTCAGCGTCTTTTGCGTCGATGGCCTTAACTACATTCTTGATGTAGGTACGAACCATGGAACGCAGGCTGGCGTTGTGGCTGCGACGCTTCTCAGCCTGTTTTGCACGTTTTTTGGCGGAAGGTGTGTTGGCCACCGTCGAGCTCCTCGAAAGACTTTTTAGGAAATAGCAAACAAAATAGGCCGCGAATCATGCCGATGAGTTGATGTCTTGTCAAGGGCGGTTGAAACGTTCCGCTAAGTGGTAGGTATAAAGAGGCGGGATATTTATTTCCGGCGCTTGACCTGTAAACTCGCGAGCTTTGGCTCTGTGCTGCTGCGGCGCGGAGTATCGCATAAGTAGGCGCTTTGTTCGCCTGCTGTTTATCGACAGGCACAAACTCTTTCAATGAATCTGCTCAAATCGTTGGCCGCCGTCAGCTCTATCACAATGGTTTCCCGGGTTCTGGGATTCGTTCGTGACACGCTTATCGCACGCACATTCGGCGCCGGAATGGCGACTGATGCCTTCTTTATCGCGTTCAAGCTGCCCAATCTGCTGCGCCGGATCTTCGCCGAGGGCGCGTTTTCCCAGGCTTTCGTGCCAATTCTTGCCGAATACAAAAGCCAGAAGGGCGAGGAGGCGACCCGCACGTTCATTGCCTACGTTTCGGGCCTGCTGACCCTGGTGCTGGCGCTGGTTACGGCCTTGGGTATGCTCGCCGCGCCCTGGGTTATCTGGGCGACGGCCCCCGGTTTCACCGACACCCCGGAAAAATTCGAGCTCACCACCAGCCTTTTGCGGGTGACGTTCCCGTATATTCTGCTCATCTCGTTGTCGTCGCTGGCCGGCGCGATTCTCAATACCTACAACCGTTTCTCGGTGCCGGCTTTCGTACCGACGCTGCTCAATGTCAGCATGATCATCTTTGCGGTGTTCCTCACGCCGTACTTCGATCCGCCGGTCATGGCGCTCGGCTGGGCAGTGCTGGTCGGTGGCCTGGCGCAGTTGCTGTATCAGCTGCCGCACCTGAAAAAGATCGGCATGCTCGTGCTGCCGCGCCTGAGCCTGCGCGATACCGGCGTGTGGCGGGTGATGAAGCAGATGTTGCCGGCAATCCTGGGGGTGTCGGTGAGCCAGATCTCGCTGATCATCAACACCATCTTCGCCTCGTTCCTGGTGGCCGGTTCGGTGTCCTGGATGTATTACGCCGACCGCTTGATGGAGTTGCCATCCGGTGTGCTGGGCGTGGCGCTGGGCACGATTTTGCTGCCAACCCTGGCCAAGACATACGCCAGCAAGGACCGCCAGGAGTATTCGCGGATTCTCGATTGGGGCCTGCGCCTGTGCTTCGTGCTGGTGCTGCCGTGCTCCCTGGCGCTGGGTATCCTCGCCGAGCCGTTGACCGTGTCGTTGTTCCAATATGGCCAGTTCACCGCATTTGATGCGTCCATGACCCAGCGCGCCCTGATCGCCTATTCCGTCGGTCTAATGGGCATTATTGTGATCAAGGTGCTGGCGCCGGGCTTTTATGCGCAACAAAACATCCGTACCCCGGTGAAAATCGCGATTTTTACCCTGATCATCACGCAGTTGTTCAACCTGGTGCTGATCGGGCCGTTGGCGCATGCCGGACTGGCCCTGGCCATCAGCGCCGGCGCCTGCATCAACGCCGGCCTGCTGTTTTACCAGCTGCGCAAGCAGCAGATGTATCAGCCGCAACCTGGCTGGTGGAAATTCGCCCTGAAGCTGATAGTGGCCGTGCTGGTCATGTCCGCCGTGTTGCTGGCGGGCATGCATTTCATGCCGGTCTGGGATCAGGGACATATGCTGGAACGCTTTCTGCGCCTGGGGGCGTTGGTCGCCGCCGGTGTGATCGCTTATTTCGGCATGTTGTTTGTGCTGGGCTTCCGTTTGCGCGACTTCAACCGCAGGGCGCTCAGCTGAGGACGCAAGAACAGGGGCGAGCCGGTGTTTTGGTCGGCTTGATGACTTTGGTTACGGTGTTGCCTGTCGTCGGCCGCCGGGTGTGGTTATAATCGACCACTTTATGAGCAAGAAGCGCGTTATGCAGCTGGTTCGAGGCCTCCACAACCTGCGCCCCCAGCATCGGGGCTGTGTCGCCACT
The DNA here is from genome assembly GCF_040310425.1 of Pseudomonas sp. 65/3-MNA-CIBAN-0223. Classification (NCBI taxonomy): domain Bacteria; kingdom Pseudomonadati; phylum Pseudomonadota; class Gammaproteobacteria; order Pseudomonadales; family Pseudomonadaceae; genus Pseudomonas; species Pseudomonas sp. 65/3-MNA-CIBAN-0223. Next base: position 243,466 of record NZ_JBEOPV010000007.1, read on the forward strand.
ATTGGCAACTTTGACGGTGTTCACCGTGGCCACCAGGCAATCCTGGCGAGGCTGCGTGAGCGTGCGCTCGAGTTGGGCGTGCCCAGCTGCGTGGTGATTTTCGAGCCGCAGCCCAGGGAGTTTTTCGCCCCGGACACGGCCCCGGCCCGTCTGGCCCGGCTGCGGGACAAACTGCAGCTGTTGGCCGACGAAGGCGTCGACCGGGTCCTGTGCCTGGCCTTTAACCAGCGGCTGAGCAAGCTCAGCGCCAGCGAGTTCGTCGAAACCATCCTGGTGGACGGGCTTGGCGTGCAGCACCTGGAGGTCGGCGATGATTTCCGGTTTGGCTGTGATCGCATCGGCGATTTCGAATTCCTGCAGCAAGCCGGGCTGGTTCACGGTTTTACCGTCGAGGCGGCACAAACCGTGGAGCTTGAAGGTATTCGCGTCAGCAGCACCCAGGTTCGCAATGCGCTGGCCGCCGCCGATTTCGCCCTGGCTGAACGGCTGCTCGGCCGGCCGTTCCGTATCGCCGGGCGGGTCTTGCACGGCCAGAAGCTGGCGCGCCAACTGGGTACGCCCACGGCCAACATTCAGCTCAAGCGTCGTCGTGTTCCATTGACCGGGGTGTACCTGGTCAAAGTCGATATCGACGGCAAGACCTGGCCCGGCGTCGCCAATATCGGTGTGCGCCCCACGGTCCAGGGGGATGGCAAAGCCCATCTCGAGGTTCATCTTTTAGATTTTGCCGGCGATCTGTATGACCGGCGTTTGACGGTGGTCTTCCACCACAAGCTGCGTGAAGAGCAGCGTTTCGCCTCTCTGGAGGCGCTTAAGACGGCAATCAATGCGGATGTTGCCGCCGCCCGTGCCCTGTCGCACCTAGCGCCAATCGCTAATGAAGAGCCTTAAATGACCGACTATAAAGCCACGCTAAACCTTCCGGACACCGCCTTCCCAATGAAGGCCGGCCTGCCTCAGCGCGAACCGCAAATTCTGCAGCGCTGGGACAGCATTGGCCTGTACGGTAAGTTGCGCGAGATTGGCAAGGATCGTCCGAAGTTCGTGCTTCACGACGGTCCTCCGTACGCCAACGGCACGATTCACATCGGTCATGCGCTGAACAAGATTCTCAAGGACATGATCATCCGCTCGAAGACCCTGTCGGGCTTCGACGCGCCATACGTTCCGGGCTGGGACTGCCATGGCCTGCCGATCGAGCACAAAGTCGAAGTGACCCACGGCAAGAACCTGGGCGCGGACAAGACCCGCGAACTGTGCCGTGCCTACGCCACCGAGCAGATCGAAGGCCAGAAGTCCGAATTCATCCGTCTGGGCGTGCTGGGCGACTTCGCCAACCCGTACAAGACCATGGATTTCAAGAACGAGGCCGGTGAAATCCGCGCCCTCGCTGAAATCGTCAAGGGCGGCTTCGTGTTCAAGGGCTTGAAGCCTGTGAACTGGTGCTTCGACTGTGGTTCGGCCCTGGCCGAAGCGGAAGTCGAGTACGAGAACAAAAAGTCGTCGACCATCGATGTGGCGTTCCCGATTGCCGATGAAGCCAGGCTGGCTGCCGCTTTCGGTCTGCCATCGTTGGGCAAGCCGGCTTCGATCGTGATCTGGACCACCACCCCGTGGACCATCCCGGCCAACCAGGCGCTTAACGTTCACCCGGAATTCAACTACGCCCTGGTCGACGTCGGCGACAAGCTGCTGGTGCTGGCTGAAGAGCTGGTCGAGTCGTGCCTGGCCCGCTACAGCCTGGAAGGTTCGGTCATTGCGACCACCACCGGTAAAGAACTGGAACTGATCAACTTCCGTCACCCGTTCTACGATCGTCTGTCGCCCGTTTACCTGGCCGAGTACGTGGAACTGGGCGCTGGCACCGGCGTGGTTCACTCCGCCCCGGCCTACGGCGTGGACGACTTCGTGACCTGCAAGAAATACGGCATGGTCAACGACGACATCCTCAACCCGGTTCAGAGCAACGGCGTGTACGTTCCGGCGCTGGAATTCTTCGGCGGCCAGTTCATCTGGAAGGCCAACCCGGCAATCGTCGACAAGCTGACCGAAGTCGGTGCGCTGCTGCACACCACCATCATCGAACACAGCTACATGCACTGCTGGCGGCACAAGACCCCGCTGATCTACCGCGCTACCGCGCAGTGGTTCATCGGCATGGACAAAGAGCCAGTGACCGGCGACACCCTGCGCAAGCGGGCAATCAAGGCCATCGAGGAAACAAAGTTCGTTCCGGCCTGGGGCCAGGCGCGCCTTCACTCGATGATCGCCAACCGTCCGGACTGGTGCATCTCCCGCCAGCGCAACTGGGGCGTGCCGATCCCGTTCTTCCTGAACAAGGAAAGCGGCGAGCTGCACCCACGGACTTCCGAGCTCATGGAAGAAGTCGCCAAGCGCGTCGAAGTCGAAGGTATCGAAGCCTGGTTCAAGATGGACGCTGCCGAGTTGCTCGGTGATGAAGCGCCGCAGTACGACAAGATCAGCGATACCCTCGACGTCTGGTTCGATTCGGGCACCACGCACTGGCACGTCCTGCGCGGTTCGCACCCGATGGGCCACGAGAGCGGCCCGCGTGCCGACCTGTATCTGGAAGGCTCGGACCAACACCGTGGCTGGTTCCACTCGTCGCTGCTGACCGGTTGCGCCATCGACAATCACGCGCCGTACCGCGAGCTGCTGACCCATGGCTTCACCGTCGACGAGTCCGGTCGCAAGATGTCCAAATCCCTGGGCAACGTGATCGCGCCGCAAAAGGTCAACGACACCCTGGGCGCCGACATCATGCGCCTGTGGGTGGCTTCCACCGATTACTCGGGTGAAATGGCGGTTTCCGAGCAGATCCTGCAACGCAGTGCGGACGCCTACCGGCGCATCCGTAACACCGCGCGCTTCCTGCTTTCCAACCTGACCGGTTTCAACCCGGCCACCGACATCCTCCCGGCCGAAGACATGCTCGCGCTGGACCGTTGGGCCGTGGACCGTACCTTGCTGCTGCAACGCGAGCTGCAAGAGCATTACGGCGAATACCGTTTCTGGAACGTCTACTCCAAGATCCACAACTTCTGCGTGCAGGAGCTGGGCGGTTTCTACCTCGACATCATCAAGGACCGCCAGTACACCACTGGCGCCAACAGCAAGGCCCGTCGTTCGGCGCAAACCGCGCTGTACCACATCTCCGAAGCGCTGGTGCGCTGGATCGCGCCGATCCTCGCGTTTACCGCCGACGAACTGTGGGAATACCTGCCGGGCGAGCGCAACGAATCGGTGATGCTCAACACCTGGTACGAAGGCCTGACCGAGCTGCCGGACAACGTCGAACTGGGGCGCGCCTACTGGGAGCGGATCATGGCGGTGAAGGTGGCGGTCAACAAGGAAATGGAAATCCAGCGTGCGGCCAAGGCCGTCGGTGGCAACCTGCAGGCCGAAGTGACCCTGTTTGCCGAAGACGCGCTGAGCGCAGACCTGGCCCAACTGAGCAACGAACTGCGCTTCGTCCTGATCACCTCGACCGCCAGCGTGGCGCCTTTTGTCCAGGCCCCGGCGGACGCGGTAGTCACCGAAGTCAGTGGCCTGAAACTGAAGATCGTCAAGTCCGCCTTCGCCAAGTGCGCCCGTTGCTGGCACTGCCGCGAAGACGTCGGCGTGAACCCGGAGCATCCGGAAATCTGTGGCCGTTGCGTTGATAACATCAGCGGCGCTGGCGAGGTTCGTCACTATGCCTAACGCCGTTGGCCGTTTCGGACGGCTGGGCTGGCTGTGGTTGAGCTTGCTGGTCCTGGTGATTGACCAGGCCAGCAAGTTCTACTTCGAAGGCTCCCTGAGCATGTACCAGCAAATCGTGGTGATCCCTGATTACTTCAGCTGGACCCTGGCCTACAACACTGGCGCGGCGTTCAGCTTCCTGGCTGATAGCTCCGGCTGGCAGCGCTGGTTGTTTGCCCTGATCGCTATCGTGGTCAGTGCAGTGCTGGTCGTGTGGCTCAAGCGTCTGGGACGCAACGAGACCTGGCTGGCAGTCGCCCTGGCACTGGTGCTGGGTGGCGCGTTGGGCAATTTGTATGACCGCATTGCTTATGGCCATGTGATCGATTTCATCCTGGTGCACTGGCAGAACCGCTGGTACTTCCCTGCATTCAATTTCGCCGACAGTGCCATCACTGTCGGTGCCGTGATGCTGGCGCTGGATATGTTCAAAAGTAAAAAGACCGGAGAAGCCGTTCATGACTGAGCACGTATTGGCTGAGCAACGCATCCGCCAGAACACCGAAGTCACTTTGCACTTCGCCCTGCGCCTGGAGAACGGCGACACCGTCGACAGCACCTTCGACAAAGCCCCGGCGACCTTCAAGGTGGGCGATGGCAATTTGTTGCCGGGTTTTGAAGCGGCGCTGTTCGGCTTCAAGGCCGGTGACAAGCGCACGCTGACGATTGCACCGGAAAACGCGTTTGGCCAGCCGAACCCGCAGAATGTGCAGGTCATCCCGCGCTCGCAGTTCCAGGACATGGACCTGTCGCCAGGTTTGCTGGTGATCTTCAACGATGCGGCCAATACCGAACTGCCAGGCGTGGTAAAAGAGTTCGATGACGAGCAGGTGACCATCGACTTCAATCACCCGCTGTCGGGCAAGACCTTGACCTTTGACGTCGAGATCATCAGCGTCGTATCGCTGTAACTAACAAATCGGCTTTCTGTAGGAGCGAGCTTGCTCGCGATGGTCGTCAACGATAACGCTTACATCCTGGATGTACGCGGTGCCTGCTCGTTTTTCGCGAGCAAGCTCGCTCCTACAGGGCAAGACACGAGGCACAGCATGCAAATCAAACTCGCCAACCCCCGTGGCTTCTGCGCCGGTGTGGACCGTGCGATTGAAATCGTCAATCGCGCCCTGGAAGTCTTCGGGCCACCGATCTACGTGCGCCACGAAGTTGTCCACAACAAATTCGTGGTCGAAGACCTGCGCGCCCGCGGAGCCATTTTCGTCGAGGAACTCGAACAGGTGCCCGACGACGTCATCGTGATCTTCAGTGCCCACGGCGTATCCCAGGCTGTGCGTACCGAAGCCGCCGGCCGTGGCCTGAAAGTGTTCGATGCCACTTGTCCGCTGGTGACCAAGGTTCACATCGAAGTGGCGCGTTATAGCCGCGACGGTCGTGAGTGCATTCTGATTGGCCACGCCGGGCACCCGGAAGTCGAAGGCACCATGGGCCAGTATGACGGCACGAATGGGGGCGCGATCTACCTGGTCGAAGACGAAGAAGACGTCGCGAACTTGCAGGTGCGTGATCCCGGGAAGCTTGCATTCGTGACCCAGACCACCTTGTCCATGGACGATACCAGCCGGGTCATCGATGCCCTGCGAGCGCGTTTCCCGGCGATCGGTGGTCCGCGCAAGGACGATATCTGCTACGCGACGCAAAACCGCCAGGATGCGGTCAAACAACTGGCCGATGAGTGCGACGTGGTGTTGGTCGTGGGCAGCCCGAACAGCTCCAACTCCAATCGCTTGCGTGAACTGGCTGAACGCATGGCCACTCCGGCCTATCTGATCGACGGCGCCGAGGACCTGCAAAAAAGCTGGTTCGACGGCGTTCAGCGGATCGGCATCACCGCAGGCGCTTCGGCACCGGAAGTGCTGGTGCGCGGTGTGATCCAGCAGTTGGAGGCGTGGGGCGCTACCGGTGCCGACGAATTGGCAGGTCGTGAGGAGAATGTGACGTTCTCCATGCCCAAGGAATTACGCGTCCGCTCCCTGCTCTGAATCTTCTGCGCCGACGCAGAGGGCCTGTTGCAGCTTGTTGCTGCGAAGGCTGACTCGACCGGTTGAGGCCAGTACCACCTGATACTGGCTGACCGGCTCGCGTGACGCGCACACATGCAACGTCCCCGCTTGAAAGCCGCCTTGCAGCGGTTCGCCGAGATGGCTGAACCGTATCGCGCTTTTGACATTCTTGTTGCCGACCACCTTTGTACCTGCGCTACCCTGACGTTCGACCAGCAGTGGATTGCTGCTGTCTTCATAGCCCTGGCTGCTGGCATCGACAATGATTCGCCATCCCTGGCTCCAATCGCCGTTAATACCGTGGATCATGATGGTCTGGCTGCGGGTGATTGCCTCGCTTCGCGCGCTGCGCAAGCCACCGACCAGCGACTTCGCCGCCTCTTCGCGATAAATTGACTCGGTGAGCGTCGCGTACACCGGGGTGACCAACGCCAGAACAATCCCGGCGATCGTCAGTCCCATAAGCAATTCGACCAGGTTGAAGCCTCGCTGATGCATGTCATTGCGTCCCTGGAGTGTGATCATGCGCATTCCCTGCGCGAGTGAAGGCAAAACAACCGAACATCTTGCGGCTGAATGTTCTAGCGTGTAGCAGCAGGTATAGCCGACGGCAACGGAGGGCACTGATGGATCGTGGTACAAAAGGTTTCACGCTGATCGAGTTGCTGGTTGCACTGGCCATTTTTCTGATCCTGATCACCATGGCCGTGCCGGCGTTTACCAGTTCAGTGCAACGTACCAAGGCCGACACCGAGGTTGGGGACCTGCGACGGGCCCTGAGTTACGCGAGGCTGGAGGCGATTGACCGAGGCATTACCACTCAGGTTCTTCCGAAAGGCGGCGCATGGACCGGCGAATTGACGGTTTCCGACATTTCCAGCTCGCCAGCCAATGTATTGCGGGTTGTTCCTGCAATGAGCAGCGGGGCGAGTCTGGCGCTAACCTCAGGAGTGACCGCCATCAGTTTCAATAACCTGGGCGGGCTGGCGGCACCTGCTACTGCAGTGGCGATCACTTATGTGCTGGGGGCACAGAGCCGAACGCTGAATGTGTGTTTGAACGGACGTATTCTATTGGGTGGAAACTGCGGATGAGGCAAGGGAGCAAGCGTGCCCAGGAGGGCATGACGCTGATCGAGGTGCTGGTTGCAGTGTTGATTCTGACCGTGGGGCTATTGGGCGCAGCGGCGATTCAGCTCAATGCCCTGAAGTACACCGACAGTTCGCGGATGACCAGCCAGGCGAGCTTCATTGCCTACGACATGATGGACCGCATTCGCGCCAACTCCGGCGCCGATTATACGATCACGCCCCCGACCTCGGGCAACCTGAGCGTGGCCCGGGATCAGGACCTTTTCGACTTCACCGGCAACATCGCCAGCGCCTTGGGTGCCACTGCCACGGGTACCATTGCCTTGAGCCAACGGGTGTACACCATCACGATCACCTGGGATGATTCACGCGCCGCCAATACTAATACTCGCCGCAGTTTTGTATTAACCAGTCGCGCCACCGTCGACCCGGTATCAACGCCATGAATCGCGCTCAAAAAGGTTTTGGCCTGATCGAGCTATTGATCGCCCTCGCGTTGAGCCTGGTGGTCGTCCTGGGCGTGGCGCAGATTTTTATCGCCGCCAAGAACACTTACGTCAGTCAGAACAACGCGTCCAACATGCAGGAAGACGCCCGGTTCGTGCTGGGCAAAATGATTCAGGAAATTCGCATGGTCGGCATGTTCGGTTGCCTCGGGATCATCACTGATTCCAGTTCTGCGAGCGACTTCAGTGCCAGCCAGATCACGCCCATCAGCTGGGACAGCACCAACCTCAAGCTCACGCTGGTGACTGGCGATGTCGGCGTAAATGGTGGAGCGCCCACCTGGACAGTGATTTCCGATTGTCGAAACAGCGCCACGGCCTACAGTCAGGCGAAGGCCCCGGTCGCGGGGCAGTTGGCGTTTCCGATCCGGCGACTTGTCTACAGCCTGAAAAACGGACAGCTGACGATGGGCGTACATGGTGGTACGCCCACCCAATTCGTACTGGTGGACAATGTCAGTGCCTTCGACGTCAGCTTCGGCCTCGCCAGCTCTGCCAGCGAAGTGGCCGCTTCCAGCTACAGCAGTAACCCCTCTGATCCGGCGCGTATTCGCAGCGTGCGCCTGACGTTGACCCTTACCGACCCTGAAAAAAGGGTACGTGATCAAACCTTCAACGTGGTTGCCGCCTTGCGCAATCGCCTGCAATGAGAGAGGGGCCGATGAGTATTCCCGATGCGGTTCCTCGCTCCCAGCGCGGTATGGCGCTGTTGGTCAGCCTGGTATTTCTGCTACTGCTGACGCTGATTGGTCTTTCCTCGATGCAGAGCGCCACCCTGCAGGAAAAAATGGCCACCAGCGTGTCGTTGCGCAATCAGTCGTTCCAGAATGCAGAAGCGGCATTACGCATGGGCGAAAATGCGGTGCAACTGTCCACCTATACCTTGGCCGTGTGCAGTGGGACCATCCAGTGTGCGCCGCCCGCAGAGTCCACCTTGATGACTGGCGCCGGGTTCAATACGACGTCAGGAGTGACCTGGATCGCCGCCGGCAGTGGCTTCTACGGAGTACAGAACATCGGAACCACAGTGAATGCGGTGAATGTGCCGAGCAATACCTCGGCAACGCTTTACCGCGTCACGGCCGTGGCCGTGGTCGGTGACAACATTCGCAGTGTGGTGGAGAGCATCTATGCGAAGTACTGAGCGGCGCGCCGGCTGGTGGCAGATACTCTGCGGCATGCTGGTGAGTTTTTACCTGGCGGCTCCGGCCTATGCCTTCACCCCGTCCGACTCGCCCCTGCTGAGTGCGGCCGCGGTGGCGCCGAACGTGATGTTGCTGATCGATAACTCGGGGAGCATGAACAACATCATCTATGCCGCCGCTTTCGATCCGAACATCAATCGCACACCGGCCCGTGAGTGCAACACGTTCCTGGGGGTGTGTTACGCCTCGACGGCCATCACCGGGGATTCGATATTCCTGTCGAGCCTATCCACGTCAGGCTGTTCGAACGGCTACTCCTCGTTTTACAACAACAGCGTTTCACCACTGTGCATCAAACTGCCAGACCCCGCAGGCAACGGCGATACCCGCTACTCGGCGAATTACATCGCCTACGTTGTAGGCCTGGCCAACGGCCAGAGAACGGATTTTTCCACGTCCAGCTCGCCCATTCCCATCGAATCACGGATCAGCGTGGCGCGCAGCGTATCGACTTCGCTGGTTACCGCCAACCGCACGCTACGCATCGGCCTCGCGACGTTCAACGCTGTAACCAGCAACAACCGGGGTAACGGCGGCTACATCGCCGTCCCCATCGACGATCTGACCACGGATGCCAAATTCAACGCGCTGACCGATTCCATCGACGCCTTGCGGGCTGTCGCCAACACGCCATTGGCGGAAACCTACTACGAAGTCACCCGCTACATGCGCGGCCTGGGTTCGTACTACAACGGCTCCAGGACCTATACCAGCCCGATCCAGTACCGCTGCCAGAAAAACTACGGTGTGGTGATCACCGATGGTTTGCCAACCTTCGACCGAACCTTTCCCACTGACGACCCCCAGGCCACGGCCAAGGGCGGCCCAAGACTGCCCAACTGGGACGGCATCAACAATGATGGTGACAATCCGCTGGGTGGTGACGACGAGGGTGATTCGCTGTTTCTGGATGACATCGCCAAGTTCGCCTTTGATATCGACATGCGTTCCACCGGGGTTGATCTGGCGAAAAAAGCCTGGGATTCGGCAGATTTTCCCAGGCAGAACATGAACACCTACACCGTAGGATTTACCACGGCCAACCAGATGCTGGAAGACGCGGCAAGGTACGGCCAGGGCAAGTACTACCTCGCCACCGATAGCACCGACCTGACCACTGCGCTGTCGTCGGCCTTGAGCGAAATCACCTCCAAGGCCGGTTCGGGTGGCAGCGGCACCACCAGCAGCGCGGTGGTCGGGATCGGTTCTTCGTACTACCAGACCAGCTACGACCCCAAGGACTGGCGCGGCACTATCAAATCCTTTGGCTTCACTGCCACGGGTGCGGTGGATACTGGCTCGTTGCTGTGGAGCACGGACAAGACGATAGTTCCCGGCGCGACTGCACCGACTTACCAGTCCTGGAATACCCAGGACAATGTGCCGGTGACCCTGGGGTTCAACAACTTCTCGACGGCGCAACAGGCGGTCCTGAACCAGGGGCTGCCCACCACCATCAAGGGCACCGATCTGGTGGAGTGGAGCAAAGGCATCAACAAGGCCGGGTTGAAGGTACGCAGCGCTTTGCTCGGCGACATCATCAACTCGCCGCTGGTGCTGGCCTCGCCTACGGAGAAAACGGCTTCCGACCTGGCCGGTGATAGCAGCTACAGCACCTACCTGGCCAATAAGGCTGCCAATATGACTGCCAGCCTGGTGGTCAACGGCAACGACGGTTTTGTCAGCGTCATCAACGCCAGCCCCACGAGTAACGCCAGCAATGGCAGCCGGCGTTACGCCTACATGCCCTCCAGCGTCCTGCCGTCGCTGCGATATATCGCCGATCCCACCTACATCAACGGCACCAGCCACAAGTTTCTGGTAGACGGCCAGGTCGGCGTGTTCGACGCCAAAATCGGCTCCGGCTGGAAAACCATGGCCGTGGGCGGAACCGGGGCGGGCGGCAGGACGTTTTACGGGCTGCAGCTGTTCGACGCTACGGCGGGCAACGTGACCAAGGCGGCCTGGGAGATCAGTGCGCCGGCCACGCCGACCCCTGCAAATGCTTTTAATGACCTGGGTTATGCCTACGCTCGTCCTGAAGTGGCGCGCCTGGACGATGGCCGCTGGGCGGCGTTTATCTCCAACGGTTACGGGAGCAACTCAGGGGTTGCGGCGTTGTACGTCATCGACCTCAGCAACGGCTCGCTGATCAGGAAAATCGTGGCCGACAGCACCGGAAACGACAACGGGCTGTCCTCGGTGAAGCTCAAGGTCAACTCGCAGAATGTGGTACAGGCCGCTTATGGCGGTGACCTCAAGGGGCGGCTGTGGAAGTTTGACCTCAGCAGTACCAGCAGCGATGCGTGGAACGTGGCGTTTGCCGGCAAGCCTTTGTTTACCGCTACCACCGCCGGCGGCACGTTGCAGCCCATCACTGCGCAACCCTTGCTGGCCGACAATGCCCTGGGCGGTAAAGTGGTATTTTTCGGCACGGGCAAGTTCAATGAGACCGCAGACAAGACCAACAAGGATCTGCAGGCCTTTTACGCCGTATGGGACGCCGACGGTGGTTCAGGACAGTTCACCCCGGCCAATCTGCAGCAGCAATCGGTGCAGAGTGTATTCTCGGGCAGCGCCGGACAATTCATCACCACCAGCCAGGAGGAAGTGACCTACCCGGCAGAGAAGGGCTGGTACCTGCCACTGGTCTACAACAGCGCGCTGACCGGTGAACGAGTGATCAACCAGGCGGCCCTGGTGCTGGGGCGGATCGTCTTCACCACCGCCAGCGTCGATACCACCGACCCCTGTGCCAGTTTTGGTACCGGCAAACTGGTCGAACTGGATGCGTTCAACGGTAAGATGCTTAATTATGCTGTGCTCGACACCAACGGTGACGGGCTGGTGGACGGCACGGATGCGATTTCCAGCGGCGTGGTGTTCACGGGCGGAATACCGGTGCTCAACGCTATCGTCAACGGGGGCGCCCGCAAGATCGTCAACGACTCCAGCGGAACGCCAACCTCGTTGGTTGAAAAGGCCGGCGGAGGCAGCCGGCGCATCATGTGGCGACAAATTCAGTAAGCGAGAGTGCAGGCATGCGTAGATCGAACCGCGGTTTTACCCTGATCGAGATCATGATCGTGATTGCGATCATCGGTATCGTCATCACCATTGGCTATCCGAGCCTGACCGAATATGTAAAAAAGGGCCGCCGGGCTGAAGTGGCAGGTTTGCTCTCCGAGCAGGCGCAGATACTCGAGCGGTTCTATTCCAACTCGAAAACCAGTGTGTACACCGGCGCGACCTTGAGCGCGGGCAACGACTACTACACCATCGTGCCCACCCTGGCCGATCAGACTTTCAAACTGACGGCCACCCGGAAAGTCGGTTCGGCGATGGCCACTGACAAGTGTGGGGATTTCACGATTACCAACACCGGCGCCAGAGGCATGGAAAATGCCGCAGCCGGGCTGACCACCAAGGATTGCTGGGGGCGCTGAGTTTTTTTCGGGTGCGTTTTGTGCCCCTGTCTATCTAATGGTTGGATCAGAACATGACCAGGCAACAGCACGTGGTGATCGTCGGCGGCGGAGTGATTGGCCTGCTGACGGCATTCAATCTCGCCTCTGAAGTACAAAGCGTTGTACTGCTGGATCGATCAAATGTCGGCCAGGAAGCGTCCTGGGCCGGTGGCGGTATCGTTTCGCCGCTGTACCCGTGGCGTTATAGCCCGGCGGTTACCGCGCTGGCGCACTGGTCACAGGATTTTTATCCACAACTTGGCGCGCGCCTGTTCGCGGCCACTGGTGTGGACCCCGAAGTGCACACCACCGGCCTGTACTGGCTGGACCTGGACGATGAAGCCGAAGCGCTGGCCTGGGCGCTACGCGAACACCGGCCGCTGCGGGCGGTGGACCTCTCGGCGGTGCATGATGCCGTACCTGTACTCGGGCCGGGGTTTTCCCGGGCGATCTACATGGCCGATGTCGCCAACGTGCGCAATCCGCGGCTGGTGAAGTCCCTCAAGGCTGCGTTGCTGGCATTGCCGAATGTGACTGTTCATGAGCAGTGCGAGGTGCGCGAGTTCATTCGTGAAGGCGAGCAGGTGGTGGGCGTGCGGACTTCGGCGGGCGCGATTGCGGCTGACCAGGTGGTACTGACTGCGGGGGCGTGGAGCGGGGATCTGCTCAAGACCCTCGGGCTTGAGCTGCCGGTGGAGCCGGTGAAAGGCCAGATGATTTTGTACAAATGCGCTGCCGATTTTTTGCCGAGCATGGTGCTGGCCAAGGGGCGATACGCGATTCCTCGCCGCGATGGGCATATTCTGATCGGCAGTACCCTGGAGCACGAGGGCTTCGACAAGACGCCGACCGAGACCGCGCTGCAGAGCCTGAAAGCTTCAGCGGTGGAGTTGATTCCGGCATTGGCGGACGCTGAAGTCGTCGGGCATTGGGCTGGATTGCGTCCGGGTTCACCGGAGGGTATTCCGTACATTGGCCAGGTGCCCGGGTTCGAGGGGCTGTGGCTCAATTGCGGACATTATCGCAACGGCCTGGTACTGGCGCCGGCGTCGTGTCAGTTGTTTGCGGATGTGATGCTGGGGCGCGAGCCGATCATTGATCCGGCGCCCTATGCGCCAACCGGGCGGCTCTGACAGAGGATCAAAAGATCGCAGCCTGCGGCAGCTAATACGGGGAGTGCGATCTTCCTGCTTTAATCCAGCCCCAATTTCTTGAGCCTGTAGCGCATCGAGCGGAATGACAGATTCAGCCGCTGAGCCGCTGCCGTGCGGTTCCAGCGGGTTTCCTCCAGCGCCTGGAGGATGAGTTTGCGTTCCACGTTTTCCAGGTAATCTTCCAGGTTGTCGATCTGCGTCAGGTCCGGTAAGTCTCCATCCGCTGTGCAATTGCCCTCCATGAGCCGAAGGTCGCTGGATTCAATCTGCTGGTTTTCGCATAAGGTATAAGCGCGCTCAAGAACATTCTCCAGTTCCCTGACGTTGCCCGGAAAGCGATAGTTCTTCAAGGCTTCCAGCGCGTGGGGGTGGAGTTTCACCGCTGGCTCGCCGCTGTTGCTGGCCAGTCGCTTGAGCATATGGCTCGCCAGGGATTCGATGTCGTCACGACGTTCGCGCAGCGCTGGCACCCGCAATTCGATCACGTTGAGGCGGTAATACAGGTCCTGGCGAAAGCGTTCAGCGGCAACTTCGGCGTCGAGGTCCTTGTGGGTGGCGCAGAGAATTCGCACATCCACCACGGTTTCCTGTTGTCCGCCGACGCTGCGCACGGCTTTCTCCTGAATCGCCCGCAGCAGCTTGACCTGCATGGCTAACGGCAAGTCAGCCACTTCGTCGAGAAACAGGGTGCCGCCATTGGCGGCCTGGAACAGTCCGGGTTTGTCGTCGATGGCGCCACTGAAGCTGCCTTTGCGATGCCCGAAAAACTCGCTTTCCATCAACTCGGACGGAATCGCCCCGCAGTTCACCGGAACGAATGGCTGGTTGGCGCGCGGACCTTGTTCGTGGATCAGTCGAGCGACCAGTTCCTTGCCACTGCCGGATTCACCGCTGATGTACACCGGGGCCTGGCTGCGTGCCAGTTTGTCGATGTGTTTGCGCAGGTTGCGCATGGGCAGGGACTCACCCAGCAACCGGCGTTCGATTGAAATCGCGGTGCCACCCACGGGTGACAGGCGCAGCGCGGTGGTGACCAGCTCACGCAGACGGGTCAGGTCGACCGGCTTGGTCAGGAAGTCGAAAGCACCGGCCTTGAGCGCGTTGATGGCCGTTTCCAGGCTGCCATACGCCGTGATCATGGCCACTGGCAGCTGTGGATAACGTTGCTGGATGTATTGCACCAGCTCCAGCCCCGTGCCGTCCGGCAGGCGCATGTCGGTCAGGCACAGGTCGAAGGTTTCCCGCGCCAGCAAGGCCTGGGCTTCGCCAAGGTCGCGGGCACTGAAGGTGTCGAGCTTCATCCTGCCCAGGGTGATTTCCAGGAGTTCGCGGATATCCGGTTCATCGTCGACGATCAGAATTTTTTGCAGTGGGCTCATGTTCAACTTTGTTTCCGTCCGTGAGCAAAGGTGATGCGAAAGCAGCCGCCGCCTTGGCGTGGTTTGAAGTCTAGGCGGGCCTGGTTGCTTTCGCACAGCTCACGGGACAGATAAAGCCCCAGGCCTGTGCCTTGGGGGCTCGTTGTGAAGAAAGGTTCGAACAGATGAGCCTGGGCTGGTGCCGGGACCCCGGGGCCGTTGTCGCGGACCTCCAGGGTCGGCAGCTGACTGTGCGGGTCCAGGAACAACTCCAGCCAGACCTGCGCCTGGGCATTTATCTGGGCGCTGTGGCGCCAGGCATTGCGCAACAAATTGTCGAGAATCTGGGTCAGCTGATTGGGATCCATCAAGGTCCTGAAGTCTCCCGGTGCAATGCTCAGATGAAGCTGCCGGGTTTCTGTCGCGGCCTCGCGGGCTTCAGCGACAAACTGCTCAAGCCAAGGCTTCAGATCGAGCCGCTGGGGTACTGTTTGTTGGCGCCGGGACAATTGCAGGACGTTTTCGATGACCCGGTTCATCCGCTGGGAGTGATCTTGAATGATCTGCGTCAGACGCCGATCGGCGCTGTTCAGTTCCTCGGATTCCTGTAATAGCTGGGCGGCGTGACTGATGGCGCCCAGTGGATTGCGAATTTCATGGGAGATGCTCGCGGTAAGACGCCCCAGCGCGACAAGTTTGAGTTGCTGGGCCTGTTGGGCGATCTGCGCCAGGTCTTCAAGGAATATAAGGGTTTGCTGCCTTGGACTCCGCTCAAGGGCAATGAAACTGGGCTGCAGCTCAAGGCCATTGCTGTCGATTCTCAGGCTCTGGGGACGCAATGTCGGGTTGTTAAGCCATAGTTGCAGGCGTTCGACCAGTTCTGGAAAGTCCTGGTCGAGCGCGCGCCCTTCAAGCGCGCCATGGTCCAGAAGTTTCAGCGCGCTGTGGTTGGCCAGTTGAATGCGCCGTAAATCGTCGACCACCAGAATACCGGTACGCATGCGCTGCAGAATCAGCGAGTTCAAAGTTTCAAGCCCCACCACTTCGCTGGCACGCTGTTCGGCCAGGGTCTCGCTGACCTCCAGGCGTCGGATCAGGCCTTGCACCAGCAATGCTGCCGCAAAGCAAAGCGCCCCCAGCGTGCCGACCTGCAAGTAATCGTTGGGGCTGGTGGTTTGGCTGAAACTCAGCAGGAAGCCGGACCCTACGATGCCGAGCGCGCCGATGGCGGCGATCAGCAGGCCGATGCGTCGACGCAACAGGGTATTGCTGATGGCCACGGAGACAATCAGCAGGTTGCCGATCGCACTGTGCACGCCACCAGCGGCGTAGAACAGCGCGCACAACAGCAGCACGTCGACCAGTGCCAGGGTGAGAAGCTGGCCAGGGCGCCGGGTGTTCTCCAGGAACACTACCAGCAGAATGTTCAATACCAGGTACAGCCAGCTGCCACTGCGCAGCAGCTCGCCATTGGCGAGCGAAAGCAGCTGGCTGTCCATGTTGCTGGAAATCAGCAGCACCAGGGTGATGCCGACGCTCAGGCGGTAGAGATGATAGAGACGCAGCAGTCGCTGGGCTTGTTTGTGGCCGGGACGGGGGGTCTCAGCGGTCACTGGAACCCGGGCCTTGCTCGAGGTGAGCCTGGCTGCAATACCATTGCTGTTGAAGGCTCAGGGCTCGCTCCCGGGGCAGGTGCACGCCGCAATGAGCGCAACGAACCATGGGGGCCGCTTCCCGCTCGGCAGGCGAGCGAGGCGCTGCCGCCTGGCCCTTGAACTTGCGCCACAACCAGATGGCGGCGGCAATCAGGGCGATCCAGAACAATAAACGAAGCATGTTGAGCTGCTTTATGGCGAGTGATGGAGCAGTTTAGCCAAGGAGCTGATCAGCGCACAGCGATATAACGCTGCGAGACGCTTCTCTATTGCAGGAGCGAGCAAGCTCGCTCCTGCAGAGCCTGCAGATGTCAGTCGAACACGCCGAGGGTCATGTAGCTGAACCAGGAACGGTCGTCATTGTTGCCTTCCGACTCCTGTTCTTCTTCCTCGATCACGTCGCCGTTTTCATCTCTGGGCTTGAGATCGCTCGGGATTGCATCCTTGGCATCCTGGAACTGCTTCTGCACGTCCTGGTTGGCGCGGGTTTCACCCGGTGGCAGAGGCGGGCGGGATTCGATCAGGCCCAAAGTTGCCTTGCTCAGCCACGAGCGGTTGTCCGCTTCGTCCACCGAAGGCTTGAACTGACCGTCTTCCAGGCTTGGGTGGTTCGGGTAGTTGAGCTTCAGGGTTTCCAGGCTGGTGTTGGCCAGCTCGTCCAGATGCAGGCGCTGGTAGGATTCGACCATTACCGCCAGGCCGTCGCCGACCGAAGGCGTTTCCTGGAAGTTTTCCACTACATAGCGGCCACGGTTGGCAGCGGCTACGTAAGCCTGGCGGGTCAGGTAGTAGTCGGCCACGTGGATTTCGTAGGCGGCCAGCAGGTTGCGCAAGTAGATCATGCGCTGCTTGGCGTCAGGCGAATAACGGCTGTTCGGGAAGCGGCTGGTCAGCTGGGCGAACTCGTTGTAGGAGTCGCGGGCAGCGCCCGGGTCACGCTTGGTCATGTCCAGCGGCAGGAAACGCGACAGCAGGCCGACGTCCTGGTCGAAAGACGTCAGACCCTTGAGGTAATAGGCGTAATCGACATTCGGATGCTGCGGGTGCAGGCGAATGAAGCGCTCGGCGGCGGATTTCGCAGCCTCAGGCTCGGTGTTCTTGTAGTTGGCGTAGATGAGCTCGAGTTGAGCCTGATCGGCGTAGCGACCGAACGGATAACGCGACTCCAGCGCCTTCAGCTTGGCTGTGGCGGCGGTGTAGCTGTTGTTGTCCAGATCGTGCTGAGCCTGCTGGTACAGCTCGGCCTCGCTCAGGTTTTCGTCAACGACTTCCTTCGATGAGCAAGCAGCGGTCAATGCGAGGATGGCGATCAGCAGCAGGTGTTTCACTTGCATGGCGGCTTGCGTCCCTATGACGGCCGCTGTCTTGGGCGGGGCCGTCCTGTTATGATGAGCGCCCCGTTGCATAGCCTCGGGGCAAAAGACGCCGTATTTAACCACAAGCGCGCAGCCGAAACCAAAAGCTGTGCCGACGCCTAGTCTGAGCATGTCCGATAAAATTGAACTTCGCGCAGAGGTGCCGTCCGAATTGGGCGGCCAACGCCTCGATCAAGTCGCCGCACAATTATTCGCTGAGCACTCGCGCTCGCGCCTTTCCGCCTGGATCAAAGACGGCCGCCTGACTGTGGATGGGGCGGTTATCCGCCCGCGAGACATCGTTCACGGTGGCGCCATTCTTGAGCTGACTGCCGAGCAGGAAGCTCAGGGCGAATGGATCGCTCAGGACATCGAGCTGGACATCGTCTATGAAGATGACGACATCCTGGTGATCAACAAGCCTGCGGGCCTGGTGGTGCATCCGGCTGCCGGTCACGCTGACGGCACTTTGCTCAACGCCTTGCTGCACCACGTGCCGGACATCATCAATGTGCCCCGCGCCGGTATCGTGCATCGCCTGGACAAGGACACCACCGGTCTGATGGTGGTGGCCAAGACCATTCAGGCGCAGACCCAGCTGGTCACCCAGCTGCAAAGCCGCAGCGTCAGCCGGATCTACGAGTGCATCGTGATTGGTGTGGTCACCGCCGGCGGCAAGATCAACGCGCCGATCGGTCGTCACGGCCAGCAACGCCAGCGCATGGCCGTGATGGAAGGGGGCAAGCAAGCCGTCAGCCATTACCGCGTGCTTGAGCGTTTCCGCTCCCACACGCATGTGCGGGTCAAGCTGGAAACCGGGCGTACTCACCAGATTCGTGTGCACATGGCCCACATCAACTACCCGTTGGTTGGAGACCCCGCCTACGGCGGACGCTTCCGTATCCCGCCGGCAGCCAGTGTGACCATGGTCGAGTCGCTGAAGGCGTTTCCGCGCCAGGCTCTGCACGCGCGGTTCCTGGAGCTGGATCATCCGACGACCGGTAAGCGCATGAGCTGGGAATCGCCACTGCCGGACGATTTCGTCTGGTTGCTGACCCTGCTCAAGCAAGACCGCGAGGCGTTCATCGGATGAGTGACTGGCTGATTCCCGACTGGCCTGCGCCTGCCGGGGTGAAAGCCTGTGTTACCACCCGAGCGGGCGGCGTCAGTCTGGCGCCGTTCGACAGCCTCAACCTGGGCGATCATGTCGACGACAGCCCCCTGGCTGTTGCCGAGAATCGCCGACGTCTCACTGAACATTTCGCTATTGAGCCAGCCTGGTTGCAGCAGGTGCATGGCATTGCCGTGTCTCACGCTGACCCGGGCACGGTCGCTACGGCCGATGCCAGCTGGACGGCAACCCCCGGCATTGCCTGCGCGGCGATGACGGCCGATTGCCTGCCGGTGCTGTTCTGCGACCGTGCGGGCACTCGCGTGGCGGCGGCTCACGCCGGTTGGCGCGGGTTGGCGGCGGGAGTGCTGGAAGCCACGCTTGATACCCTGGCGCTGCCGGCAGCAGAAGTGCTGGTCTGGCTCGGCCCGGCGATAGGCCCACAGGCCTTCGAAGTGGGGCCGGAGGTACGCGAAACCTTCGTGGCGCAGTTGCCTGAAGCAGCCGTGGCCTTCACGCCAGGCGTCAGTGCCGGCAAATTCATGGCCGACATCTATCAGCTCGCGCGTTTGCGCCTGGCCGTTCACGGTGTCACGGCTGTTTACGGTGGCGGTTTCTGTACCGTGACCGATCCGCGTTTCTTTTCCTACCGTCGCAACCCGCGCACGGGAAGATTTGCCTCCCTTATTTGGCTTAACCGCTAGACTTCCCTGACCTGCGTCAACCTCACGACGCTTGAATCTCCCAGAATCGACCACATCTAATGGGGTATCTGGCAGGTTTCTTCATTCAGGATGTTTATAGGTCCGGCCTGCTCAAAAGGAAGGTGACTTATGCGTATAGACCGTTTAACCAGCAAATTACAGTTAGCCCTGTCCGACGCCCAATCCCTGGCCGTCGGCCTTGATCATTCGGGCATTGAACCTGCGCATCTCATGCAGGCCATGCTCGAACAGCAGGGTGGGTCGATCAAGCCGCTGCTGATGCAGGTGGGCTTTGACGTCAACAGCCTGCGAAAAGAGCTGACCAAAGAACTCGACCAGCTGCCGAAAATCCAGAACCCAACCGGCGACGTCAACATGTCGCAGGACCTGGCGCGCCTGCTTAACCAGGCCGATCGCCTGGCCCAGCAGAAGGGCGACCAGTTCATTTCCAGCGAGCTGGTACTGCTTGCCGCGATGGACGAAAACAACAAGCTCGGCAAATTGTTGCTGGGGCAGGGCGTGAGCAAAAAGGCCCTGGAAAATGCCATCAACAACCTGCGTGGGGGCGATGCCGTCAATGACGCCAACCACGAAGAGTCGCGCCAGGCGCTGGATAAATACACCGTCGACCTGACCAAGCGCGCCGAAGACGGCAAGCTCGACCCGGTCATCGGCCGTGACGACGAGATTCGCCGGACGATCCAGGTGCTGCAGCGTCGTACAAAAAACAACCCGGTACTGATCGGTGAGCCGGGTGTGGGTAAAACCGCGATCGCCGAGGGTCTGGCCCAGCGCATTATCAATGGTGAAGTGCCGGACGGCCTCAAGGGCAAGCGCCTGCTGTCCCTGGACATGGGTGCGCTGATCGCGGGTGCGAAGTATCGCGGTGAGTTCGAAGAGCGCCTCAAGTCTTTGCTGAACGAGCTGTCGAAGCAGGAAGGGCAGATCATTCTGTTCATCGACGAACTGCACACCATGGTCGGCGCCGGCAAGGGCGAAGGCTCGATGGATGCTGGCAACATGCTCAAGCCGGCTCTGGCGCGCGGTGAACTGCACTGCGTGGGCGCCACTACGCTCAATGAGTACCGTCAATATATAGAGAAGGACGCGGCCCTCGAGCGACGCTTCCAGAAAGTACTGGTGGATGAGCCGAGCGAAGAAGACACCATCGCGATTCTGCGTGGCCTCAAGGAGCGTTACGAAGTTCACCACAGGGTGGCGATCACCGATGGCGCGATCATCGCGGCAGCCAAGCTCAGTCACCGTTACATTACCGACCGTCAGTTGCCGGACAAGGCCATCGACCTGATCGACGAGGCCGCCAGCCGCATCCGCATGGAGATCGACTCCAAGCCGGAAGTGCTCGACCGTCTGGAGCGCCGTCTTATTCAGCTGAAGGTGGAATCCCAGGCGCTGAAGAAAGAGAGCGACGACGCGGCGAAGAAGCGCCTGGAAAAACTCCAGGAAGAAATCGCCCGTCTCGAGCGTGAGTATTCGGACCTCGAGGAGATCTGGAACGCGGAGAAAGCCGAAGTCCAGGGGTCTGCGCAGATCCAGCAGAAAATCGAGCAGTCCCGTCAGGAGCTGGAAGCAGCCCGTCGCAAGGGCGACCTGAACCGCATGGCCGAGTTGCAGTATGGGGTGATCCCGGACCTGGAGCGCAGCCTGCAAATGGTCGACCAGCACGGCAAAACCGAAAATCAGTTACTGCGCAGCAAGGTCACTGAGGAGGAGATTGCCGAAGTGGTGTCCAAGTGGACCGGCATCCCCGTGTCGAAGATGCTCGAAGGCGAGCGCGACAAGCTGATGAAGATGGAAAGCCTGTTGCACCAGCGTGTCATCGGCCAGGACGAAGCGGTGATTGCCGTATCCAACGCAGTGCGGCGTTCGCGGGCCGGTTTGTCCGATCCGAACCGTCCGAGCGGCTCGTTCATGTTCCTCGGCCCGACCGGCGTGGGTAAAACCGAGCTGTGCAAGGCGCTGGCCGAGTTTCTCTTCGATACGGAAGAGGCGATGGTGCGGATCGATATGTCCGAATTCATGGAGAAACATTCCGTGGCCCGGCTGATTGGTGCGCCACCAGGGTACGTAGGCTATGAAGAGGGCGGTTACCTGACCGAGGCGGTGCGTCGCAAGCCTTATTCGGTGATCCTCCTGGATGAGGTCGAGAAGGCCCACCCGGATGTATTCAACATCCTGCTGCAAGTGCTGGAAGACGGCCGCCTGACCGACAGCCATGGGCGCACGGTGGACTTCAAGAACACTGTGATCGTCATGACCTCGAACCTTGGGTCGGTGCAGATCCAGGAACTGGTGGGCGATCGTGAGGCGCAGCGCGCGGCGGTGATGGATGCGATTTCCACGCACTTCCGGCCGGAGTTCATCAACCGGGTCGACGAAGTGGTGATTTTCGAGCCATTGGCGCGCGATCAGATCGCCGGTATTACCGAGATCCAGTTGAGTCGTCTGCGCAGCCGCCTGACCGAACGGGAGCTGAAGCTCGAACTCAGCCCGGAGGCGATGGACAAGCTGATCGCTGTCGGTTACGACCCGGTATATGGTGCGCGGCCGCTTAAACGCGCCATCCAGCGCTGGATCGAGAACCCGCTGGCACAGTTGATCCTGTCGGGTCGGTTCATGGCTGGTGACACTGCCAAAGGTGTCGTGGAGAACGACGAAATCGTGTTTGTCTGAGCCACGATGGCAACAAAACCTGGGAGGCCTCGCTTTGCGAGGCCTTTTTTTCGTTAGGCTGTTGAACTCAAAGGAAAAGGCTTGTAAAGTGCGCCCCGCAGCAAGTCACCCGCCAGGGTTTCTGCTCCCCAAGCAGAAATCTGAAATAAGTTGCAAATCATTAACTTGAATGCAAATTAGGGGGTTGACAGAGGTGCTTAAGATTGTAGAATAGCGCGCCTCAGACACACGAACGCAGCGATGCAGACGGGTCGAAGAGACGCAGTAAAAGCTTCAAATGTTGTAATTGAAATATGCAGTTCCGTGATAGCTCAGTCGGTAGAGCAAATGACTGTTAATCATTGGGTCCCAGGTTCGAGTCCTGGTCACGGAGCCAATTTCAAACCGGGGTATAGCGCAGTCCGGTAGCGCGCCTGCTTTGGGAGCAGGATGTCAGGAGTTCGAATCCCCTTACCCCGACCATTTTTGGGTCGTTAGCTCAGTTGGTAGAGCAGTTGGCTTTTAACCAATTGGTCGTAGGTTCGAATCCCACACGACCCACCATTTTTGAAACCAGTTAAAACTGGGATCGAATCTTAAGATCAGAGGCCAAAAGCGCTGATCGAAGAAGGCGATCTTTGAAAGGTCGCCTTTTTTTTACCGGGGTATAGCGCAGTCCGGTAGCGCGCCTGCTTTGGGAGCAGGATGTCAGGAGTTCGAATCCCCTTACCCCGACCATATTAAAAATCCTCGTATCGAAAGATACGGGGATTTTTTTTGTCTGCTGATAATTGCCGGGCAAAAAGCGCCTGCAAAAAAGGCCCCGCTTTTGCGCTGGGGAGAAGCGGGGCGCAGGTTCGCTGCTTCAGGACTCAGCTGTTGTCCTTGAGATGTTCGAACAATCCTTTGGGCATTTTCTTGTCATTGGCTTCGTAGTTGGCCTTTACGTTATCAAAGGCTTCCTGCTCGTCGATCTGGCCGTCATGGTTGGTGTCGATCTTGTCGAAATCAGCCTTGGGGGCCACTTTCAGGAATTCCGCACGGGATACTTTGCCGTCCCCATCGGTATCAGTCTGGGCCATGGACTCATCACCGCATTTGCCTTCGCCACATTTGCCTTCCGGGGTTTTCACCACCTGCTCAGCCGACGCCAGCAGATATCCCTGGGCCAGGGGCTGGGAGGCGAACACCGAGCCAGACAGCATCATGCCACCGGCCAGAACCGCGCCGAGCAAGCCAAAGGTGTTAGAGGTACGGGACATTTCAATTCTCCTGGGTTGCACGACACAACCGCTCGATAAAGGGTCTGATCACCGGAGCAGGCAGGATGCCTTGCCCGGGTGTGGCCATTTAGCGGGTTGGGTGTATCGCTACTGTGTCGTGCAAGGGGGAGTTTGTATGCGAAGGGGCTGAATCGGGGAGGGGGATACAATGTGAAACGGATGTTTTCGCAGGTTATACCGAGGCGCCTGTATCGCGGGCAAGCCACGCACCCGCAAGTTGAGTGTCGAACCCGGATTCCAAGGTCGACACAATAACCAGTGGGAGCGGGCTTACCCGCGATCAGGCCCTGACGGGCACCGAATACTTAATGCAGTTTCAGGCGTGGCTCGGTGCCGCGGCCGATCTTGCTGCCCAGCATCAGCATCGCAGTACGAAACGCGCCGTACAGCGCCATCTGGTGCATGCGATACAGCGACACATAGAACATCCGCGCCAGCCAGCCTTCCAGCATCACGCTACCGGTCAGGTTGCCCATCAAGTTACCCACAGCCGAAAACCGTGACAGCGAAATCAGTGAGCCATAGTCGGTGTACTTGTACTCCGGCAAGGCCTTGCCTTCGATGCGCAATTTCAGGGATTTTGCCAGCAAGGATGCCTGCTGGTGCGCTGCCTGGGCCCGCGGCGGCACGTTGCGATCAGTGCCCGGTTGCGGGCAGGCGGCGCAGTCACCGAAGGCGAAGATATTTTCGTCGCGGGTGGTCTGCAGCGTCGGCAGTACTTGCAGTTGATTGATGCGGTTGGTTTCCAGGCCGTCGATGTCCTTGAGGAAGCCCGGCGCGCGAATCCCGGCGGCCCAGACTTTCAGGCTGGCGTTAATGACTTTGCCGTCGGCGGTGATCAGGCTGTCGGCCGTCACTTCGCTCACCGCGGCATTGGTCATGACGTTGACCCCAAGCTTCTCCAGGGTTTTATGCACAGGCCCGCCAATGCGCTCCGGCAGGGCTGGCAAGACGCGTGGCCCGGCTTCGATCAGGGTGATGTGCATGTTTTCCGGTTTGATCCGGTCCAGGCCGTAAGCCGCCAGTTCATGCGCGGCGTTGTGCAGCTCTGCTGCCAGCTCGACCCCGGTGGCCCCGGCGCCGACGATGGCCACGCTGATCTGCTCGACTTTGTCAGTCTGCCCGGCATGGGCTCGCAGGTAGTGATTGAGCAGTTGCTGGTGAAAGCGCTCCGCCTGTTTGCGGGTGTCGAGGAACAGGCAATGTTGCGCCGCACCCTGGGTGCCGAAATCGTTGGTGGTGCTGCCGACCGCGATCACCAGCGAGTCGTACGCCACTTCCCGTGCGGGCACCAGTTCGATGCCGGCTTCGTCGTAAGTGGCGGCCAGCTGGATTTTCTGCTGGGCGCGGTCGAGCCCGCTCATGCGCCCCAGCTGAAACTCGAAATGGTTCCATTTCGCCTGGGCAACATAGTTGAGTTCGTCTTCGGAGGAGTTCAGGGAGCCGGCTGCCACTTCATGCAGCAAAGGTTTCCAGATGTGGGTCAGGTTCGCGTCGACCAGCATCACACTGGCCGTGCCGCGCTTGCCCAGAGTCTTACCCAGACGGGTAGCCAACTCCAGACCGCCGGCGCCGCCGCCAACGATGACAATACGATGAGTCATGGGGATATCTCGCAAGGCTAAAAGAAATCGGTGCAGTCACCCTCGCGAGCGCAACGCGGCTCATAGCGCCAGGTAACTGATAAATCGGCTCAACAGGCCCAAACCAATGGTCACTGCCAATACCATCACCAGGAGCATCCACGGCCGGAATGGCCGGCGCTCGACTCGGTGCTGGGACAAGTGCAGGTACTCTTCGACATGCTTTTGGTCGTCGGGGTTCAGGCGGCTGGTCATAAAGCCCTCGTCAGATAGACGTTGGTGAATGTATGAAAGCTACAGCTGATTCAATAAAGGGTGTACGCAGCATAGCCGATGGGGGCCGGCGACTCACAGGCTGATGCCGACATCGAAGACGATGCTGCGCCCGAGGTTGCTGCGCAGGAAGTCGGGAGCATCCGGATGGGCGAACAGCACCCTGGCGAAGGTCGGCCCCACCAGTGATAACGAGCGCCAGCCCTGGCGCAAGTATTCGGTGGGGGGTGGAAAATGGCTGTTGAGGTCCAGCACTTCGCGCTTGAGGCTGGCGAAGGCGATGATATCGAGCTCCCCAAGGTCCATGCCCCGCTCTTTGTAGTTGTGCGCTTTCTTGCGCAAGGTCGGTGCGAGCCTGAGCAGGAACTCGTTGGCGGGAATGCGCTTGGGCTTCGCCTCCCGACGCACCAGCGAGCTCAGGGAAAACGCACTGCGCCGACGCTGCAATTCATCGCGCCACTCATCGTTGAGGCGCCGACCTTCGTCCAGCACAAAGAACACCTCGAAACTGGCGTCGCGAAACAGCACATCTGGCGGCTCCCCGGCAGGCGCAAACTCGTCCACTCGGTAGGGAATGTTCAGCCCTTGCAGCAGGCGCTGGCACACCCAACGCTCGCGCTCCCATTTGCGGGCATTGGACAGGAACGCGTTGGCTTGCTCGGCCGCAATGGTCAGCAGGCGTAAGTAATCAGAGTCATCCATAGGCCCAAGCTTAGCGTTCAAATGCGCTGGCAAAGAAGACAATTTGTTGTACAGGGGCAAAGGCCATCGGCAAGACAGCCTCTTTTCGCGCCCGCTCCAAGGCCCTGCACAAAACGGATAGTGATCTGCGCGCAGCGGATATTTCCACGCGTCCGCCAGCTTTACCCTCGGCTTTAAGGGACGTTAGCCGCTTTTGCGACGCTCTGAAATAAAAACAACAAGAGAAAAACGCCATGCGCAAAATTGACGTACATGAGGTTATCGACAACGCACGCTTCAATCGCTTCCACTGGATGGTGCTGTTCTGGTGTGCCCTGATCATCATCTTCGACGGTTACGATTTGGTGATATACGGCGTGGTGCTGCCGATGCTGATGAAAGAGTGGGGGTTGACTCCCCTGCAGGCTGGAGCGCTGGGCAGTTACGCTTTGTTTGGAATGATGTTCGGCGCGCTGTTTTTCGGACCGCTGTCGGACCGCATCGGCCGCAAGAAAGCCATCACGATCTGCGTGATGCTGTTCAGCGGGTTTACCGTACTCAATGGGTTTGCCCGTAATCCCACCGAGTTCGGTGTGTGCCGCTTCATCGCCGGCCTCGGCATTGGCGGGGTCATGCCCAACGTCGTGGCGCTGATGAACGAGTACGCGCCGAAGAAAATCCGCAGCACGCTGGTGGCGATCATGTTCAGCGGTTACTCCGTGGGCGGCATGCTCTCGGCGGGGCTGGGTATTGTGTTGATCCCCAGCTTCGGTTGGCAGTCAGTGTTCTACGTCGCGGTACTGCCGTTACTGCTGTTGCCGCTGATCATGTACTTCCTGCCTGAATCGGTGGGTTTCATGCTGCGCCAGGGACGCAATGAAGAAGCACGCAACATTCTTCAGCGGGTCGATCCGGCCTACGTCGCGCAAATAGACGATCAACTCGACATGAGCGAAGTGAAGGGCACCGGCACTCCGGTGTTGCAATTGTTTCGCGAGGGCCGGGCGCTGCGCACGCTGATGCTGTGGCTGGCATTCTTCTGTTGCCTGCTGATGGTGTACGCCTTGAGTTCGTGGCTGCCGAAGCTGATGGCCAACGCCGGTTACAGCCTGGGCTCGAGCCTGTCTTTCCTGTTGGTACTCAACTTCGGGGCGATTTTCGGCGCGGTCGGAGGCGGTGTGCTGGGTGACAAACTGAACCTGCCACGGGTGTTGGCGGTGTTCTTTGCCATGGCGGCCGTATCAATCACCTTGCTTGGCTTCAACAGCCCGATGCCGTTGTTGTACCTGCTGATCGCCATCGCCGGCGCCACCACCATCGGCTCGCAGATTCTGTTGTACGCCTGCGCGGCGCAATTCTATTCGATGACGATTCGCTCCACCGGTCTGGGCTGGGCCTCGGGTGTCGGGCGCAATGGCGCGATCGTGGGCCCACTGCTGGGCGGTGCCTTGCTTGGCATCAACCTGCCACTGCAGCTCAACTTCATGGCGTTTGCCTTGCCCGGTGCGGTGGCGGCGATTGCCATGACCGTGTTTGCCATCAGCAGTCAGCGCAGCGCCAGGCACGCCCAGTCCATGCGCGCCGTTGCGCCGGCCGGGGCCGTCGGCGACGCGTCATGAAATCATTGCTACGGGACTTCTCCCTGTCGGCCGCCGTCGCCGGTTTTATCGCGACGGTTATTTCCTACGCGGGCCCGCTGGTGATTATTTTCCAGGCCGCCGACAGCGCACAGCTTTCCCGAGAAGTGCTGTCGTCGTGGGTCTGGGCAATTTCCATCGGCAGTGCGGTGCTGGGGATCGGCTTGAGCCTGCGTTACCGCGTGCCGGTGATCATTGCGTGGTCGGCGCCTGGTTCGGCGTTGCTGGTGGCGCTGCTGCCGGGTATTTCCATGCCGGAGGCGGTGGGCGCGTATCTGGTCAGCAGCCTGATTATATTTTTGGTCGGGGTGTCTGGTGCGTTTGACCGGATCATCAGCAAACTGCCTGCGGCGATTGCCGCAGCGATGCTGGCGGGAATTTTGTTCAGCTTCGGCACTGGTTTGTTCGTCTCGTTGCAGGGCAAGCCGCTGCTGGTGCTGGCGATGTTCGTTACTTATCTGGTCTGCAAGCGTCTGCTGCCGCGGTATGCGGTGTTGATGGTGCTGCTGGTGGGCTGCTCGATAGCCTTTGTAGCTGGCGATCTGCGCAGCGAAGCATTGGTCATTGGCTTGGCGACACCGGTCTGGATCACGCCCGAGTTTACCTTGAGCGCGACCCTGAACATCGCCTTGCCCCTGGTGATGGTGGCACTGACCGGCCAATTTGTGCCCGGCATGGCGGTCTTGCGCGCCAGTGGGTACTCCACGCCTGCCGGGCCGATCCTCGCCAGCAGCGCGTTGGGCACGGCGCTGTTGGCACCGTTCGGTTGCCATGGGCTGAACCTGGCGGCGATTACGGCGGCCATCTGCACCGGTCGTGACGCCCATGAAGATCCGCACAAGCGCTATATGGCCGGCGTTGTCGGCGGTCTGTGTTACCTGGTGCTGGGGATCTTCGGTGCCACCCTGGTTTCGTTGTTCTCGGCGTTTCCCAAGGAGCTGATTGCGGCGCTCGCAGGCCTGGCGTTGTTCGCTGCGATTGCCGAGGCTTTGGCCGGCGCAATGGCCGTGCCGGGTGATCGCGAGGCGGCGTTGGTCACCTTTCTTGCTACGGCTTCGGGCATGTTGCTGTTCGGACTGTCTGCGGCATTCTGGGGCCTGATTTTCGGCATGGCCACCCACCTTCTGTTAAACGCCCGCCGCGAAAACGCAGCGGCTGATGCACTCCCCACTGTCGATCAATAAAAACAAGAGAAAAGACGATGAAACAGATTGTTCCAACAACCGGTTCGGTGTTGTCCATGGCGCTCGTCTCGAGTTTCTCCGCCGGTGCGCTGGCGGCAGAGGCTGGCTTTATCGAAGACACCACGGCCACCTTGCAAGCGCGCAATTACTACTTCAGCCGGGACTTCTCCGACATCGTCGGGGCAAACCGGCAGTCGAAGGCTGAAGAGTGGGCGCAGGGCTTCATTCTCAACGTCAAATCAGGCTACACCCAGGGGCCCGTGGGATTTGGCGTGGACGTGATCGGCCTGCTCGGCCTCAAGCTCGACAGCGGTCCCGACCGGGTCAATACCGGTTTGCTGCCGGTGAAAGATGATGGGCGCGCGGCCAACGATTACAGCCGACTCGAAGCAGCCTTGAAGGTCCGCTACTCGAAAACCGAAATCAAGGTGGGGGAGTTGCAACCAAATGTGCCGGTGCTGGCGTTCAGTGATATCCGCCTGCTGCCGCCGAGCTATCAGGGTGCGAGCATCAGTTCCAGTGAGATCAACGGCCTGACATTGCAGGGCGGCCACTTGAACTCCACCAGTCTGCGCAACGAAGCGGGCGACGAAAAAATGCAGGCCATGCTGGGTCACGTGCCGCAGCGTCAAGTCAGCAGCGACGGCTTCAATTTTGCCGGTGGCGATTACGCCTTCAACGATAAACGCAGTTCCGTCAGCGCCTGGTACGGGCAGTTGGAAGATATCTACAACCAGCGTTTTCTGGGCCTCAAACACAGTCAGCCGACGGGCGACTGGATTCTGGGAGCCAACATTGGTTATTACGATTCACGCGAAGATGGCAAAAAACTGCTGGGTAATATCGACAACCAGGCGTTCTTTTCGCTGTTGTCGGCCAAGCGTGGCGGCCATACGTTCTATGTCGGTTACCAGGGGATGTTCGGTGACAGCGCCTTTCCACGGGTGTTTGCCAACATATCGCCACTGGGCAACGAGGTGCCGACCTATGAGTTTGCCTCCACCGACGAGCGCTCGTGGCAAGCGCGTTACGACTACGACTTCGCCGCTTTAGGCGTGCCGGGTCTGACCAGTACCGTGCGTTACATTTCCGGTAATAACGTCGACACCGGGAAAGGGTTCGAGGGCAAGGACCGCGAGCGTGATCTTGACCTTGGATATGTCGTGCAAAGTGGTAGCCTCAAAGGCGTTGGGGTTCGTGTGCGCAATGCAATGGCGCGCTCAAACTACCGCAGTGACATTGACGAGAATCGCCTGATCCTCAGCTACACATGGACCTTGCTGTGATGCGTTGATTACAGGTCGCAATTGCCCATGACTTGATAGGTGACTCGCTGAGTCTGGCCCTGATGATCGATGTAGACCATGGTGGCCGGTACGACATCGCAGCCGGTCGGGGTGTCGCTGACGGACACTACCTTGGCGATGTCCAGCGGATGTGCCGGGTCGTAGGGAGTGGCAGCGGGTTCGTTGGTGGCGGCCATGGCCGAGGTGGCGACGAAGGCCAAAAGCAGGGCGGTGAGGGTTTTCATCTGGATTCTCCTGGTTGATTCTGTTGGTTGAATTTTAGTCTTTGCTTCCATTGGATAAAGGGGGGTGGGGCCGATTCAGCGTTGCAGGCTACGTAACAATCGATGGTGTCCACTTCGATCGGTGCGGTGCAACCACCACGGTGTAGACTGAAAATCCTCCCGGTACGGAAAAGGAGCAAGCACAGCCATGATCGGCGCCGAGCTAATGTCAGCTGAAACCCTGACCATCGGATGGGTGATCTACGTTCCGATTCTGCTCTGGGCCATTGCACGCTCGCCCTGGGTCGAACTGTTCAGCGATCGCCGCCGCCAGCATCTGTTGTTTGGTACCGTGTTCGCCCTGTTCATGCTCTGGCTGGTCAGGCGGGATTTTGATACGGGCGTGTCCTATCACTTTCTCGGCATGACTGCGGTGACCCTGCTGCTCGACTGGCCACTGGCAATAGTCGGCGGGTTTGTTGCGCAAGCGGGGTTGGTCATGCTCGGGCGCCAGGACCTGGCGGCGATGGGGGTGAACGGTGCTTTGCTGATCATGCTGCCGGTGTTGATCACCGAGTGCTGCGCCATCCTGGTCGAGCGCGCACAACCGCGTAATCCCTTCGTCTACATCTTCGTATCCGGTTTTTTCGCCGCAGCGCTTTCGGCCCTGCTGTGCCTGCTGCTGGCGCTGTGGTTGCTGTGGTTCGACGAGCGCTTCGTGATGCCTTACTGGCTGGAGGATTTCGTCGGTTACCTGTGGCTGATCATTTTCCCCGAAGCGTTTATCAACGGCATGATCGTCAGCGCACTGGTGGTGTTCAGCCCCGAGTGGCTCGAAACCTTCAATCGCACGCGCTACCTGTCCGCGCCGTGGAAAGACGACGACCCCAAGGCATGATCCTCACCTGGCGGCCGACGTCGTGCAGGTCGGCCATCAATGACGAGGTTCAAAGTCCTCGCTGAACAGGTCGTCTTCGGCATCCGGGCTCACCGGAATCTTGTGTTCTTCCGACGCCCAGGCGCCCAGGTCGATCAGTTTGCAGCGGTCCGAGCAGAACGGCCGGAAGGTGTTGTCAGCACTCCATTCGACCGGGGCGCCGCAGGTGGGGCAGTTGACGGTTGGGGTTTGGCTCATGACTGGCCTCCACGCAATGTTAGGTAAAAGTGGTGCAGGCGCTCGACCTCGCTGTGCAGCCAGGCGAGGTCGCGGTCGTTGACCACCACATCGTCGGCATGGCTCAAGCGGTCCTGGCGACTGGACTGTGCCTTGAGGATCGCCTGGACTTGCTGTTCGCTGGTCTGGTCGCGCTGCAAGGTGCGTTCTATCTGCAGCTGCTCGGGTGCATCGATCACCAGCACCCGCTGGGTCATGGCGTACTGGCCGGACTCGATCAGCAATGGCGAAACCAGAATCGCATAGCGCGATTGTGCCTTGGCCAGGTGATCGCTGATTTCCCTGGCGATCAGCGGATGCAGCAGCGCCTCGAGCCAGCGACGTTCTTCGGGAACTTCGAAGATCAGTTTGCGCAACGCCGCGCGGTCGAGTTGGCCGTCGGCTTGCAGCACGTCGGCACCGAAGTGCCCGGCGATCTGCGCCAGCGCCGGGCGACCGGGTTCAACCACCCAGCGCGCGGCATGGTCGGCATCGATCACGTGCACGCCCAGGTCAATGAAGTGCTGGGCGGCCGCGCTTTTGCCGCTGCCGATGCCGCCGGTCAGGCCAAGAATCCAGGGTTTTTCCACAGGGGTATTCATTTCAAACCGACAAACTGCCAATAGAAGTCGGTTATTTGACCACCCCAGAGCAAGGCAATCCAGCCGGCAATTGCCAGATACGGCCCAAAGGGCATCGGCGTCGAGGTTTTTGCGTTGCGCATACGCAGCATGGTCACGCCAATGATGGCGCCGACCAGGGAAGACAGGAGGAGCGTCAGGGGCAGGATCTGCCAGCCACCCCAGGCGCCGAGCATCGCCAGCAGCTTGAAATCACCGTGCCCCATGCCGTCCTTGCCGGTCACCAGCTTGAACACCCAGAACACCGACCACAGCACCATGTAACCGGCGATCGCGCCCCACAGCGCTTCGTGGAGCGGCACGAACAGGGTAAAACTGTTGGCGATCAACCCCAGCCACATCAGTGGCAATACCAGGACATCCGGGAGCAATTGATGCTCGGCGTCGATCAGGCTCATGGCCAGCAGGCCCCAGGTCAGGAACAGCACCAGGCAGGCTGGCCAACCGAAGCCAAAGTGCCAGGCGATGAACCCTGACAGCAGGCCACAGGCCAGCTCGGTCAACGGGTAGCGCTTGCTGATCGGCGCAGCGCAGCCGGAGCAGCGGCCGCGCAAGAACACGTAACTGATGACCGGGATGTTCTCCCACGCCCGGATCGAATGGCCACAGTGGGGGCACTGGGAGTGAGGCAGCATCAGGTTGTAAGTCGGCAGTGGTGCAGGAGCGGGATGGCCGAGCATGTCTTGCGCTTGCAGGCGCCATTCACGCTCGAGCATCTTGGGCAGCCGCCAGACCAGCACATTCAGGAAACTGCCCACCAGCAAGCCAAGCACCAGGGCCAGAGCAACGAAGCCCAGTGGGGAGTGCTGCAGAATTTCATTCAAGGGCATGTCAGATCGCTGCGCCGAGTTGGAAGATAGGCAGGTACATCGCAACCACCAGGCCGCCGACGACAACCCCCAGCACCACCATGATAAACGGCTCCATCAGGCTGGTGAGGTTATCGACCATGTTGTCGACCTCGTCCTCGTAGAAGCTCGCGACTTTGTCGAGCATGTCGTCGAGGGCACCCGACTCTTCGCCGATGGCTGCCATCTGGATGGCCATGTTGGGGAAAACCCCGGAAGTACGCATGGCGAAGTTCAGCTGCATCCCGGTCGATACGTCCTGCTTGATCCGCAGCACCGCACGCTTGAACACGATGTTACCGGTGGCGCCGGCCACCGATTCCAGGGCCTCCACCAGCGGCACACCGGCGGCGAAGGTGGTGGAGAGGGTGCGGGCGTAGCGGGCCACGGCCGATTTATACAGCAGGTTGCCGACCAGGGGCAGCTTCAACAGCCAGACGTCGGTGCGATCACGGAATTTCTCGGAAGTCTTGAAGGCGCGGCGAACTCCGAAAAACCCCGCAATCAGGACGCCGAGCAACAGCCACCACCATTGCTGGAGGAATTCGGAGAGACCGATGACCATCACGGTAAACGCCGGCAACTCGGCGCCAAAGCCCTTGAACACGGATTCGAACTGCGGCACGACCTTGACCAGCAGAATCCCGGTCACGATGATTGCGACGAACACCACGGCCAGCGGATAGGTCATGGCCTTCTTGATCTTGGCCTTGAGGCTTTCGCTTTTTTCCTTGTAGGTCGCCACCCGTTCCAGCAGGGTGTCCAGGGCGCCGGCCTGTTCGCCCGCGTCCACCAGGTTGCAGTAGAGCTCGTCAAAATACTGCGGCTTTTTGCGCAGGGACGCGGCAAAGCTGTTACCCGCCGCAACCTCCTGTTTGACCTCGTCCACCAGTTTGCGCATGGCCGGATTCTCGAAGCCCTCGCCGATGATGTCGAACGATTGCAGCAGCGGTACGCCGGCTTTCATCATCGTCGCCATCTGCCGGGTGAACAGGGCGATGTCCTGGGCCGTGATGCGTTTACCCAGGTTAAGAATCGACACCGACTTCTTGCGTACCTTGCCCGGGTTGATGCCTTGCTTGCGCAACTGCGCCTTGACCAGTGCCGGGCTCTGACCGTTCAGTTCGCCGGTCATCTTCGTGCCTTTCCTGTCCGTGCCTTCCCAGGCGTAGACACTGACTTTCGCTGCTTTGACCGCCATATTCAGTCCTTGGTGACCCGGTTGATTTCTTCAAGGCTGGTAATACCCTGCATGGCCTTGTGCAGACCGGAAGTACGCAGGTCATCAAAACCGTCCTTGCGCATCTGGATATCGATTTGCAGCGAGTTGCCTTCGGCCATGATCAGGTGTTGCAGCGCCGGGGTGTTTTTGACCACTTCGTAAATCCCCACCCGTCCCTTGTAGCCGCCATTGCACAGATCGCAGCCAACCGGCTCATAGATGGTGAAGGAGCCGATGCGGTCCTCGGGAAACCCTTCCTTGATCAAGGCTTCGCGGGGAATATCGATGGGTTTCTTGCAATGGCTGCACAGTTTGCGTGCCAGGCGTTGGGCGATGATCAGGCTCACCGAGGTCGCAATATTGAAACCCTGTACGCCCATGTTCTGCAGGCGGGTAAGGGTTTCTGCCGCGCTGTTGGTGTGCAGGGTCGACAACACCAGGTGTCCGGTCTGAGCCGCCTTGATGGCAATTTCTGCGGTCTCGAGGTCGCGAATCTCGCCGACCATGATCACGTCCGGGTCCTGGCGCAGAAAGGAGCGCAGGGCCTGGGCGAAATCCAGGCCTTGCCGGGGATTGACGTTCACCTGGTTGATACCTTCCATGTTGATCTCCACCGGGTCCTCGGCGGTGGAGATATTGATGTCCACGGTGTTGAGGATGTTCAGCCCGGTGTAGAGCGACACGGTCTTGCCCGAGCCCGTGGGCCCGGTGACCAGGATCATGCCCTGTGGCTGCTTCAGCGCGGCCATGTACAGGTCTTTTTGTACCGGCTCGTAACCCAGGGCGTCGATGCCCATCTGGGCGCTGGAGGGATCAAGGATCCGGATCACCACCTTTTCGCCCCACAGGGTCGGCAGGGTGTTGACCCGGAAGTCGATGGACTTGCTCTTGGACAGGCGCATCTTGATCCGCCCGTCCTGGGGTTTGCGGCGCTCGGAGATGTCGAGACTGGCCATGACCTTCAGGCGTGCGGCGATCCGCCCTGACAGTTGAATCGGCGGCTTGGCGACTTCGCGCAGCATGCCGTCGGTGCGCATGCGCACGCGGTAGCTCTTTTCGTAGGGCTCAAAGTGCAGGTCGGAAGAACCGCTCTTGATCGCGTCGAGCAGCATCTTGTGAACGAAGCGCACCACGGGCGCGTCATCGGCATCCTGACCGCCAACGGAGTCCTGGCTGTCGTCGGCAGATTCGATATCCAGGCCGTCGAGGTCGACGTCGGCCATGTCTTCCAGCCCGGTGGACTGGGTGTCGAAGAGCTTGTCGATGGCATCGCTGAGCTTGTCATCCTCGACCAGGATGGCTTCGGTGGTCAGCCCGGTACTGAACTGGATGTCATTGATGACCTGGTGATTGCTGGGGTCGGACATGCCGATGAACAGCTTGTTGCCGCGTCGCCACAGAGGCAGCACATGGTGCTGACGAACCAGTTTCTCGCTGACCAGCCCTTTGGGCAGGACTTCCTTGTCGAGGGCATTGAGATCGAACAGGGCCATGCCGAAATGCTCGGAAGCGATTTCGGCGACCAGCCGACTCTTTACCAGCTTGTTCTGCACCAGGTGGTTGACCAGCGAGGTGCGGTTTCTTTGGGACTGCTGATACGCCTGTTGCGCGCTTTTTTCAGTCAACAGCTCGGCCAGGACCAATTGTTTGGCCAGGCCGCTAAGAGCGATGTCATTCATTGGGATACCGGACGCAGACAGTTCATGACTTATAGCCTAGTCAAGGGACGGAGCCAAACCATGGCTGTAGAAGTGACAAAAAATGTCAGTTAGTGCGGTTTTCCAGGGCCTAGGAAGGGCCTGACAGAATCCGGCGCCCAAGCCGGCTGGGGAGCAGGCAATTGGCATGGGCTGTGCTGGAGATAATCCAGATCATGAGATTCCGACTCATGCATGGAGTTTTCTATGAATAACCAAAAAGGTTTTACCCTGATCGAGCTGTTGATCGTGGTGGCGATCATCGGGATTCTGGCGACGTTTGCCATTCCGGCTTATTCGAAGTATCAGGCCAAGGCGAAAGTGACGGCAGGTCTGGCGGAGATTTCCGCGTTGAAGGTGCCTTTTGAGGATTCGATGAATCAAGGTACCGACATCGCTGCAACGAATACTGCGTTCAACGCCACGACCTCAAATTGTGTAACAGCTTCGACGGGAACAGGCAGTACAGGCGTCGGTAGTATTGTGTGCACGATTGCCAATGCGCCTGCTCCTGTCGTAGGTAAAACGATCACGCTGACCCGCTCAGCTACGACTGGTTGGACTTGCGCTACCAAGGTCGAACAGCAGTACGCGCCTAAAGGCTGCACAGGTGTTGCGGATACGTAAGTCTTGATTTCATTGTCTACATAGCTCTTCGAGTACCCCGCCCTGTGACAGAGGCGGGGTATTTTTTTGCGCGTGCTCCGGGTGACTTCAAAAAAACCTCACAATTCATGGCCTTAGGCCCACGCCAAAACCCGCAACTTGCATGTCGATAAATTCCAACTCATGCAATTTGCATGATTTCGAAAATTGTCCAAAATACCAAGCCATTGATATATAAGGATTTTTTGTTCGTTTCAAAGTTGGCACAGCGTTCGCAATATACCCAGTAACCCTGCTGACAAGACACGCAGCAGACTTTCCAGAAAAACAGGAGTTACTCGTATGAAGAAGTTCGCTATCACTGCCGCTGCTGCTACCGCGCTGACCCTGACCATGGCCGGTTCCGCATTTGCACAAACTACCCAGGCTACCCAGGCACCAATGGTGCTGGCGGCTGGTGAAATGACCGAAGCCAAAGAAGCTACTTCCGATACCTGGATCACCACCAAAGTCAAAGCTGACCTGGTTACCGAAAAAGGCATTCCTGGTACCGACATCAAAGTCGAGACCAACAAAGGCGTGGTATCCCTGTCGTCCACCGTTGCTGTGACTGACGCTCAGAAAGATATGGCCGTAGCTATCGCCAAGAAAATCAAAGGCGTCAAAGCGGTCTCCGCTGATGGCCTGAAAGCCGAGTAAGGCAAGGCTTCTCGCCTGGACCGGGAGAAGGCGCGACAGACGGGCCGAGCTATACGTCTGTTGCTGCTTTGGAGTTCATGCGAAAGGTCATAAGGATGTGACCATTACAGGCCCCGGCATTCGTGTCGGGGCCTGTTTTATTGTGTCGGGAGGAAAGGATTTCTATTGAGTCGGTAGGAAAAGATCGCAGCCTCGTTTCACTCGACAGCTCCTACACAGCTTCCTACGCCCTACGCCCTACGCCCTCTACAGGCCGCGTTTGCTGGTGATCTGCACCAGGCGATTACCTTCAAATCGCAAGAACTGATACATCCCGCCGTTCGGCCCGTAGGTCCATTCCTCTACCTGATACTCCTCGCGCCGGTTCACGCTGCGCTTGTAGCCCAGCGAATCCCGGGCGACCGGCTCGCCGCATTTTTGCAGAACCTCTGCAGTGCGGTCGCCGACGCTGATCAGTTGGCTGCCGCAGCGCAGGGTGTCGGCTGCCCAGGCCTGCCCGGCGAATGCCAGCAGAGCCAGGCCAAGGACGTGTATTCGGATCATCATTCGGCATCCAGGTGCAGGGGTGTAATGACTCGGCCGTCGCTCTGCGGTTCGCCGAGCGTGGCGTCGATGAAGTACACACGGTCGTCGGCCAGTTGGCACTTGTCGACCAGGTAATCCTTGATGCTGCTGGCGCGATCCTGACCAAGCTGACGCAACAGCACTTCGTTGGAACTCCAGAACCTGATCACGGCCTCGCGCATCTTCGCAGTGCGCTCTTCCTTGCCCAGGTCTTTCCATTCGGCAGGCGGCTGGGTCTTCAGGCGAGTGCGGTAGATGCCTTCCAGCAACGGACCTTTCTCGCTGTCCGGTACCTGCAGCAACCCGGCGTTGGCCGGTACTTTGTCGCCGCGACGCTGGAGCATCTTGTAGTAGTTGTACTGGTATTCCCGCTCAAGCCGTTGCTCGGCGATCAGTGGGCCGTCGCTGCTGGCGGCCGCAGTGCCTTCAATTTCCAGACGTAGCGCCGGGCGTTCCTTGAGGGCTTGCGAGAGCTTGACCAGGGCGGCCTCGGCGTCCTTGCTCAGCTCACTGGAACCTGGGGCAAAGGAGACGGTGCCCAGGTCCTGGGAACCGCCACCGCTGACCAGGCCGCCGATCAGCTTGAATGGCGCGGCAGCGGCTTTCACGATCAGGTTGCGCAGGGTTTGCCAGACAATCGGCATGACGCTGAATTGCGGATTGTTCAAATCGCCGGTCACCGGCAGCTCGATGGAAATCTTGCCGTCGACATCCTTGAGCAGGGCGATCGCCAGTTTCAGGGGCAGACTGACGGCGTCGGGGCTGTCGACTTTTTCGCCCAGTTGCAGTTGCTCGACCACCACCTTGTTTTCGGCCTTCAGCTGGCCTTTGGTGATCATGTAGTGCAGGTCGAGGTTGAGCCGGCCCTTGCGAATGCGATACCCGGCGAATTTCCCGGAGTAGGGCGTCAGCGTGGTCAGTTCCACCCGCTTGAAACTGGTGGCAATGTCGAGGCTGGCCATCGGGTCGAATGGGTTGACTGCACCCTTGATGGTCACCGGCGCGTAGCGATCGACCTTGCCCTTGACGTCAACGCTGGCGGGTTTCGCCTGGCGGCTGTCGATGGTGCCGATGGCGCCGTTGAGCTGCTGGACGGCCGTGGCGAAATTCGGGGTCAGGCTGAAGTCGGCAAAGTTGGCCGAACCATCATTGATGGCGATGCCGCCCACATGGATGCCCAGCGGCTTGTCCTTGCTGGCCGGTTTCGCGGTGGCCCCCCTGGTGCTGGCATCGGCCGGTTGCGGGATCAGCAGGTCATCGACGTTGGTGGTGCGGTCATCATTGATCATGAAACGCACGTACGGCTGGAACAGGTTGACCTTGTCGATCGACAGGCTGTCGCCATGCTGGTAGTTCAGGCCTTCGACCACCACCTGTTGCCACTTGAGGAAGTCGCGAGTCTTGAGGGTGTCGAGGGTATGCAGTTGATCGACTTGGGCGCGGCCGGTGACGCTGAATGCGAGCGGCTCGGTGCTTTTCAGGTCGACCGCCAGATCACTGCCCAGCATGCCGCTGCGCAGTTCCAGGCGAATGAACGGGTTGATGTAAGACTGGGCGACCCGCAGGTCGATGTCCTTGGTCTGCACCTTCAAATTGGCGGTGACCGGGGCCAGGTTGACCACGCCGTCTGCGGTGAGCTTGCCTTGCTTGCCGACGCCGGTGTCGAGCTTGAGGTTGAAAGGCGCGCCATTGAGGCTGTCGAAATTCTGCAGGTCGACGTTCAGCGGGCTCAGGTCCAGCTCTACGGCGGGCTGTGCCTTGCGGTCCGCCAGATGCACCTGGTAATTGCGCAGTTGCACGTCCTTGAGCAGCACTTGCCAGGGTTTGCCCGGCGCTGCCGGCTCGGGTTTCGGCGAGTCCGCGGCCGCCGGGGTGCTGGCGGGTTCGGCCTTGGCTTTGGCGGCCGCTTTGGACGGTTGGCTGGCGAACAGTTTTTGCCAGTCGAGTTGCCCATCGGACTCCAGCGCGGCCCATGTTTCCAGTTTGTTGCTGCGGATCTTGCCGACGACAACCTGTTGTTTGGCCAGATCGATGGTGGTTTCAGTGACGTCCAGTCGTTCCAGCTTTGCCAATTGCCGCCCGTCCGGGGCCTTGATGGCGAAGGGGGAGACACTGAGCGCGAGGTTACTCAGCAGCAGCTCGGTTTGCTTGGACAGGTTGAGCTTGTAGTCGGTGCTCAGGCTGTAGACGCCGTCTTCCAGCACCAAGGGTGCCGAATCGCGCACATAAGGCCAGAACGCCTTCATCCTGCCGTCGGTGATCTTCAGTTTGCCTTCGGAGGCGATCGGGATGAGGCTGAAGTTGCCTGTCCAGTCGATCTGCCCGCCGTTGGGACCGGCGGCCACCAGCGTCATGTCGGCACTGTCTTCGGGCAGGGTGCTGAGGTTTTTCAGTTCGAAGTCGAGTTTGTCGTAGAGAAACTCGATAGGTTCGCTGGGTCGGGCATCTTTGAAATGCACCACGCCATCAGCCAGTTTGATCCATTCAATTCGCAGCGGAAACGGCTTTGCATCCGGATCCGACGGGACCGGTTCGCTGGCGGGAATTTTGAAGAGACCGAGCAGATTGAGTTTGCCTTCCTTGTCGAACAGGATTTCGCTCTTGGGTTTGTTCAGCTCAATGTCGGACAGGTGCAGCGCCTTGGTCCACAGGCTGTCGATCTGCAGGTTGGCGTAGAGCCGTTCGAACCCGACCTGCTCCTTGCCCGGTTCGCCAACGATCAGCCCCCACAGCGTTAATTCCAGGCTGAACGGATTGAGTTCGATGCGCTGGATGTGCGCAGGCACCGTTGCGTAATTGGCCAATTGTTGATTGGCGACCCGCAACGCAATGCCCGGCAAAATCAGAAACCCCAGCAGGCTGTAGAGAGCCAGAGCAGTCAACAAGGCGCCAATGGCGCGGATCAATCCTTTGGGCATGTGCGGCTTCATCTGTCTGAATCGGAGTGCCTTGGAGTATGGCACGCGATTCTGGTTCCGAAGTGGTCGCGCTTTGCAGGATTTCTATGAAAGTGTCGAAGAATTTCAGAGTTGCAGGATCAAGGTCTTCAGCGGCGGCTGCTGATCCATCGACGGAAAGTCTGCCCCGGGGGTCATTACGGTCCATTCGCGAACCGGTCGGCCGGCCTTCTGCGCGCAGCGCAAAACCTGTTCGCGCCAGTCCTCCATGCTGACTTTCGCCAGATTGTTGCAGCAGATCAGCACACCGTTATCAGCCGTGCTCAGCAGCGCAGGCTTGAGCAGGCTCTGGTAGTCGCGCAGCAGGTCGACGGTGCCGAAAGCGCTCTTGGCCCAAGCGGGTGGGTCGAGCAGCACCAGGTCGTATTGACGCTGCTCCAGGCGCAGGTAAGCGGGAAGCTTGTGGCCGCGACGCTGGCTGATGGGCAGGCCGGCGAGTTGGCGGATCGCCGGGAAATAATCGGACTGGATGAATTCCATGGTCGGCAGTTGCGGGTTAAGCAGACCATTCTCGCGCCCGACCGCCAGGTTACCCTCGGCGAAGTCCAGGTTGCACACCTCCCGCGCGCCGCCGGCTGCGGCGCTGAGGCCGACGCCACAGGTGTAGGCGAACAGGTTGAGTACGCTTTTGCCTTGGCTGTGCGCCTTGACCCAGCCGCGGGTGTTACGCAGGTCGAGGAACAGCAGCGGATCCTGTCCGGCATGACGGCCGCGAACTCGATAGTTGAGGCCCCACTCGTGGCCGATCAGGTCCTGCAGCGCTGCTTCGTCGGCCCGGTAGACGGTGTCTTCGCGATCAATACGCGAATTGCCCCGGGAGCGGTCGTTGTAGACCAGCAACGTCTCCAGGCCCAGGTGCTGGTTGATGGTCGCGTGCAGGCCAAGCAGGGCTTCGCGTTCCAGCGACTGGTGGAAGCTTTGCACCAGCAGTTGCGGGCCATAGCGGTCGATGGTCAGGCCGCCGGCGCCTTCCTGGCTTCCGTGGAACAGGCGGTAGCAATCGGTGCCTTGTTGATGCAGCTCGGCGAGCAGGTCCTGGCGATGATCGAGGGCGGCGCGCAGCGCCTGATTCAAGGAAGACATGCTGTGCGCCTTGCAGAGGGAATTTGGCGCGGGAGTTTAACAGCTTGGCTGTTAACCGAGGTGCTGCCATTGCGAGCAGGCTCACTCCCACGTTGGATTTTTGACTATTTTTCCCTGTGGGAGCGAGCCTGCTCGCGATGCTTTTAGCTGAGCAATCCCATCCGCCGCTTTGCCCGCTGCACCGAACCATTACGCACGGCCCAGCGCAGCATCGGCGCACTTCGATTGATGCTGGCGCGGATCAGCTTGCGTTGCAGCGGGCTTTGACTGACGCCTAGCATGTCACTGGCCCAATCGGGCAGCAGGTCAATTCCGGCCTGCATCATCAGGCCGCCAAAGGGCTTGGCCAGGCGGCTCGGAGCTGGGGCGTTGAGCAGCAACTGCAACACTTCGCGACTGCGCTCATCGCACAATAGTTGCGGGCGAATACTCTCCAGGTAGTGGGATATTTCCAGCCGGGAGCGGGGCACATCCCGGGCACCCAGGCGTTCTGCGATCAGCGCGATCTCGGCGTAGTAACGGTCCTGATCGGCCAGCGACAACTGTGGGTTGCGGTAACGCAGATGCGCCGCAAGAAAGTTGCTGACTTCCGCCACATGCACCCATGTCAGCAAAGACGGATCGCTGGCGGCGTAAGGCCGTCCATCGGGTGCCGTGCCGGTGACCTGCAAATGGATGGTGCGAACCTTCTCGATCAGCCAGTCGGCATCCTTTCGCGAGCCGAAAGTAGTGCCAGAGATGAATTGGCCCGTGCGGCGCAATCGACCCAGCATGTCTTCACGAAAATTTGAGTGGTCCCATACTCCGGCCAGCGCCAGGGGATGCAGGGCTTGCAACATGAGTGCACTGATACCGCCGATCAACATGCTGCTGAAGTCGCCATGCACCTGCCAGCTCACCGAGTCGGGGCCAAACAAGCCAGGATCGCCCTTGGGGTTCTCCAGGTCGAGCGTGCCAAGCGACAGGCCCGTGAGGCTCATGATCTGCGTTTCGATGCGGGTGCGGATGAATTCCATGGTGACTCTGAGGCAAATAAATGGGTGTGTGCGCGTACTGTAGGAGCAAGCTCGCTCCTACAGGGCGGATCCCACCACGCGCGGTAACAGGCAATACGTTATTGGTTCAGGCGTTTATCCACCAGATCCTCAACCACGCTCGGGTCGGCCAGGGTCGAAGTGTCGCCCAGGCTGTCGAGCTCATTGCAGGCGATCTTGCGCAGGATACGCCGCATGATCTTGCCTGAACGGGTTTTCGGCAAGGCCGGAGCCCACTGGATCAGGTCCGGTTTGGCGAAGCTGCCGATTTCCTTGCTGACATGCTCCAGCAGTTCCTTCTTCAGTTGATCATTGGCTTCGGTGCCATTCATCGGCGTGACGAAGGCGTAGATGCCCTGGCCCTTGAGGTCGTGCGGGTAACCGACCACTGCCGCTTCGGCAATGCTGTCGTGGAGCACCAAGGCGCTCTCGACTTCTGCGGTGCCAATACGATGGCCCGACACGTTAATCACGTCGTCGATGCGCCCGGTGATCCAGTAATCGCCATCCTCGTCCCGCCGCGCGCCATCGCCGGTGAAATAGTAGCCGGGGTAGGGCTTGAAGTAGGTATCGACCATGCGCTGCGGATCGCCGTAAACGCTGCGGATCTGCGCCGGCCAGCTGGACTTGATCGCCAGCACCCCGCTGCCGGCGCCTTTGATTTCCTTGCCGGTGTCATCGAGCAATACCGGTTGCACGCCAAACATCGGTTGAGTGGCGCAGCCGGGCTTGATCCGCTGGGCGCTGACCAGGGGGCTGAGCATGATGCCGCCGGTCTCGGTCTGCCACCAGGTATCAACGATCGGGCAGCGCTGTTCGCCCACGGTATTGAAATACCAGTCCCACGCCTCCGGGTTGATCGGCTCACCGACGCTGCCGAGTAATCTGAGGCTCGCGCGGGAGGTTTCCTTCAAGGGTTCGGGGCCTTCACGCATCAGCGAGCGCAGGGCGGTGGGTGCGGTGTAGAAGATATTGACCTGGTGTTTATCGATCACCTGCCAGAAGCGCGAACTGCTGGGATAACTCGGCACACCTTCGAAAATCAGCGTGGTCGCGCCATTGGCCAGCGGGCCGTAGACGATATAACTGTGGCCGGTGACCCAGCCGACATCAGCGGTGCACCAGAAGACTTCTTCGTCGCGATAATCGAGCACGTATTTGAATGTCATCGCCGCTTGCAGCAGATAGCCCCCGGTGGTGTGCAGGACGCCTTTGGGTTTGCCGGTGCTGCCGGAGGTGTAGAGGATGAACAGCGGGTCTTCGGCGTCCATCGGCTCGGGCGGGCAATCGTCGCTGACCTCGCGCACGGCCTGGTGATACCACAGGTCGCGCCCTTCAACCCATTCAACATCACCCTGGGTGCGCTCGACGACGATGACCGTGCTGACGTCAGGACAACTTTGCAGCGCCTTGTCGACTTTCGCTTTCAACGGCACGACCTTGCCGCCGCGCACCCCTTCATCGGCGGTGATCACCGTACGGCAATCAGCGTCGAGGATGCGATCGCGTACGGAGTCGGGGGAGAATCCGCCAAATACCACAGAGTGCACCGCGCCGATTCGCGTGCAGGCGAGCATGGCGTAGGCGGCTTCTGGAATCATTGGCATGTAGAT
The DNA here is from genome assembly GCF_040310425.1 of Pseudomonas sp. 65/3-MNA-CIBAN-0223. Lineage (NCBI taxonomy): Bacteria > Pseudomonadati > Pseudomonadota > Gammaproteobacteria > Pseudomonadales > Pseudomonadaceae > Pseudomonas > Pseudomonas sp. 65/3-MNA-CIBAN-0223. The sequence continues at coordinate 287,793 of NZ_JBEOPV010000007.1, forward strand.
GCACACCCGATCGCCTTTCTTCACGCCACGGCTCTTGAGCACATTGGCCAGGCGGCAGACGTGGTGGTGGAGCTTGCGGTAGGTGATCTGGATGGAGTCGACCGGGTCGTCGCCTTCCCAGATGATGGCGACCTGATCGCCGCGTTGTGCCAGATGACGATCGATGCAGTTGTAGCTGACGTTCAACCGGCCCCCGGCAAACCAGCTGGCTTCGCCGGTTTTCAGGTTGTAGCGCTGCACGGTCTCCCATGGCGCACTCCAGTCGAGGAAGCGTGTCGCTTGTTCTGCCCAGAAGGTGCTGGGGTGTTCGATGGATTGGCGGTACAGGCGCTGATAGTCGTCTTGACTGAGATTCGCAGCCCGGCGGACGGCATCGGCTTTGGGGAACGTGCTGATATCGAACATGACGGTTCCTTATTCTTGTTTGCACGACAAGAGGGGAGCAGCGCGACCCTCGTAGGAGCTGTCGAAGGCTGCGATCTTATGGTCTTCAAAAGCAAAATCAAAAGATCGCAGCCTTCGGCAGCTCCTACAAGGTTAGTACCCCCGCAGGAACGGCGTCAGGTTAACCGCGGTGACGACCGCGGAAGTAGTTGATCAGACCTTGTGTAGAGGCATCGTCAGCCGGCGTTTCTTCGCTGCCAACCAGACGGTTGTAGACGCCTTTGCCCAGCTCCTTGCCCAGCTCCACACCCCATTGGTCAAAGGCGTTGATGCCCCAGATCACGCTCTGCACGAAGACTTTATGCTCGTACATCGCCACCAGCGCGCCGAGACGACGCGGGCTGATGCGCTCTACCACGAGGGTGTTGCTCGGACGATTGCCCGGGATCACCTTGTGCGGCGCGATCTTGTGTACGTCTTCTTCGCTCACGCCTTTGTCGCGCAGTTCGGCTTCGGCTTCGGCGAGGGTCTTGCCGAGCATCAGTGCCTGGCTCTGGGACAGGCAGTTGGCGTACAGCCACTGGTGATGGTCGGATACCGGGTTGAAGCTGACGATCGGCACGATGAAGTCCGCCGGGATCAGTTGAGTGCCCTGGTGCAGCAGCTGGTGATAGGCGTGCTGGCCGTTGCAACCAACGCCGCCCCAGATGACCGGCCCGGTGTCAGTGTTAACGGGCGTGCCATCCTGGCGGACGCTCTTGCCATTGGATTCCATGTCCAGCTGCTGCAAGTGCTTGGTGATGTTGCGCAGGTAGTGGTCGTACGGCAGGATCGCGTGGCTCTGCGCGCCCCAGAAGTTGCCGTACCAGACGCCGAGCAATGCCAGCAGCACCGGCATGTTCTGTTCGAAAGGTGCGCTCTGGAAATGCTGGTCCATGGTGTAGGCACCAGACAGCAGTTCCTTGAAGTTCGACATGCCAATGGCGAGGGCGATCGGCAGGCCGATGGCCGACCACAGCGAGTAACGCCCGCCAACCCAGTCCCACATCGGGAAGATGTTTTCTTCGCGAATACCAAAGGCCACGGCAGCGGCGTTGTTGCTCGAAACCGCGATGAAGTGGCGATACAGCTCGGCTTCCGAACCACCCTGGGCGAGGTACCAGGCGCGTGCAGCCTGGGCGTTCTTCAGGGTCTCGAGGGTATTGAAGGATTTGGACGAGACGATGAACAGCGTGGTCTCGGCCCGCAGCTTCATGGTCAGTTCGTGAAATTCGCTGCCGTCGATGTTCGCCAGGTAATGGCAGCGCACGCCTTTCTGGGCGTAGGACAACAGTGCTTCGGACACCAGCTCCGGGCCGAGGAACGAGCCACCGATGCCGATGTTCACCACGTCAGTGATTGGCTTCTCGGTGTAACCGCGCCACAGACCGTCGTGGATGCGGCCCACGAGATCGGTGATCTGGTTCAACACCTTGTGTACTTCCGGCATCACATTGACGCCGTTGACCGACAACTTGTCGCCTACGGGGCGACGCAGGGCGGTGTGCAATGCAGGGCGCCCTTCGGACGAGTTGACGATTTCGCCTTCGAACAGCGACTTGATCGCGCCCTTGAGGTCGACTTCATTGGCCAGGCCCACCAGCAGGTTGCGGGTCTCGGCGTTGATCAGATTCTTTGAATAGTCGAGAAACAGGCCGCAGCTGCTGAGGGTGAATTGCGTGAAGCGCTGCGGATCGGCATTAAACGCTTCGCGCATGCTGAAATCCTGCATGGCTTGGCGGTGATCATTCAACGCTTGCCAGGCGGGCAGAGCGGTCACGTCGTGAGGAGTGCGGTAGTACGCCATCGCTGCGGGTTTCCTTTTTACTTGAACGGCTTTTGAACACTAAAAATACCGGATCGCTGCGGGTGGGCGTCCGGTCAACTGCGTCGTCACGTTTTCGTGGCGCAGGGCGAATACAGTAACCCTCGCGCTGCGATCTGTCTTGACTTTGTCTGACCCGTCCCCGGTACTTTTTTATACATGAAGACTGGGGACGAGCCGACAAACGGAAGGAAAAGGTGTTTCTGGTTCGATCAGGCGACCTGAACCGGGATGGCGTTGCTGGTGTGGCTCAGTTCGTTACCTGGTGCCATGTAGAGCATGCGCGGCTTGAAGTTGAGCAACTCGGCTTCGCTGTAATGGGCGTAGGCGCAGATGATCACGCGATCGCCGACCTTGGCCTTGTGCGCTGCGGCACCATTGACCGATATCATGCGCGAGCCTTCTTCCCCGCGGATCGCGTAGGTGGTGAAGCGCTCGCCGTTGTCGACGTTGTAGATCTGGATCTGTTCGTACTCACGGATGCCGGACAGGTCCAGCCATTCGCCGTCGATGGCGCAAGAGCCTTCGTAATCGAGAACAGCGTGGGTGACTTCGGCGCGATGCAGCTTGGCCTTGAGCATGATGGCGTGCATTTTTTTGTTATCCCGGGTCGAAATTGGGTAGTGAAAGCTGAGGCAGATCCCATGTGGGAGCGAGCAAACCCGCTCCCAGGGGGAGCGCGGTGCTTAGGCGGGCGCGTCCAGGTTCAAGTGCAGGTTGTCGATCAACCGGGTTGTGCCGAGGAACGCTGCGACCAGAATCACCACATCCCGATCCTCGGGAGTAGCGGGACGCAAGTTTTGCCCCTGGCGAATTTCCAGGTAATCAGGGCGCAGCCCGGCCGCTTGCAGTTGCTGCAACTTGGCGTGGATCAGCCCCGGATAGTCGCGATCCCCTTGCTTGATCGCCTCGGCGATCTCGCTCAGCGTGCGATACACAATCGGCGCGACGGCCCGCTGTTCTTCACTGAGGAACCCGTTACGCGATGACAATGCCAGGCCGTCGGCCGCACGCACGGTCGGCTCGCCGATGATCTGGATGGGCATATTCAGGTCATGAACCAGTGACTTGATCACCGCCAGCTGCTGGAAGTCTTTCTGGCCGAAGATCGCCAGGTCCGGCTGAACCATGTTGAACAGCTTGCTGACGACCGTTGCCACGCCTTCGAAATGCCCAGGGCGGCTGGCGCCACACAAGCCTTCGGACAGTTGCGGCACACTGACCCGCGTCTGCCCGGCCATGCCATCGGGGTACATTTCCTCGACGCTCGGCGCGAACAGCAGGTGGCAGCCGGCCTGGAGCAGTTTCTCCTGGTCGGCAGCGAGGGTGCGCGGGTATTTGTCGAGGTCTTCGCCGGCGCCGAATTGCAGCGGATTGACGAAAATGCTCGCGACCACAAAATCCACCCGCTGGGTGGCCTTGGTCACCAGTGCGACATGGCCGCTGTGCAGGTTGCCCATGGTGGGCACAAAGCCGATACGTTTGCCTTCACTGCGGGCCCGCGCCACGGCGGCCCGGAGTTCGCGTACGGTTTTTACGGTGTTCATGCAGAGAATCCGTGTTCGATGCCTGGGAAAGTCGCCGCTTTGACTTCAGCCACGTAGGCGCTCAAGGCCGCCTGGATGCTCGGTTGTCCGGTCATGAAGTTCTTCACGAACTTGGGCACGCGCCCGGTGATGGACAGGCCCAGCATGTCGTGCAGCACCAATACCTGGCCGTCGGTCGCGTGACCTGCGCCGATGCCGATCACCGGGATTTTCACGGCGTGGGTGATTTCCTCGGCCAGCTCGCTCGGCACGCATTCCAGCAGCAGCATGGCCGCGCCGGCCTGTTCCAGGGAGATGGCGTCGGCACGCATCTGCCGCGCCTGATTTTCGCTCCGGCCCTGGACCTTGTAACCGCCGAGCATGTTCACCGACTGCGGCGTCAACCCCATGTGCGCGCACACCGGAATACCGCGTTCAGCCAGCAGGCGAATCGAATCCGCGAGCCACAATGCGCCTTCGACCTTGACCATATGCGCACCGGCCTGCATCAACAGGGCGCTGTTGGTCATGGCTTGTTCAGTGGTGGCGTAGGCCATGAACGGCAGGTCGGCGAGGATCAATGCGTCCGAATTGCCGCGTTTGACGCAGGCCACGTGGTAAGCCATTTCTGCGGTGCTGACCGGCAGGGTGCTGTCGTGTCCTTGCAGGACCATGCCGAGGGAATCGCCCACCAGCAGCACTTCAACCCCGGCCTCATTGCAGGCGTGGGCGAATGTCGCGTCATAGCAGGTCAGCATGGTGATTTTTTCACCTTTTTGCTTGAGACCTTGCAGGGTGGTCAGGGTAATGGCTGGCATCAAAAGGTTCCTCATTCAGGCGCTGTGGAAACTACTGCGAGTAACGCGCGTGATTCTTCGTTGAATACAGGCGCACGGTCTGTTGTCGTGCTTTTATGGCCTGAATTGCGCCCTGTACCGCCGTGTTGACGGCGGCGGGACGCCTATAGTCGTGAGGAGAACCCGGGAAGTCAATTGCATGTGTTACCGGGTTGTTACGGCAGGGGTGTTACCGGGGTAACTGATGCGATTCAGCACATGCAGACAAAACCAATGTGGGAGCGAGCCTGCTCGCGATAGCGGTGTATCAGCCAGCATCAATGTTGGATGACAGGCCGCTATCGCGAGCAGGCTCGTTACCACAAGGGGGTATCAATTTTAGGGGAGGCGTTCCAGGCCGACGAACGGGCAGGCGAGAAGCAAGTCCTTGAGGCTGCGACCATTGGCCAAACGCAAATCCGCCGGTGCCAATTCGGCCAGTGGATAGAGAACGAAGGCCCGTTCCTGCATCTGGTAGTGAGGCACTTTAAGGCGAGGCAGGTCGATCAGGCGATCGCCAAACAGCAGGATGTCGAGATCCAGCGTGCGCGGGCCCCAGCGTTCCAGGCGCTGGCGGCCTTGTCCGTTCTCGATGGCTTGCAGGGCATCGAGCAGTTCCAGCGGCTCGAGGGTACTGTCGAGGGCGGCAACCGCATTGGTGTAACGCGGTTGCCCTGGTAACAGCGAATCGCTTTGATAGAACGCGGATACTCCGGCCAGCTCGCTGTGCGGCAACTGCGCCAGCGCCTCGACGGCGCTGCGCAGTTGTTCGGCGGGGTCGGCCAGGTTGCTGCCCATGCCGATGTAGATGCGTTCCATCAATTACTCGCCGGTAGCGCTCGGGGCATCGGCCGCGCGTTTGCGCTTGGCGCCACCGCTGCGACGACGTTTGCGTGGGGCGCCGGTGCCTTCATCCTTGCCGCTGAGGTCGCGGATCATGTCGCGACGCTCGCTGTCGTTGGCATCCTGGTAGTCCGTCCACCATTCACCCAGGCCATCGGTCTGCTCACCCGCGCTTTCGCGCAACAGCAGGAAGTCGTAACCGGCGCGGAACCGCGGGTTGTCCAGCAACAGGTCGGCACGTTTTCCGCTGCGGCGTGGCAGGCGTTCCTGCATGTCCCAGATCTCGCGGATCGGCATGGTGAAACGCTTCGGAATAGCGATCCGCTGGCACTGCTCGGCGATCAGCTCGTGGGCAGCTTCCTGCATCGCCGGAATCGGTGGCATGCCGCGCTCTTGCAGGCGCAGTACGCGAGCGGGGAGGGCCGGCCACAGCAGCGCGGCGAACAGGAACGCCGGCGTCACCGGCTTGTTCTGCTTGATGCGCAGATCAGTATTGACCAACGCCTCGCTGATCAGCGTGTGGGTGTAGGTCGGGTTGTATTCCAGCGCCTCGGCACTGGCCGGGAACAACGGATCGAACAGCTGCAGGTCCACCAGCATTTCAAAGGTGTCTGCGGCATGCCCGGAGAGGAACAGCTTGAGGACTTCCTCGAACAAGCGTGCCGACGGGATTTCCCGCAGCATCGGCGCCAGCTCGCGAATTGGCGCGGCGCTGTGCTTTTCGATGCCGAAATTGAGTTTGGCGGCGAAACGCACGGCTCTGAGCATCCGCACCGGATCTTCCTGATAGCGTTGCTTGGGGTCGCCAATCAAGCGAATCAGGTGATTGCGAATGTCGTGGACGCCGTTGGCGTAATCGAGGATGCGCTCACTGACCGGGTCGTAATACAGGGCATTGATGGTGAAGTCGCGACGTTGCGCGTCTTCTTCCAGGGTGCCGTAGACGTTGTCGCGCAGGATTCGCCCGGACTCGTTGCGGGAAGATTGATTGCTGTCTTCTTCCTCGTCGTTTTGCGGGTGATTGGCACGGAAGGTCGCGACTTCAATGATTTCGCGGCCAAAGTGGATATGCACCAGCTTGAAACGGCGGCCAATGATCCGCGCATTGCGGAACTCGGCGCGGACCTGTTCTGGCGTGGCGCTGGTGGCGACGTCGAAATCCTTGGGCGTGATGCCGAGCATCATGTCCCGCACACAACCTCCTACCAGGTAGGCCTGGTAGCCGGCGTTTTGCAGGCGCTCGACGATATTCACCGCGTAACGGCTGAACTGACCCTTTTGCAGCGAGTGTTGGCCGCTGTTGAGCACTTCAGGCGTACTGCGAATGTGTTGCGTATGACGCTTGGGAGAACGGAATGACTGGAACAGCTTCTTCAGCATGGGATGCACTGTTTGAAGGAATGTTCGGCCATAACGAAGAATGACCGCATGATGGGCCGGGATTCTAGCATTTAGTCGAGGGATGGTGTAGGACGCAGGCGATATGACCTGTAGGAGCGAGCTTGCTCGTGAAAAATGTGATCGGTGACGCGGTTTGCCAAGGGCCCCATCGGTGCCTGATGGTTCATCGCGAGCAAGCTCGCTCGTACAGGTAAGGCAAATCGCAGAAACCACAAGGGGAGCCGAAGCTCCCCAAGAAGTAGTTGCATGCTCTATTTTTATTATTGGTTTCGGGCTTTTTGTTTTTGTTAAGTGCCCTCGTCATGAAGCTTTTCCTTCATGACCCTCCCAATCGGGAGCCAAGAGCAAACGGATTGCTTTGGTCGCTGTGCTGCAGTGATCTATCGATCCAACCAGTTCAGGCTCTGTCTTAGGACAGTTTTTGTTGTTCTCGGCCTGGTCGTGGGGCAAGCCCCAAATACAACGCCTCTCCAAAAGAATCAGTTAGCTGCGCCTCTCGCCGTCTTGTTTTTATTGTGCGTGAGTCGATTCGTCTTATTTTTATTGTCTTGTGCATTACTTGTTATTGTTCTTGTACCAGACATATAGCAGGGTGCGTGCCAACTTTTGTGAAACCCAGCAAAACAAGGGGTTAGGCTGGCTATCGGGCTTTTCGAGGGCCAAAAAAAACCGGGGCTTCGTTACCGTAAGCCCCGGCTTCTGTTACGTGAAAAACCTCAGGTAACAGTTTTTTCACACATTCACCTGTTACCCGCACACTCGACAGCTGTCATTCAGCTCTCGCTGGCTACCCCGGTCTTGCGCCGCGGAATGCCCAGCCGTTGCCGGCGTTCCCACAGGCATTTACGGCTAACGCCGAGTTTGCGAGCCAGTTCGGTCTCGGTCATGTGGTCCTGGTGCTCGAGCACGAAGTGCTGGAAGTAGTCTTCCAGTGACAGGTCCTCGGTCGGCTCATGGCTGGTGTTACCCGGTCCATTACCCTGCTGCGGCGACAGGCCGATGAACTCATCGTCGTCAAGGTCGTTCAACTCGATGTCGATTCCCAGCAGCTCGGCGGAAATTTCCGGGCTCTCGCACAGAATCACTGCGCGCTCTACCGCGTTTTCCAGTTCACGAACGTTACCTGGCCAGGAGTAGTGTCGAATGGCCTGTTCGGCATCCGGGGCGAACTTGAGATCAGTGCGATTGACCCGCGCGCTCTGGCGAGCCAGGAAGGCGGTGGCGATCTCGTTGACGTCGGCACCCCGTTCGCGCAGCGCCGGCAATTTCAAGGCGATAACGTGCAGGCGGTAGTACAGGTCTTCACGGAACTGGCCAATTTTAGCCAGGCTCTTGAGGTCCCGGTGGGTCGCGGCGATCAGGCGTACATCGACCTTCTGCGACTGAACAGAACCGACCCGGCGGATTTCGCCTTCCTGCAACACTCGTAACAGGCGCGCCTGGGCTTCCAGTGGCAGTTCGCCGATTTCATCGAGGAACAGGGTGCCGCCATCGGCTGCTTCGACCAAGCCGGCACGACCGGCACTGGCGCCGGTGAATGCGCCTTTCTCGTGACCAAACAGCTCGGACTCGATCAAGCTTTCCGGAATCGCAGCGCAGTTCACCGAAATCATCGGTGCCTTGGCACGTCGGGACAGGTTGTGCAGGGCCCGAGCCACCAGTTCTTTACCGGTACCGGACTCACCCTGGATCAGGACATTGGAGTCGGTTGGCGCCACTTTGCGGATCTTGCTGTAGAGATCCTGCATGGGCGGGCACGAACCGATGATGCCGATCTCGCCATTGCTGTTGTCGACTCCGTTTTTCGCCGCGCCAGGCGTGGCCTTGCCGGTCAGCGGCTCAGCGCCACTGCTCTGCAGCGATTGGCGGTCGCGCAGGATACGCGCTACAGCCTGGAGCATTTCGTCGTGATCGAAAGGCTTGGCGATGTAGTCCACCGCGCCCATCTTCATCGAGTCGACTGCCGAGCGCAGGCTTGCGTAACTCGTCATGATCAGCACGGGAGTGCCCTGGCCGAGCTTGATCAGCTCGGTGCCCGGTGCGCCCGGTAAACGCAGATCACTGACGATCAGGTCGAACGTGGGGATAGTGAATCGTTCTTGTGCTTCCTGCACAGAACCGGCTTCGCTGACCTGGTACTGGTTACGTTCCAGCAGGCGGCGCAAGGCGGAGCGGATAATTGTTTCGTCTTCGACGATCAAAATGTGCGGCATTGATTCGATACTCTCGACGGTCTCAGTTCACAGCGGACGTCGCTTCGACATGACGCGGCAAGGTCACCCGGATACGGGTGCCACGCTGGCTTTGAACATCAGCCGGGCTGTCGATGGTGATTTGTCCATAATGCTCTTCAACGATGGAATAGACCAGTGCAAGGCCCAGACCGGTGCCTTCGCCAGGGTCCTTGGTGGTGAAGAAGGGTTCGAACAATCGGTCCATGATGTTCTTCGGAATGCCGCTGCCTTCGTCCTCTACGATCAGGTCGACCGTGTGTTCGCCGGCTTCGCTCTTGACCCGCACGGCACTGCCGGCAGGCGAGGCGTCGCGGGCGTTGGAGAGCAGGTTGATCAACACTTGAGCAAGGCGCTGGGGATCACCTTCGACCCAGTGATCAGGGTCGCACAGGTTGTAGAACTGCACCTCGAAATTGCGTCGGTTCAGGGCCAGCAGGCCGATTGCATCCTGGGCCACTTCGGCCAGACAGACGGGCTCGTCGCTATGCTGATGGCTGCCAGCGTGGGCGAAGCTCATCAGTGACTGGACGATGCGCGATACACGCTTGGTCTGTTCGAGAATCTGCCCGCTGATTTCCCTCAGCTCGCCATCTTCCTCGCGCTCCTCGCGCAGGTTCTGCGCCAGGCAGGCGATGCCGGTGATCGGATTGCCGATTTCATGGGCGACGCCGGCTGCCAGGCGACCAATGCTGGCCAGGCGCTCGGAATGCACCAGTTTGTCTTCGAGCATCTGGGTTTCGGTCAAGTCTTCCACCAGCAACACCAGGCCGCTGTTGCCCGGTGCCAGCGGCTCGTCGATGGCCGCCTTGTGCAGGTTCAGCCAGCGGGTCTGGCCATCCAGGGCCAGGTGCTGCTTGTGCAGGTGCTCGTCCGGAAGGTTGATGAAGCCTTGCAGCAGTTCTTTCCAGGGATCGGCGATGGTGCTCAGGCGCGATCCGACGACGCGCTGCGCGGCAATCCCGGTCAACTCCTCCATGGCTTTGTTCCACATGAGGATTTCCTGGTCCTTGGCCAGGGAGCAGACGCCCATGGGCAATTCCTGCAGGGTCTGGCGGTGGTAGCGGCGCAGGGCATCGAGTTCCGCAGCAAGGCCGGTGAGGCGCGAGTGGTAGTCCTCGAGGCGGCTTTCGATGAAATGGATATCTTCGGTAACGTAGTTTTCGCCGCCCGCCTTATAGGGCAGGAACGTCTCGACCATGTCCTGGGCAACGCTTGGTCCCATCAGGCCGGAAAGATTCGCCTCGATGCGGTCACGCAGTCGACGCAGCGCATAGGGGCGGCGCTCGTCGAATGGCAGGTAGAGGTCGCGCAGGGCCTGCTCGACTTCCTTTTGCGCAGCCTTGGCACCCAGCGGCTTGGCCAGTTGCGTGGCGAATTCCTGGGGCGAGGCGGCGTGCAGTTCGCGCCGCTGCGGCCGGCGCACGTTATCCACGGCACAGGCTTCGGCGGCGCTGGCTTCTTCCGGGCTGGCATTGGTGAACAATGAAATCAGGGTGAACATCAGCACGTTGGCCGCCAGCGACGCGATGGCCGCCATGTGCCAGCTGGTGTCATCCAGTACATAGATCATGTTCAGCAGCGGAATGTAGAAGCCCTGGAGATTGCCGACCAGCGGTAACAGCATGGTCACCAGCCACACCAGGATGCCCGCGAGCAGGCCGGCGATGAAGCCGCGGCGGTTGGCGGTTGGCCAATACAGGACCGACAGCACCCCCGGCAGGAATTGCAGGGTGGCGACAAAAGCGACGATGCCGAGATTGGCCAGGTCCTGTTCCGCGCCTAATAACAGGTAGAAGCCGTAGCCGGCCATGATGATCGCGACAATCAGCGCCCGACGCGTCCATTTCAGCCAGCGGTAGATATTGCCCTCTGCCGGCGGCTGGTAGAGCGGCAGCACCAGGTGGTTCAGGGCCATTCCGGACAAGGCCAGGGTCGTGACGATGATCAGGCCGCTGGCCGCAGACAGGCCGCCGATATAGGCCAATAGCGCCAGTGCCTTGCTGTTGGCAGCAATGCCGATGCCCAGCGTGAAGTATTCAGGGTTAGTGGTGGCGCCGAGTTTCAGTCCGGCCCAGAGAATCAGCGGAACCGCCAGGCTCATCAGCAGCAGGAACAGCGGCAGGCCCCAGCTGGCACTAACCAGCGAGCGCGGGTTGAGATTTTCGGTAAAGGTCATGTGATACATGTGGGGCATCACGATCGCCGAGGCAAAGAACACCAGCAGTAGCGTGCGCCACGGACCTTCCTGCAGCGGCGTGTGCAGGGCGGCGAGGGCGGTCTGGTTTTGCAGCAACCACAGTTCGAGTTGCTGCGGGCCGTCGAACACGCCATACAGCGCATACAGGCCAACGCCGCCAATCGCGATCAGCTTGATCACCGACTCGAAGGCGATGGCGAACACCAGCCCTTCATGTTTTTCCCGGGTGGCGATGTGGCGCGAGCCGAAGAAGATCGTGAACAGAGTAATCAGCGCGCAGAAGCTCAAGGCTACGCGATGCTGCACCGGCTCGCGGGTGAGGATGCCAATGGAGTCGGCCACCGCCTGGATCTGCAATGCCAGCAACGGCAGTACGCCGATCAGCATGAAGATGGTGGTGAGCGCGCCGGCCCAGGTGCTGCGAAAGCGAAACGCGAACAGGTCAGCCAGCGACGACAGTTGATAGGTACGAGTGATTTTCAGGATCGGATAGAGCAGCACCGGCGCCAGCAGGAACGCCCCGGACACCCCGAGGTAGCTGGAAAGAAACCCGTAGCCGTACTGATAGGCCAGGCCTACCGTGCCGTAAAACGCCCAGGCGCTGGCATAGACCCCCAGCGACAGGGTGTAGGTCAACGGGTGGCGAATGATCGCCCGGGGGATCATGCCCCGTTCGCTGATCCAGGCTACGCCGAACAGCACCGCCAGGTAGGCGGCGCTGATCAGGATCATCTGGGTCAGGCTAAAGCTCATCGGCATCTTTTTGGCTCTGCAGGATGAAGGTCACGACGATCAGAATCAGCCAGAGCAGATAAGGGCGATACCAGGCGCCAGTGGCGTCGATCCACCAGTCCATGATGGCCGGGGAGAACAGGTAGATCCCCACTACAAGAAGCAGGACCAAGCGATAGATGTACATCCCGGCCTCTCTTTTTTATGCGCGTGCCCGAAAACGTGCGGCGATGGTAACGGATGGCGGCGCGACTGCAAGCGTCATCACTGCAGTTGTGCCTCGGGCAGGTGCAGTGTGCGCGGGATCTTCAGCGCGTCCCAGTGGGCGATGCCCCAATCCAGCACCTCTCGCGGGGTGGCGTACGCGAGTTCGCTACCGGGCGTTTGCCCAAGTGCGCGCAGCGCCCGCAGGAGCAAGGGGGTTGCCTGATCTTCTGTCAGTGGCGGGGAGCGATAGGATTTGCCGAGCTTGTGGCCATCGGGCTGGGTGATCAGCGGAATATGCAGGTAGCGCGGTTGCGACAGGCCGAGCAATTCCTGCAGGTAGAGCTGGCGCGGCGTGGAGTCGAGGAGGTCGGCTCCGCGCACAATATCGGTGATGCCCTGCCAGGCGTCATCGAGGACCACAGCCAGTTGGTAGGCATACAGGCCGTCGCGGCGGCGGATCACAAAATCGCCGACCTCACGGCCCAGGTGCTGCCGATATTCGCCTTGTACGCGGTCGATGAAGTGGTATTCCAGTTCGGGGGCGCGCAAGCGAATCGCTGCATCCTCGGTTCCATGGCCGGCATTGCGGCACAGCCCCGGGTATATCCCGTGATAGGGCTCGAGTTGTTTGCGCGAACAGGTGCAGGCGTAGGCCAGGCCGTGGTTGAACAGGCGACTGATAATCTCGGCATAGGCATCGTGGCGGTCGCTCTGGCGCACCACCGCGCCATCCCATTCAAAGCCGTAGCTCTCCAGTGCCTTGAGAATTGCCGCCTGGGCGCCGGGCTCTTCCCGGGGTGGGTCCAGGTCTTCCATGCGCATCAGCCAGCGCCCGCCCACCGAGCGCGCGTCGAGGTAGGACGCCAGCGCGGCGACCAGCGAACCGAAGTGCAGGTGACCACTGGGCGTGGGGGCGAAGCGTCCGGTGTAGGTGGGGGAGGCGATGGCAGTCATGGGGTAACGTTACTTTTTCCTGGCTGGCGCCAAACAACCTGTAGGAGCGAGCTCGCTCGCGACGGTCGTCAACGATAACGCTGCAAGCCTGATACCCCGCGGCGTTCTCAGGTTCATCGCGAGCAAGCTCGCTCCTACAGTGATGGCGATTTTATAGGCGCATCAGGTAACACAAATATCAGAAACAAAAACGGAGCGTTCGCACGCTCCGTTCTTTATCCAGGTCGCAATTACTTGCCGACTTGTTTTTCCTTGATTTCCGCCAGGGTCTTGCAGTCAACGCACATGTCGGCGGTAGGGCGGGCTTCCAGTCGCTTGACGCCAATCTCGACGCCGCAGGACTCGCACCAGCCATATTCTTCGTCTTCGATCAATTGCAGCGTCTTGTCGATCTTCTTGATCAGCTTGCGCTCGCGATCACGGGCGCGCAATTCGAGGCTGAATTCTTCTTCCTGGCTGGCACGGTCTGCCGGGTCAGGGAAGTTGGCCGCTTCGTCTTTCATGTGATCAACCGTACGGTCGACTTCCTGCATCAAGTCCTGTTTCCACTTGTTCAGGATCTTGGTGAAGTGAGCGCGCATGGGCTTGCCCATGTACTCCTCGCCCTTTACTGCCTGGTAGGGTTCGAAGCCGCTGATCGACTGGTTTTGCTGCTTTGCTTGGGTGGGCATGAAATGGACCGCCTCTACTCTTGTAATCCATTGCGCAGGATTGCTCCATCACCGACACCTGCCGGCCCTGCGGCTGCAAGCGGGCGAACTTACCAGATCAAATCGGACCGCGCTACTCCCGGATGTCGAGGTAGTGGCTCAATGGGCTTGCAAATGATTGCAAAGCCTTGTCTGGTGGTGCTGGAGACCTGATCAATTATTGATTTTAGTCAAACCTGGGGCACACGCTTGAGTCGTTTGAGACCAGCGTTATAACGCTCTGACCGCTTTAGCTTCTCGCTCGTTCCTGCGCTTGGGTAGAATCAGTTTTTTCTCCCGTTGAAGGAAGGCCGATGGCTCAGTCCTACAGTGCCCGCAGTCGCGCGATCGAACCGTTCCACGTCATGGCCCTGCTGGCCCGCGCCAATGAGTTACAGGCTGCAGGTCACGACGTGATCCACCTGGAAATCGGCGAACCGGACTTCACTACGGCCGAGCCGATCATCCAGGCAGGCCAGGCCGCCTTGACCGCAGGCAAGACCCGTTACACTGCGGCGCGGGGGATTCCCGAGTTGCGCGAGGCTATTTCGGGGTTCTATCAGCAACGTTACGGGCTGAATATCGACCCTCGGCGAATATTGATCACGCCAGGCGGCTCCGGGGCACTGTTGCTGGCCAGCGCCTTGCTGGTGGATCCGGGCAAGCACTGGTTGCTGGCGGACCCGGGGTACCCGTGCAACCGGCATTTCCTGCGGCTGGTGGAAGGTGCCGCGCAGTTAGTACCGGTTGGCCCCGACGTGCGTTACCAATTGACCCCCGATCTGGTGGCGCGGCATTGGGACCAGGACAGCGTCGGCGCGTTGGTGGCATCGCCCGCCAATCCGACCGGGACCATTCTGACCCGCGACGAGCTGGCGGGCCTGTCCAGTGCGATCAAGGCGCGGCACGGCCATCTGGTGGTGGACGAGATCTATCATGGCCTGACCTATGGCACCGACGCGGCCAGTGTGCTGGAAGTGGATGACAGTGCCTTCGTGCTGAATAGTTTTTCAAAGTATTTCGGAATGACCGGCTGGCGTCTCGGTTGGCTGGTAGCGCCCGAAGCCGCCGTCGGCGAGCTGGAAAAACTTGCGCAAAACCTCTACATCAGCGCCCCAAGCATGGCTCAGCACGCTGCCCTGGCGTGCTTCGAACCAGCCACCATCAGCATTCTCGAAGAACGCCGTGCCGAATTCGGCCGCCGCCGCGATTTCCTCCTGCCCGCTTTGCGGGAATTGGGTTTCGGCATTGCCGTAGAACCGGAGGGCGCCTTCTACTTGTATGCCGATATCAGCAAATTCGGCGGTGATGCCTTCGCGTTCTGTCGGCATTTCCTCGAAACCGAGTATGTTGCAATTACGCCGGGGCTCGATTTTGGGCGTTACCAGGCTGGCCATCACGTGCGCTTTGCCTACACGCAAAATTTGCCGCGCCTGCAGGAAGCCGTCGAGAGAATTGCCCGCGGTCTGCGGAGCTGGCAAGGCTGATGCGCTTTGATCCTCCACTCGAAGAAGGCCGGCTGATCCGTCGCTATAAGCGTTTTCTCGCCGATATCGAGACCGTGAATGGCGAGTTGCTGACCATTCACTGTCCCAATACCGGCTCGATGCTCAACTGCCAGGTCGAGGGCGGGCAGGTCTGGTTCAGTCGCTCCAATGATCCGAAACGCAAGTTGCCCGGTACCTGGGAGATTGGCGAAACGCCCCAGGGGCGCTTGTTCTGCGTGAACACCGGGCGCGCCAATGGCCTGATCGAGGAAGCGTTGCGCGGTGGGGTCATCACCGAGCTGAACGGTTTCACTGAGCTCAAGCGTGAAGTGGCTTACGGTCAGGAAAGCAGTCGCATCGATTTCCGCCTGGATTACCCTGGCGGGCCAGCTTATGTCGAAGTCAAAAGTGTCACGCTGGGTTTCGATGGCTCATCGGTAGCGGCCTTTCCTGATGCAGTCACCCAGCGCGGGGCCAAACATCTTCGGGAATTGGCGCACCTGGCGCGGGACGGGATTCGCGCGGTGCAGCTGTATTGCGTGAACCTGACCGGCATCGAGGCGGTGCGTCCGGCCCACGAAATTGATCCAGCCTACGCCGAGGCGCTGCGTGAAGCGGTGGCCTGCGGGGTGGAAGTACTGGCCTACGGCGTGTGCTTGAGTCATGAGGGGATGCGGGTCGATCGGCGCCTGGCCGTGCTGCTCAACGGCTAAAGGTTGACCCATATTCCCTGAGCGTCTTCACGGCAGGGGACCGGTGTCAGGGACTGCCCGGCGCACGGGCCGGACACGCATTCGCCGTCCTCGATCAGGAACAGGGCGCCGTGGGTGGCGCACTGGATAAGGCTGTTGCTGGGGTCGAGAAACTGGTCGGGCTGCCATTCCAGGCCGACGCCGCGATGCGGGCAGCGATTGAGGTAGACGTAGACCTGTCCGCTGCGACGCACGGCAAAGAGTTTGCGTCCTTCGATCTCGAAGCCGCGGCTGCTGTCATCGGGCAGTTCGGTGCCTGCGCAAAAAAACTTCATGGCTATCCTCGAGTGCCGAAACCTCTGACAGATGTGTCCGAGCTTGACGTGCAAATGCAAACAATTATCAAATGCCGGCTTCGCCCGCTGGAGGCCGGATGTCGAGGATACTTGGCCTGCCGCCTCCCTGTCCGGGAAAACCTTAAAGGAAGCTATTCATGCGCCTGAGTACCCGCGTTGCTGCGCTCTGTATCGGACTTCTCGCCAGTCATCATGCGACGGCGGCCGAGTTGCCCCAGCGGTGGGTCAGCGCAGGTGGCGCGGTATCGGAATGGGTCAGCGTCCTGGGGGGAGAGTCGAAGCTGGTCGGGGTCGACACCACCAGCCAGCACCCGCCAGCGCTCAAGGCGTTACCGAGCATTGGCTATCAGCGCCAGCTGTCGGCGGAGGGCATTCTGAGCCTGCGCCCACAGATTCTTGTGGGGACCGAGGAAATGGGGCCACCACCGGTGTTGTCGCAGGTGCGCACTGCGGGGGTGCAGGTCGAATTATTCTCGGCCCAGCCTGACCTGGCGGCATTGCAGGGTAATTTGCAGCACCTGGGCAAATTGCTGGGTGCTGAGGAGCAGGCGTCCCGGGCGTTCCAGTCCTACCGCGCGCAACTTGACGAGCAACAGCTTCGGGTGACCCAGGCGCAGATCAAGCAAAAGGCTCCCGGAGTGCTGTTGCTGGTCGGTCATGCCGGTGGCAAACCGTTGATCGCCGGCCAGGGCACGGCTGCAGACTGGATGCTGCAGAAGGCGGGCGGGCACAACCTGGCAACTCATACCGGCTACAAGCCGTTTTCCGTCGAAGCGTTGGCCAACCTCAATCCGCAGGTGCTGGTGTTCGCCGATCGCGTGCTGACAGGCGAAGAGGCCCGCGCGGCGTTGTTCAGGGAAAACCCGATTCTTTCCTCGACCCTTGCCGCCAAAAACGGGCGGGTCATCCAGCTGGATCCGACCTTGCTGGTAGGCGGGCTGGGGCCGCGCTTGCCCGATGCGTTGAGGTCGCTCGCTGACGGCTTCTACCCGGGTATGTCCGCGCAATGACCGTACTGGTCAAACCCCGAACCCTGTTCATCGGCTTGAGCCTGTTGTGCCTGCTGGCTATCTGGTTGTCGTTGGCGCTCGGGCCGGTCAGCCTGCCCTTGGTCGACACCTTGCGCGCCGGCTTGCGCATGGTGGGCGTGCCCATCGCGCCTGAAGGCCTGGAGCAGGCCGAATTGATCCTCGGTCAGATTCGCCTGCCCCGAACCCTGCTGGGCCTGGCGGTAGGCGGGGTGTTGGCGCTGTCTGGCGTGGCGATGCAGGGTTTGTTCCGCAACCCGCTGGCCGATCCAGGGCTGGTGGGGGTCTCCAGTGGCGCTGCCTTGGGGGCGGCCATCGCGATTGTCGGCGGCTCGGCATTTGGCGGGCTTCCGGAGTCCTTCGGGCCCTATCTTCTATCGCTGTGCGCCTTCCTCGGTGGGCTGGGGGTGACCGCGCTGGTGTATCGACTGGGCCGGCGCAACGGTCAGACAAATGTCGCGACCATGTTGTTGGCCGGTATCGCCCTGACAGCGTTGGCGGGCTCGGCCGTCGGGCTCTTCACTTATATGGCCGATGACGCCACCCTGCGCACTTTGACTTTCTGGAACCTGGGCAGCCTCAATGGCGCCAGTTACTCGCGACTCTGGCCATTGTTATTGGTCAGTGTCGGCGTGGCGCTATGGTTGCCGCGCCGGGCGAGGGCGCTGAACGCGTTATTGTTGGGTGAGTCCGAAGCCGGTCACCTGGGCATCGACGTCGAAAGGCTCAAGCGCGAACTGGTGTTTTGCACCGCGCTGGGGGTCGGCGCGGCGGTGGCGGCGGCCGGCATGATCGGCTTTGTCGGGTTGGTCGTGCCGCACCTGGTGCGACTGCTGGCCGGTCCCGACCATCGGGTGCTGTTACCGGCTTCGATACTGGCCGGTGGCAGCCTGCTGTTGTTTGCCGATCTGGTCGCCCGTCTGGCCCTGGCGCCGGCCGAGCTGCCGATCGGGATAGTCACCGCGTTCATCGGCGCCCCGTTCTTTCTATTGCTACTGGTCCGGAGGCGCGTGTGATGCTGCGTACGCAGAATCTGCAAATCCGCAGGGGCACCAAGACGGTGCTGACGGACATCACGCTTGAGCTCAAGCCTGGAGAAGTGCTCGGCGTGCTGGGCCCCAACGGTGCAGGCAAAAGTACTCTGCTGGGGGCGTTGTGCGGTGAGTTGAGGGCTGATCACGGCAGCGTCTGGCTCGATGAGCTGGAGTTGAGTCAGTGCACGGGTGTCCAGCGGGCCCAGCGACTGGCGGTATTGCCGCAAGTCTCGACGCTGGACTTCGCCTTCCGTGTCGAGGAAGTTGTCGGTATGGGCCGCTTGCCCTATCAAACCGGTCGAGTGCGCGATGACGAAATCATCGCTGCCGCCTTGCAGGCCGCTGACGCCTGTCACTTGAGCGGCCGCAGCTACCTGGCCCTGTCGGGTGGCGAACGCCAGCGGGTGCATCTGGCCAGGGTGCTGGCGCAGTTGTGGCCGGGGCAGGCTGGGCAGACCTTGTTACTCGATGAGCCGACCTCAATGCTCGACCCGCTGCACCAGCACACCACGTTGCAAGCCGTGCGCGAATTTGCCAACCGGGGCGCGGCAGTGCTGGTGATCCTGCATGACCTGAACCTGGCCGCGCGCTATTGTGATCGCCTGTTGCTGCTCGAAGGCGGCCGGCAGGTGGCGCTGGATACGCCCGAGCAGGTACTGCGCCCGGAGCCGCTGAAGGCGGTGTTCGGGCTCGAAGTGCTGGTGCAGCCGCATCCTGAGCGTGGTCATCCGCTGATCATTGCTCGTTGAATCTGTCATAGGAGCGTAAACATGCGCGCAGTCTTGATTCTGGTGGTGCTCCTGCTGGGGGCCTGTACGCATGTTTCCGCGCCGCCACCTGCTCCACCTCCGCCGCCGCCTTTAGCCGGGGAGATTCGTGACCTGCGCACTGGCCAGGTGTTGACGGCAGAGCAACTGCTGGCGGCGCTGGCCAGGCCATCGCGGCTGATCGTGGGCGAGCAACACGACAATCGTGATCACCACGCCCTGCAGTTGTGGTTGTTGCAAGCCTTGGGTAAGCAACGAACCCAAGGCAGCCTGCTGCTCGAAATGCTCACCCCGGACCAACAACCGCACGTCGATCAGGTTCGCCAGGCCTCCAAGCCCCCGGCGGATTTGCGCGATGCATTGGCCTGGCAGGAAGGTTGGGACTGGGCGCTGTACGGGCCCATCATTCAGTTTGCCCTGACCCAGCCGTATCCCTTGCTTGCCGCAAACCTGGACCCATTGGAAGTCCGTGCGGCGTATACCCATCCGGCGACGCCAAGCGGTCCTCGGTCCAACGCAGAGGACGTAAAGGATGAACTGCAGAAGCAAGTCCGCGACTCCCATTGCGGCCTGCTGCCCAAGTCGCAACTGCCCGCGATGCTGGCGGTCCAGCAACAACGGGACCGACGCATGGCCGAACGCCTGCTCGCAGCGCCTGAGCCTGCCTTGCTGTTCGCTGGCGCTTTTCATGCGCGCAAGGATGTCGGCGTGCCGATCCATTTGCTGGATCTGGGGGCGCAGGAAGGAGCGACGGTGTTGATGCTGGCTCAGCAGGGCAGTGAGGTCACGGTGGGGATGGCGGATTATGTCTGGTATACGCCGAAGGTGAAGGCGCCGGATTATTGTAAGCAGATGCGCAAGCAGCTCGGAAAAACTCGCAAAAAATGAAAGGCCGGGCACATATCATCGGGCAAAAAAAGACCCGGCAAGAGCCGGGTCAAATAACCGTGATTAGCCTGATGAGGAGATATCTGAGAGTCCGAACCAAGGGCTGTTCAAATATCGACCAGTCTCGCGACCAGTTGCGATAATCATAGCGATTCTCATTACCATGTCAACAGCTGATTGATCGTTAATTTGTAATCGCCCTGAAAGCCAAGTAATCAGAGGTTTTCAGGCCAGTCAGCGGGCAACTCAGTTCTTATGCCGTGAAGAGATGGCTTCCAGCTGCTTGTTCAGCGCTTCCTTTCGCTCCGCGGGAATATCGTTCCAGTGCACGTCCATCAGCGCACCTTCGATCGCATACAACAACACCTTGGACGCTCGAAACCCGCGCGTGCGCACGGCCCGATAGGCATCCACCGCCCCGAGGCGACGCAAGTCCGAGGCGCTGTGAATGCCCACGGCATGCAACCACTGCGCTGACGTCTTGCCAAGATTCTTCAGGTGTTGCAGTTCATCATTCATCAAGCCTCCTTGCGACGGCCGAATGGGAGCGTGGGCAAGCTTCTCAGGAGTGTAGCCATCAGCAGGAAAAGCGTGATTGTTTGGTCGGTTTCAGGGCAAAAGCTTCTAAGCGGTCTTGATGCCGGACTGGGCAGCTGGCCTTTTGCGCGGGCAGGCGTAAGCAGTCCAGCGCAGAGCGGGGGCGCCGGACGGGAGTTCATGCGCGATTTCAGCGGGTCCGATAGCGCAGGCGCGTACCGAAATTCATCGACATCAGGATTTCGTCTGCACTCAGTTCGGGCGGAAAGTAAGCGCCCGAGATCTGGGCGTGAGCCAGGCTCGCACCTTCCATGGAAGATTTGCGAAAGTCGATGCCGCGCAAGTCGGCGGAGCGGAAGTAGGCGTCGGTGAAATCCACGCCATCGGCATTTAGTTCGCGCAGGTCCAGGCCGCGAAAGTCGCCTCCGACCATGTCTATGACGCCTTCGCTTGGGCGTTCGCTGTTGAAGCCTGTGATGTCGTCCTTGTGCAGCAAGGCATAGAGCGGAGTGTCGAGGAGTTTGGGCTGGCTCATGTCACATCACCTGTTGGATTTATGACGCCAGTATAGTGCCACTATCGGGCGCCCGTGAGGTCGGCGAAGACCTCACGGACGAAATGCCCCTTACAAGCCTGGCAAGCGCTGGCGAATCTGCGCTACCACGGTATCCAGTGTGCCGCTTTCATTGGTCTGGACGCGTTTGCTGCAGAGAATCTCCGCTGGCGTCAGCGGCTCACGGTTGGCCTGCTGGGCTTCGATGACGGCCAGGGTTGCGTCGGATGGGTCAGTGTTGTCCGCCTGGCGCAGGGCCAGCCAGGTCTCGATGACAGCTTGCGGCGCATTGCAGTCCAGGATCAGGAAGGGCGCACCGGTAGCTTCGGCGATTTGTGCTGCACCGTCGCGTTGCTCGTGCTTGAGGTAAGTGGCGTCGACCACGACCGGGAAGCCGGCACGCAGGATGACCCCGGCAATTTCATGCAGGCGGGCGTAGGTCGCGGCACTGGCTTCAGCGCTGTAAATGCCGGCCTGTGGCTCATTTGCAACGGTCTGCTCACCGAACAGGCGTTTGCGCTCTACGTCGGAGCGCAGGCGGATGGCGCCCAGTGCTTCTACGAGGCGCATGGCTACACGACTTTTGCCTACCGCGGAGACACCATGGGTGATAGCCATGAAGCGAGACGGGATGGTGCTGTAGCTTTCCGCCAGGTTGGCGTAGTTGCGGTATTGGCGCAGGGCGGTCGCACGTTGCACGGGGTCGGCGGCGGCCGGCATGCTGAACAGGGTGACCTTGGCCCGAACCAGGGCGCGGTAGGCCTTGTAGAAGTTCAGCAGTTCCAGGCCCTGGTAGTCACCGGTCAATTCCAGGTACTGGCTGACGAAACGGCGCGCCAGGCTCTTCAGTCCACGATCTTCCAGGTCCATTGCCAGGAAGCCGGTGTCGGCATAGACGTCGGTGAAGCGGAACGGCTCATTAAATTCGATGCAGTCGAAGATCACGACCTTGCCGTCGATCAGCGTTGCGTTGCCCAGGTGGATATCACCGTGGCACTCGCGAGTGAAGCCGTCGGCCTTGCGCTGGGCCATCAACGGCTTGAGGCGTTCGAAGCTGCTTTCGGCCCAGGCTTGCAGCGCGTCCAGTTGCAGGAGGTCGGTCTTGTCGCTGAGGAACGGGCGGATTTGCTCAAAGTTCTGGCTCACCGGTGCCATCACGGCGTCCGGCGTACCGGCTTCATGTTCGGCCGGGACTTTAGGCGCCGCGAGGTGGAATTGCGCGATCTGCGCGGCCATCTCGTCGATGTGCGCGGTGGTCAATTCACCATTGGCTTGCAAGGTGCTGAGCAGATTACTTTGCGGGAATTGACGCATTTTCAGCGCGAACTCGATCACCTGCCCGTCGCCACCCAATTGCGGCGCTTCGGCGCTGCCGGTAATCGGCAACACTTCAAGATACAAATCATTGGTCAAACGCTGGTTAAGCCGCAGCTCTTCGCCGCAGAAGTGCTCGCGAGCGTCCAGGCTGGTGAAGTCAAGGAAGCCGAAATTCACCGGTTTTTTTACTTTGTAAGCAAAGGGGCCGGTAAGCAGGACCCAGGAAATGTGGGTCTCGATGACCTGGAACCCGTCTACGGGATGCGGGTAGAGGGCCGGGTTTTGCAGGGCAGCGATCAGGGACTGGCTCACAGGCGATCCTTCAGAGTCTGGGAAAATTCACGGTCGCCATTATGGCCGCAAGTCCGCTCGACGCAAACCTCGGAGGCCTCCTGTTGAGTATGAATAAAGTGCGTATAATCCGCCGCCATGACTCGTACTCGATCCCCCCGCACTCCAAAAAAACCACCTTCCAGGGGCCTGCGCCCGTGGCTGGGCTGGGCCCTTAAACTCAGTCTGGTCGGCCTCGTGGTGCTCGCCGGATTCGCGGTCTACCTTGATGCAATTGTCCAGGAGAAGTTCTCCGGCAAGCGCTGGACCATTCCGGCCAAGGTCTACGCGCGCCCGCTCGAGCTGTTCACCGGGCAGAAGCTGAGCAAGGAAGACTTCCTCACCGAGCTCGACGCCCTGGGCTACCGGCGCGAGAGCGTAAGCAATGGTCCTGGCGCTGCGGCGGTCAACGGCAACACCGTCGACTTGAATACCCGAGGCTTCCAGTTCTATGAAGGTATGGAGAAAGCCCAGCCCGTGCGAGTGCGCTTCTCCGGCGATTACGTGGCGGAACTGTCGGCCACCAATGGCTCGAAGCTTTCTGTGGTGCGCCTGGAGCCGCTGCTGATCGGCGGGATTTATCCGAAGAATCTCGAAGACCGCATCCTGATAAAAATCGATCAGGTTCCGCCGTATCTGCTGGAAACCCTGGTCGCTGTGGAAGACCGCGACTTCTATTCCCACTGGGGTGTGTCGCCCAAGTCGATTGCCCGTGCCGTCTGGGTCAACACGTCCGGCGGCAAGATGACCCAGGGCGGCAGTACGCTGACGCAACAATTGGTCAAGAACTTCTACCTGACCAGCGAACGCAGCCTGACCCGCAAACTCACCGAAGCCATGATGGCGATGTTGCTGGAGTTGCATTACGACAAGCGCGAGATTCTTGAGGCTTACCTCAATGAAGTGTTCGTCGGCCAGGACGGCCAGCGTGCGGTGCACGGTTTTGGACTGGCCAGCCAGTTCTTCTTCGGCCAGCCTTTGTCCGAGCTGAAACTGCATCAGGTGGCCTTGCTGGTAGGCATGGTCAAGGGCCCTTCCTACTACAATCCGCGACGTAACCCCGAACGCGCCCTGGAGCGCCGCAACCTGGTGCTGGATGTCCTTCAGGAGCAGGGTGTGGCCACTGCCGAGCAGGTCGCCGCCGCGAAGAAATTGCCACTGGGTGTGACTACCCGCGGGAAACTCGCCGACAGCTCGTTCCCCGGCTTCCTCGATCTGGTCAAGCGTCAGCTGCGCCAGGACTATCGCGACGAGGATTTGACCGAAGAAGGCCTGCGGATTTTCACCAGCTTTGATCCGATCCTGCAGATGAAAGCCGAAGCGTCGGTCAATGACACGTTCAAACGTCTGTCCGGGCGCAAGGGCTCCGATGAGGTTGAAGCGGCGATGGTCGTGACCAACCCGGAAACCGGCGAAGTCCAGGCCATGATCGGCAGCCGCCAGGCCAGTTTTGCCGGATTCAACCGCGCTCTGGATGCGGTTCGACCGATCGGCTCGCTGATCAAACCGGCTGTTTATCTGACGGCCCTGGAAAAACCGAGCCAGTACACCCTGACCAGTTGGCTGTCGGACGACTCCTTCTCGGTGAAGGGCGCGGACGGCCAGGTCTGGAAACCGCAGAACTACGATCGCCGCTCCCATGGCACGGTATTCCTTTATCAAGGCCTGGCGCATTCCTACAACCTGTCGACCGCTCGCCTGGGCTTGGCGGTGGGCGTACCGAACGTGCTCAAGACGCTTGCACGACTGGGTGTGAGTCGCGAGTTTCCGGCATTCCCGTCGATGTTGCTGGGGGCCGGAGGCTTGACCCCGATCGAAGTGGCAACCATGTACCAGACCCTCGCCAACGGCGGGTTCAATACACCGATGCGCGGCATTCGCAGTGTGCTCACCGCCGAAGGCGAGCCACTCAAGCGTTATCCGTTCCAGATCGAGCAGCGTTTCGACCCGGCTTCCATTTATCTGGTCCAGAGCGCCATGCAGCGGGTCATGCGTGAAGGTACAGGCAGTTCGGTTTATAACGTGTTGCCCAAGACCCTGACCCTGGCCGGCAAGACCGGTACCAGTAACGATTCGCGAGACAGCTGGTTCGCCGGCTTCAGCCAGGACCTGCTGGCCGTGGTGTGGTTGGGGCGCGATGACAACGGCAAGACGCCGTTCACCGGCGCCACCGGCGCGCTGCAGGTCTGGACCAGTTTCATGCGCAAGGCCGACCCGTTGCCGCTGGACATGCCGCAGCCAGACAACATTGTTCAGGCCTGGGTTGATTCACGCACGGGGCAGGGTTCCGATGCGGGTTGTCCAGGTGCCGTACAGATGCCGTATATTCGCGGCAGCGAACCGCCTCCCGGCCCCGCTTGCGGTGGCGAAAGCCCTGCTTCGGGCGAAACGGTGATGGATTGGGTCAAAGGCTGGATGAACTAAGCAAAGAGGGTTTCAAGTGAACAAGTGGTTGATTCCAGCGGTTACCGCCGTGGCTTTGCTCAGCGGTTGCTCCACCGTACAACGCGGGTCCATTCCGGTAGTGGATTCCGGCAGCGCCGTTTCGAACAGCGAACGTGTGCAGGCCAATGGCGGTTTCCGGCAGACGACGGTCAAGCGTCCGGTACAGGCGCAGGCCCAGGCGATACCGCAAGGTGACACTGGGGTGGTGGTGATGGTCCCAGGCGGTGGTGCGGTGGCTTCTGCGCCTATCAGCACTTCGCCGATCACGCCGGGCCCGATCACGCCAGGTCCAATCGATACGGCGCCAGTGCAGTCGGCGCCGATCAACCAGGGCAGCTACAGCATGCCGGCGACTCCGAGCGGGATTCCGTCAGCCAGTACCGGCGGTGGCTTGTCGGCCGATGAGCAACTGGACGGTCCGGTGCTGGCGCTGTTGACCACGGCCCAGCAGCAACAGGCGGGCGGTGACCTCAACGGCGCGTCGTCGAGCCTTGAGCGTGCCCAGCGGGTGGCGCCACGTGAGCCGCAGGTGCTTTATCGCCTGGCCCAGGTGCGCATGGCCCAAGGTGATGCGGCACAGGCCGAGCAGTTCGCCCGCCGGGGCCTGACCATGGCCAATGGCCGGCCGGACCTGCAGGCCAGCCTGTGGGGGCTGATCGCCCAGGCGCGTGAGAAGCAGGGTGATTCTGCAGGCGCTGCGCTGGCCCGCCAGAAGGCCAAGGTCACGCTGTGATGGACGCACGCTTTCCGAAGATCGCCGAGCAACTGCTGTTGATCGAGCGCGAACTGCGAGTGCAGGGATGGTGGGACGACGTCTCGCCCTCCACTGAGGCGCTTTCCAGCGTTGAGCCTTTCTCGGTCGATACGCTGGATTTCGAACAGTGGCTGCAATGGATTTTCCTGCCGCGGATGAAAATGATCCTCGAACAGGATCTCCCGTTGCCCAACGCGTCGGGAATCCAGGAAATGGCCGAAATGGTGTTCGCCGCGCGCAATGTGCAGGGCAAGGATCGGCAGTTGCAGGTGCTGCTCAAGGAGTTTGACCTGCTGATCACGGCTGCCCGCTAGCGCCGGATCCGATGTAGGAGCGGATGTAGGAGCTGTCGAGTGCAACGAGGCTGCGACCTCTTGATCTTGTTGTTCTGGGGTAAAGGTCAAAAGATCGCAGCCTCTGCTTCGCTCGGCAGCTCCTACGCAGGGTTCTATTGGCAGTTATCCCCAATCTGTTTCTGTGATTCGCTGATGCGCTCCTGACGCTGTTGCTCGTTCAGGCGGCGCATCTCACCGTCGACTTCCTCTCGTAATCTTGGATTGTTCTGTAGCTGGGCCAGGTTCGTGCGGGCCTGTTGGCAGAACGCCTGCAACTGCGCCTGCTGCTCGGCCACCTGTGCCTTCACCGATTTGTCGATCGCCTGCTGGTCGCCAATCACATGGCTGCGTGGTGGTGGTACCGGCTTGGCCGGGGCCGGTGCTGGAGTGAGCACCGTCGTCGCCTCCTGACCTTGAGGAGGCTGGGCGTCGAAATGAGTCACGCCTTGGGCGTCCACCCACTTGTAGATTTGCCCCGCCAGACACCAAGGGCTGATCAGTAGACCGACCATCAATAAAGTTCGCATGCCATTTCCTTGCCATGAGTTGCGCAATTGAAGCTAACACAGTTGCGGTTTAGCGGTTTTTTCTTGCTTTCTCATGCGCTTACTTCAATAAAGCACATAGACGGCTTGACTTGGAGGGGACGAAACAGAAGAATCCAAAGTCCGCTGTAGAGGGACTGCCAGAAGCAGACCCACTCGGCAGATCATGAGGCGCATACCCGCGCCGACCTGTTACACCCGCAACGCGTTACCTCGCGCTGGGTGGGAAAGTCCCGCAACACTTGGGACGATCCCAATACTTGCTCAGTCAGTGCTGACGTAGTCGGCGACCACCGTCGCTCATGCTCTGCTGAGAAGTAAACCTATTAAGACCCGTCCTTTTGCATGTGGGCGGTATTCTGGCGTTTTAGAGGTGAACAACGTGGAGCTTTTATCTGGCGGTGAGATGCTCGTCCGCTTTTTGCGTGACGAAGGCGTCAAGTACATCTACGGGTACCCGGGTGGTGCTCTTCTTCATGTCTACGATGCCCTGTTCAAAGAACCGGAAGTGACCCACATCCTGGTTCGCCACGAGCAGGCTGCGACCCATATGGCTGACGGCTATGCCCGTGCCACCGGCAAAGCCGGCGTGGTACTGGTTACTTCCGGGCCGGGCGCAACCAACGCCATTACCGGTATTGCCACGGCCTACATGGACTCCATTCCGATGGTGGTCATTTCCGGCCAGGTGCCTAGCACCATGGTAGGCACCGACGCGTTCCAGGAAACCGACATGATCGGTATCTCCCGGCCGATCGTGAAGCACAGCTTCATGATCAAGCACGCGTCGGAAATTCCGGAAGTCATGAAGAAGGCGTTCTACCTGGCGCAATCCGGTCGTCCTGGTCCGGTCGTTGTCGATATCCCCAAAGACATGACCAACCCGGCCGAGAAGTTCGAATACATTTTCCCGAAGAAAGCCAAGCTGCGTTCCTACAGCCCGGCCGTTCGCGGTCACTCCGGGCAAATCCGCAAGGCTGCAGAAATGCTCCTGGCGGCCAAGCGGCCAGTGATGTACGCCGGCGGCGGCGTGATCCTCGGTGGTGGCTCCGCGCCGCTGACCGAGCTGGCGAAAATGCTCAACCTGCCAGTGACCAATACCTTGATGGGCCTGGGTGCCTACCCTGGCACCGATCGCCAGTTCATCGGCATGCTCGGCATGCACGGCAGCTACACCGCCAACCTGGCGATGCACCACGCCGATGTGATCCTGGCAGTCGGTGCACGTTTCGATGACCGTGTGATCAACGGCCCGGCGAAGTTTTGCCCGAACGCCAAGATCATCCACATCGACATCGACCCGGCTTCGATCTCCAAGACCATCAAGGCCGATGTACCCATCGTGGGTCCGGTGGAAAGCGTCCTGACCGAAATGGTCGCGATCCTCAAGGAAATCGGCGAGACCCCGAACAAGGAGTCCGTTGCCAGCTGGTGGAAGCAAGTTGATGAGTGGCGCGGTGATCGTGGCCTGTTCCCTTACGACAAGGGCGACGGCGGCGTCATCAAGCCGCAGACCGTGATCGAAACCCTGTGCGAAGTCACCAAGGGCGATGCCTTTGTTGCCTCGGACGTGGGGCAGCACCAGATGTTCGCCGCGCAGTACTACACGTTCAACAAGCCCAATCGCTGGATCAACTCCGGTGGCCTGGGCACCATGGGCTTCGGTTTCCCGGCGGCCATGGGCATCAAGTTGAGCTTCCCGGATGCCGACGTCGTCTGCGTGACGGGCGAGGGCAGCATCCAGATGAACATCCAGGAGCTGTCGACCTGCCTGCAGTATGGCTTGCCAGTGAAGATCGTGATCCTGAACAACGGTGTTCTGGGTATGGTTCGCCAGTGGCAAGACATGAGCTACGGCAGCCGTCACTCACATTCCTATATGGAATCGTTGCCTGATTTCGTCAAGTTGGCGGAGGCCTACGGTCACGTCGGCGTGCGCATCACCGAATCGAAAGATTTGAAGACGAAGATGGCAGAAGCGTTCGCCATGAAGGATCGTCTGGTCATCATCGATGTTTCGGTCGACACCAGCGAGCACGTCTACCCGATGCAGATCAAAGACGGCTCCATGCGCGATATGTGGCTGAGCAAGACGGAGCGTACTTAATCATGCGGCATATTATTTCCTTGCTTCTGGAAAACGAACCGGGTGCTCTTTCTCGTGTAGTCGGCCTGTTCTCGCAGCGCAACTACAACATCGAAAGCCTGACTGTGGCACCGACCGAAGACCCGACCCTGTCGCGCCTGACGTTGACCACCGTGGGTCATGACGAAGTGATCGAGCAGATCACCAAGAACCTGAACAAGTTGATCGAAGTGGTCAAACTGGTCGACCTGTCGGAGAGTGCTCACATCGAGCGCGAACTGATGCTGGTCAAGGTCAAGGCCACTGGCGCACAGCGCGCCGAGATCAAACGCACCACCGATATTTACCGTGGACAGATCGTCGACGTCAGCGCCAGCGTGTATACCGTTCAGTTGACCGGTACCAGCGACAAGCTCGACAGCTTCATTCAGTCCATCGGCACCGCATCGATCCTGGAAACCGTCCGCAGTGGCGTAACCGGCATCGCTCGCGGCGACAAAGTACTCAGCATCTAAACCAAATTAGTGAATGGCCTGAACGGCCTGGATATATAGGGGAATTTCATGAAAGTTTATTACGAAAAAGACTGCGACCTGTCCATCATCCAGGGCAAGAAAGTTGCCATTATCGGTTACGGTTCCCAGGGTCACGCTCAAGCGTGCAACCTCAAAGACTCCGGCGTTGACGTAACTGTTGGCCTGCGTAAAGGCTCGGCCACTGTTGCCAAGGCTGAAGCTCACGGCTTGAAAGTGACTGACGTTGCTTCCGCTGTTGCAGCTGCCGACCTGGTCATGATCCTGACCCCGGACGAGTTCCAGTCCGCCCTGTACAAGAACGAAATCGAGCCGAACATCAAGAAAGGCGCCACCCTGGCCTTCTCCCACGGCTTCGCGATCCACTACAACCAGGTAGTGCCACGCGCTGACCTCGACGTGATCATGATCGCGCCGAAAGCACCGGGCCACACTGTTCGCTCCGAGTTCGTCAAAGGCGGCGGCATCCCTGACCTGATCGCTATCTACCAGGACGCTTCCGGCAACGCCAAGAACGTTGCACTGTCCTACGCTGCAGGCGTTGGCGGTGGTCGTACCGGCATCATCGAAACCACGTTCAAGGACGAGACCGAAACCGACCTGTTCGGCGAGCAAGCCGTACTGTGCGGCGGTACCGTTGAGCTGGTAAAAGCCGGTTTCGAAACCCTGGTTGAAGCTGGCTACGCGCCGGAAATGGCCTACTTCGAATGCCTGCACGAACTGAAGCTGATCGTTGACCTCATGTACGAAGGCGGTATCGCCAACATGAACTACTCGATCTCTAACAACGCTGAATACGGCGAGTACGTGACCGGCCCGGAAGTGATCAACGCCGAATCCCGTCAGGCCATGCGCAACGCCCTGAAACGTATTCAGGACGGCGAATACGCCAAGATGTTCATCAGCGAAGGCGCTACCGGCTATCCTTCGATGACCGCCAAGCGTCGTAACAACGCCGCTCACGGCATCGAAATCATCGGCGAGCAACTGCGCTCCATGATGCCTTGGATCGGTGCCAACAAGATCGTCGACAAAGCCAAGAACTAAGTCGCGCACTTGTACGGAAAACGCGGCCTAGGCCGCGTTTTTTCGTTTGGGGAGCCGGTTCTGGTATAAAGCTGCATCGTTTGCGGGCGAACCCTCGTCCCAGACGCCTGTCGAAATTTCTCCACCCTGTTGCAAGGTAATGTCCATGAGCGAACGTCCCGAAGAGCCAAACCAGGCTTCTGACGCCGAAAGCCTGCTGCCCATCGATGAACACATCGAAGAAGGGCATGACGCTGAAGGTCGTAAAGTCCGGCATCGTGGTATCTATCTTCTGCCGAATCTATTCACCACCGCGAATCTCTTCGCGGGGTTCTATTCCATCATCAACTCGATGAGCGCCCAGGCGGCAGCGAGCGCCGGTGACTCGGTCGGCGCAAGCAAATACTTTGCTTTCGCCGCCATCGCGATCTTTGTCGCCATGGTGCTCGACGGGCTAGACGGCCGCGTGGCCCGCATGACCAATACCCAAAGTGCCTTCGGCGCCGAATACGACTCGCTGTCGGACATGGTCGCCTTCGGCGTTGCCCCGGCGCTGTTGGCGTTCGGCTGGGCCCTGGGTGACATGGGCAAGGTCGGCTGGATGGTTGCCTTCATCTATGTGGCGGGCGCGGCGCTGCGACTGGCGCGCTTCAACACTCAAGTGGGCACCGCAGACAAGCGTTACTTTATCGGGCTTGCCAGTCCGGCAGCGGCGGGTGTGGTTGCCGGTATCGTCTGGGCGTTCAGCGACTACGGCATCCAGGGCTCCAGGATGTCTTTCCTGGTGGCGCTGATGGTTGCCGCCGCCGGTATGCTGATGGTCAGCAACATCAAGTACAACAGCTTCAAGGAGCTGGACCTGAAGGGGCGGGTGCCGTTCGTGGCAATCCTGGCCGTGGTGCTGGTGTTCGCAGTGGTATTCAGTGATCCGCCGCGTATTCTGTTACTGGTGTTCCTTGCCTACGCAGCCTCTGGTCCGGTGCAATATCTATTAAGACTTCGCCGGAACAAAAACGCCTGATATCCCTCATACTCCGCAGTCTAATTTGGTGCATCTGTCCTCCAAAACTGCGGAGTAGCCATGCTGATCAAGATCCCCCAGGCGTCTGACTGCCATGAGTCGGACGTCACGCCTCAATCCCTGTATTTATCTCGACGTAACGTCCTTGGCGCTGCCGTTGCCGGATTGGCTGTTGGCAGCCTGCCGCGTTGGGCCGGCGCCGAAGAGGCGTCCCGCTACGCCGACGTCGAGCCTGGCAAGGCGCCTTCCTGGTTCTCCGAGAAACTTCCCGCTACGCGTTGGGGGGCGGTGACCGTCAAGGATGAGGCGATCACGCCATTCAAGGATGCGACCCACTACAACAACTTTTATGAGTTCGGCACCGAAAAAGGCGACCCCGCGGCGAACGCAGGCGCGCTGAAGACCGAGCCCTGGAGTGTGGTTGTAGACGGGGAGGTGGGTAAGCCGGGGCGGTACGCGCTGGAAGACTTCATGAAGCCCTATCAGCTGGAAGAGCGCATTTACCGCCTGCGTTGCGTGGAAGCCTGGTCGATGGTCATTCCCTGGCTCGGCTTTCCCCTGTCGGCATTGCTCAAACAGGTGGAGCCGAGCGCCAGTGCCAAGTACATCCGCTTCGAAACCTTGCAGGACCCCAAGACCATGCCCGGGCAGCGTTCCGGTTTCGCCTTGATCGACTGGCCCTATGTCGAAGGCTTGCGCCTGGATGAGGCGATGAATCCGCTGGCGATTCTTGCGGTGGGCATGTACGGGCGCGAATTGCCCAGCCAGAACGGTGCGCCGCTGCGGTTGGTGGTGCCCTGGAAGTATGGCTTCAAGAGCATCAAGTCCATTGTGCGGATCAGTCTGGTCAGCGAGCAGCCCAAGACGACCTGGCAGAGTCTTGCCGCAGATGAATACGGCTTTTACGCGAACGTGAATCCGACGGTCGATCACCCGCGCTGGACCCAGGCTCGCGAGCGGCGCCTGCCCAGCGGCCTGTTCAAGCCGAACGTGCGGGACACCCAGATGTTCAACGGCTACTCGGAAGAAGTCGCTTCTCTATATACAGGGCTCGATCTGCGGAAGAACTACTGATGCGTTTCCCGTACTGGCGTATCGGCGTATTCATCGCCGCCGCCGTCTGGCCGGTCTTGTGGTTGTACCGGGCCTGGGCGGATGTGCTTGGGCCTGATCCCGGTAAGGTGCTGGTTGATCGCCTGGGGCTGGGTACCCTCATACTGCTGCTGGTCACGCTGGCGATGACGCCACTGCAGAAACTCAGCGGTTGGGCGGGGTGGATCGCCGTGCGCCGCCAGCTCGGATTATGGTGTTTTGCCTACGTGGTCCTGCATCTGTGCGGGTATATGGCATTTATCCTTGGGTTTGACTGGTCGCAACTGGGTGTCGAGTTGCGCAAGCGGCCTTACATCATTGTCGGGGCGCTGGCATTTCTTTGCCTGCTCGCATTGGCCGTGACCTCGAACAGATACAGCCAGCGCCGGTTAGGCGCTCGCTGGAAGAAGCTGCATCGATTGGCTTATGTGGTGCTCGGGCTTGGTTTGCTGCATATGTTGTGGATTGTGCGTGCTGATCTTGAAGAGTGGGCCATCTACGCATCTATAGGAGGGCTGCTTTTGGTAATGCGGCTGCCTGTTGTGTCCCGTCGAATACCGCGGTTATGGGCTAAAAAGGCCTCTTCTGCCAAGAAGGCGTAATTAGGCCTTGACGGCAGATTTCAGATGTCTATAATTCGCCCCACTTCCGGCGCAGTCGAAACGGAAAACTCCTTGGTAAACAATGAGTTACGCAGTTTTGACG